>NZ_CP063121.1:664863-997295 GCF_014931415.1 Haemophilus parainfluenzae | reverse complement strand
TTTAAAACAATGTCTTGTTGAAGAACTAAACGAATTAGATACTTTCGACAAAGATGGCTTATTAGAAAGACGTTACGAACGTTTAATGTCTTATGGCTATTGTTAATAATATATAAAAAGAGCGGTTAATTTAACCGTTCTTTTTTGTGTTTTGAGAAATAATGCATGGATGTCAGAAAATGCATCAATGCTAAAATAAAAATAATGTAAAAGGAGTTCAAAATGAAAAATGTATTAGCAATTCAATCTCACGTGGTTTATGGATTTGCTGGTAATAAATCTGCCACTTTCCCAATGCAGTTATTAGGTGTGGATGTATGGGCACTTAATACCGTGCAATTCTCTAACCATACCCAATATGGCAAATGGACAGGCATGGTGATTCCACAAGAACAAATTGGTGAAATTGCCAACGGTTTAGATGCGATTGGAAAACTACAAGAATGTGATGCGTTACTTTCTGGCTATTTAGGTTCAGCTGAACAAGTTGACCAAATTATCTATGCTTTAGAGAAAATCAAAGCTCGTAACCCCAATGCACTTTACTTGTGCGATCCTGTGATGCCAAATGCCGAAAAAGTCTGCGTAGTAGCTGATGGTGTACGTGAACGCTTAATTGAAAAAGCCATTCCACGTGCGGACATCATGACCCCAAATCTTTCTGAACTTCGTACGCTTTCTGACTTCCCTATCAACACCTTTGACGATGTGCTCAAGGCCGCCAATGCATTAGTGGCTAAAGGTGTGAAAAAAGTGTTAGTTAAACACTTAGGTAAAGCAGGTAAATTAAATGATCCTGATACCTTTGAAATTATTATGGCGACACCTGAAGGTGTATGGCATTTAAGTCGTCCGCTTTATAAATTTAACTTTGAACCTGTTGGTGTGGGTGATTTAATTGCGGGGACTTTCTTGGCGCATTACTTAAACTGTGGCAATGATGTTGAAGCTTTTGAAAAAATGAATAATGCTGTTGCAGGCGTAATGAAAACTACGTTTGATTTGAAATCTTACGAACTCCAACCGATTGCTGCTCGTTTTGAAATCTTAAATCCAAGTACAAACTACAAAGCTGTTAAAGTTGCCTAATGGATCTTTTTTCATTATTCCAAGCACAAATTCCAACCACCGCCAATAAGCTGCTCATTGCTTTTAGCGGTGGTTTGGATTCAACTGCCCTGCTTTCTTTAGTTAAAAAACTCAGCGAAAAACGACCGCACTTAAGCCTGCGAGCTATTCATATCCATCACGGATTAAGCCCGAATGCGGATGCTTGGACGGCTCATTGCCAACAACTCTGCGAACAATTTGCGATTCCACTTATTATTGAAAAAGTCAAAGTGGAAATGCATGATGGTATTGAGGCTGGCGCAAGAGAAGCCCGTTATCAGGCTATTTCAACACATATTCAGCCTGATGAATATCTGGTCACAGCACATCATTTAAATGATCAAACTGAAACCTTTTTCCTGGCGCTAAAACGCGGAGCAGGGTTACAAGGTTTAGGTGCCATGCAAAAAGAAAGTCAATTATTCGGGATGCCTATTCTGCGTCCACTCCTTTCTTTTAGCCGAAGTGAATTAGAAGATTACGTACAGCAAGAAAATCTATCTTGGGTCGAAGACGAAAGCAATCAAGATAATCATTACGATCGCAATTTCTTACGTAACCAAATTTTGCCTGAAATACGCCAACGCTGGGGACATTTTGATCATGCAGTTCAGCGTGCCGCACAACATTGTTTTGAGCAACAACAACTGATTAATGAATTATTACAAACTTGCTTTGAACAGCATCTTCTTGAGGATCAAAAACAGTTTTCACTCGTAAACTTTCTAGAATATTCATTGCAAAAACAAACCGCACTTTTGCGAATGTGGCTAGCTAAAAATCAAATTGCCATGCCAACGCAGATTCAATTAATGCATATTATTGATGATGTTATTCAGGCCAAAGCGGATGCATCCCCACAATTTCAACTTGGGGAGCATATTATTCGCCGCTATCAACAATGTCTCTATTTAACAGGAAAATTCGTTGATTTGTCGCAAACTTGCCTTGATATGCCATTAAATCAACAGATTCTTTTGCCTGATAATCTCGGAAGAATTTATGCAATCCACAATGCAATAGGCATTATAGTCAATTGGAACGAAAAACAGGTTCAACTTGCTGATACACAAGAACCTATTCAAATACGATTTGCTTATACTGGCAAAGTAAAACGACAACATAATCGCCCAGCCGAAACCATGAAAAAAATTTGGCAAGAGTTCGGTGTTCCGCCTTGGCAACGAAATCGTATCCCCCTCATTTTTTATGGTGAGACTTTACAAAGTGCGGTGGGTTTTTTCCGTGTTTTTCAAAACTTAGAGAAATAAAAAAGGGGTGATGATTCACCCATTTTTATGATTAAGAAAAGCGTTTAAAATGCCTGCCGTAAATTCTTTCCGTAAATAAAACCCCAGCGGCAAGGTATCAATCACTTCCCCATTTTTACCAATGCCTTTCGTAATGGCTTTACTGTTTGCACCTTTTGGACGCAGTTGCATAACTTCACCAATGCGCGCCGTAATCTGATCCAACTTCCCGAGCACAATATAATCCATCAACTCTTCCCAATCTTGGCGTAATTGATGTTCTTGTTCAATCGAAGGTTGCCATAAGATAGGCTGACCAATATGGCGATCACGCAAAGGAATGTCTCGGCTGCCTTCAATGGGAATCCACAAGACTTTCGATAATTTATGACGAACGTGTGAATTTTCCCAATTTACCCCTGAATTTTGCACCAAGGGGGCAAGACTCACAAAGGTGGTTTCCAATGGAAAACCTTCGGCATTAATAGGTAAGGTTTTTAATTCGATGCCTAGATGAGAAAAATCCTGTTCTGCTTTACTACCTGCAGTCGCCCCCAGAGCGGTTTCAAGCAAGAGCCCAACCCAACCTTTATCACGTTTTAAATCTGGTGGAACGGAAATATTTAACTCATCTGCAAGTTCGCCAAAGGTTAACCCCGCAATAGATTGCGCTTTTTCTAATAAGGCTTGTTCGGTTTGTGGGATCATTCGTGGTATTTCTTCAATAATTTCGGTTTAACGTATTCTACGCCTTTGTCGATGTAAGGAATATTCTCTAATTTCAATAAAAAGCGTTTTACCGGCAATCCACCACCAAAACCGGTAATTTCACATTTTTTCCCTAATACACGATGACATGGAATGATAATACTAATGGGATTACTTCCTACTGCACCGCCAACAGCTCGCACGGCCTTAGGGTTATTAATGCTTTCTGCTAATCCACCATAACTCGCCGTTTTGCCATAAGGAATTTGACGCAATGCTGCCCAAATTGCTTGTTGAAATGCGGTACCTTTAGGTGATAAAGGGATATTAGAGAAACTTTCTGGCTCGCCATTAAAATAACGCATTAAAGCGCTGCGCACTTTTTCAAAAAGCGGTAAATCGTCTCGTAAAATCCAATTTGGATTTGGCGTGGTTTGTTCTAATTCACAATCTAAATTCGTTAAATGTTCACCATCAGAAAGCATTAATAACCGACCAATTGGTGAGTCCATATAAGCATAAAAAAGTGCGGTCATTTTTCTCTCGTTTTTTATGAAATGATATAAGAAAAAAGCACACCGAACATGCATTCGGTGTGCTGCGTATTATGCTAAATTTTTTACAAATTAGAAACTGTAGTTTAAGTTTAAACCGTAAAGGTTAGCACTTGCTTTAGAGGTATAATTTGCTGTTACTGTCGCTAAGCCACCAATTGATTGACTTTCGGTAAAGTGAATTTTTTTACCACGTAAGTGTGCAAAGCCCGCATCAATAGAAAGATTAGGGGTAAATTTATAAGTTGCCCCTACGCTATACCACATACGATCAGTATCTGGAATAGATGCACTTGCATGCTCTGTTGGTGCTGCAGCCTCATCATAAGCAATACCGGCACGAAGCGTTAATTTATCATTTACATTATAGGTTGCACCTAATGCATAACGAGAATTGCTACGGTATTTTTCATCTTTATGGAAAGCAAGCTCACCGTCATTAAAGGTTGCGTGTAACTCTTTGAAACGGCTCCAGTGTGTAAACTTGTAGCTGTAGTGTAATGCCAAATTATCTGTAACTTGGTGGAAACCTGATAATTCTAAATAATCGGGTAAGTGTAATGTTAACCCACCTGCAGCAGGGCCTTGCCCACGAATAGTACGACCTGCACTCACGGCGTTATCATCTTCAAAGTCAATATCAACTTTTGAATGATAGGCTAAACCAACACGGTTATTTTCGTTGAACTCATACATTAAACCTGCATTCCAACCAAAACCCCATGCATTTTTATCTTGTAAGTGGGTTAATACAGTTTCTTTGTTCACACCTTGTAATTTTGCTAAAGAAGCTGCCGCGTTTGGTGAAATTCGTCCAGCTCTCACTAATGCAGGAACTAATGGCGCAGCATTTTTCACTGCATCACTTAAAATACCCGCTCGACGCTCAATTTCTGCTTTTGCATAAACTGCATTTAAACCCACACCAGCAGTTAAACCTTGAGATACACGATATGAACCGCTTAAATTTAAGTTAATCGCACTTAAATCAGTTTTACCGCCGAATACTCCCGCGTTGTAATCTGATTCATATTCACTTTTTAATCCAAAATTCACATTCATACCACCACCAATGGCAAATTTGTCATTAATTGGTGCTACAAAATACATATTCGGAATCAATGAACCTGGAACAACACTGTTATGATCTGCAGAACCTACTGCAACAGTACGACCTAGCGCATTAACTGTAACTGGACCACTCATGTGAATTTTAGAATCTACATAAACGCCACCCACAGAGAATTGATTAGTTTTGAATAAGCTCATTAATGCAGGGTTCGTTGCAACCACTGAAGCATTATCAGCAATTGCTGCTTCACCCGCATAAGCACGACCAAGACCTGATGTAGAAACTTCTGCTAATTGGAATGCGGCTGCATTTGCACCGCTTGCTGCTAACAATGTGGTCATTGCTAATAGCGTTTTATTAAATTTTCTCATTTGGAACCTTTTGTTATTAATAATAATGAAAAAAGCCGCGAGATTCTAAAACTCCAATAAATGGAGTGCAAATTATTTTAGATTAATTTTAAAGTGTTCCGACCAGTGATAAATAAATGATATTTAAATTAAAAAAATGTGGCTACTTTGGCAGAGCGTTTTAAAAATGCTAGAATAGAACCAATCTTAATTTTAAATAAGGAAATCCTATGACAGTAACATGCAAAGCAGAAGAATCTCTCACTTGTAGTTGTGTTGATGTGGGTACGATTATTGACGGTTCAGATTGTTCTGTTGATATTCATCAAACCTATGCGAATAAAGCTGAAGCTGAAGCAGCACTTAATCGTTTCATTGAAAAAGCTCGCAAAACAGAAAGCGATCCTTGCGAAATTAAAAGTGAAATCACAGAAACTGAAAATGGCGCAAATTTAACAGCTCGCTTTACATTTAGCTGCCAAGCTGAAGCGATGATTTTTGAATTAGCGAATCGCTAAAAACACGTTAAAAAATAACCGCACTTTATCCTTTAAAATAAAGTGCGGTTATTTTTTTAGTTAAAACCCAATTAAATCACTATCGCAAACGTTTGCTTAATCTGATACAATCACGCCGTTTTATCATTTAACCTAAAAATATAGGATAACATTGTGAGCAAACCATCATTAAGTTATAAAGATGCAGGCGTGGATATTAATGCCGGTAATGAATTAGTTGAACGTATTAAACCACACGTGAAACGAACCACTCGTCCTGAAGTCATCGGCGGATTAGGCGGCTTTGGTGCATTATGTGCTATTCCGGGCAAATATAAAGAACCTATCCTTGTTTCTGGCACAGACGGCGTAGGTACCAAATTACGTTTAGCCATTGACTTAAAAAAACACGATACCATCGGTATTGATTTGGTTGCAATGTGTGTTAACGATTTAGTCGTACAAGGTGCAGAGCCATTATTCTTCTTAGACTACTATGCTACAGGAAAACTTGATGTGGATGTTGCTTCAGATGTGGTCAAAGGCATCGCTGAAGGATGTGTACAATCTGGTTGTGCATTAGTTGGTGGCGAAACCGCAGAGATGCCGGGTATGTATCACACTGGTGATTATGACCTTGCAGGTTTCTGTGTAGGCGTTGTTGAAAAATCAGAAATCATTGATGGTAGTCAAGTTAAAGTAGGTGATGCCTTAATTGCACTTGGTTCAAGTGGTCCACATTCAAATGGTTATTCTTTAATTCGTAAAGTGATTGATGTTGCTGGCGTAAACCCAGCCACTGAACAGTTAGATGGTCGTCCATTAAGTGAACAAGTGCTTGCACCGACAAAAATCTATGTAAAATCTGTTCTCGCGTTAATCAAACAAACGGAAGTCCATGCTATTGCGCACTTAACGGGTGGCGGTTTCTGGGAAAATATCCCTCGTGTATTACCGAAAAATACAAAAGCGGTTATTGATGAAAGTAGCTGGGAATGGCAACCGGTGTTCAAATGGTTACAAGAAAAAGGCAACATTGAAACCTATGAAATGTACCGCACATTCAACTGTGGCGTGGGCATGGTGATTGCATTACCACAATCGCAAGTGGAAACCGCTTTAGCGATTTTAAAACAATCCGGTGAAAATGCCTGGTTAATCGGTCATATCGAAAGTGCGACAGATAACGAACCACAAGTTATTATTAAATAATTTCTCTTTTCCATTTCAGGGCGAAAATTTCAGAATGAAAGGTTCGCCCTTCTTTTATGTAGAATAATATGAAAAAAATTGCCGTCCTTATTTCAGGGCAAGGATCAAATCTTCAAGCAATAATTGAGGCTTGTCAAACTGGGTTTATTCCAGGAAAGATTATGACTGTCATCAGTAATAAAATCGATTCATTTGGCTTAGAACGCGCTAAAAGTGCGGACATTCCTAGCCGCGTTTTTTTACGTCAAGATTTTACGTCCAATCTCGATATGGATAAGGCTATCGGTGACTATTTAGAGGATCTCAATGTTGATCTCATTGTATTAGCCGGTTACATGAAGATCTTAACAAAACCATTCACACAACGTTTTGCTGGGAAAATTTTAAATATTCATCCTTCTCTTCTACCAAAATATCCTGGATTAGATACTTATCAAAGAGCACTTGAGAATGGCGACAGCGAACACGGTACAACCGTGCATTTTGTCAATGAAGAGATCGATGGCGGCGCCATTGTATTACAGGCTAAAGTACCTATTTTCCCTGGTGATACCGTCGAGAAGATAGAGCTTCGAACTCGTGAACAAGAATATCACATTTATCCTTTAGTGATTAAATGGTTTGTAGGAGATCGATTAAAACTCATTGAAAATCAAGCTTATTTAGACGGCAAGCCGTTACCACTGAATGGTTACGCTAATGAGTAAAGCAATATGCGATCTTGAAAAGAGTGACTCAAATCACCATTAAACAATCTGATTTTATGAAAAAAACAATAAACCCTGTATAATCGGGGTTTTATTATTGTGGGATATAATATGCCAATTAACTTTACTCAGATTTTTCAAGATAGCCTCAACTTTATGCGTAATCAGCGAAAAACCGTGCTGATTTTCGTTGGTTTTTTCGTCGTTTCACAATTAATTAATGCATTAGTCAGCGTACCAATGCCAAGTTTGGGTGATAATCCTAATCCATCACAACAGGACATTATTGATGCATTAAGCAAAGTAGAGCCAACTGCACTGATTGGATCTTTTTTATTCCAACAATTGTTGATGTCTTTTATTGCAACCTTCGGCATGGCAACTATTCATCATATTAGTCAGCAAAATGAAAATCCGATTAATCAAGGTCTCATGCTGACATTACGCCGTTTTTTAGGTGTGGTCGTTTTAGATATTTTTATGAGTTTGCCACTTTTATTTGGCCTTGCTGATGTTATGAGCTCATTTTTAAGCAAAAATGCCCTCTCCCCTCTAGCCTTTGTTTCAATGGGATTTGGTTTATTTTTCTTTGTTCGCCTATGCTTATCGCCTGTACATTACATTGCATCCAATCAATCTATCGGGCAAAGTGCTTTACAAGTATGGCGTGCGGGTATTAAGCGTAATGGCGTATTAATTATTTATGCTTTACTCACTTATTTACTTCTTCCTTTAGTGGTGAACACCATTGGTGCAATCTTAGGTTCATCATTTTTAAGTGCTCTCGTTGGCATCTTGGCTGCATTATTTCAAATGTTTATTTTGGTATTTACTTACCGTTTTTACAGCTTATTTATGAAGGCATAACATGAAACAACTTCTTGAATTTATTCCTCTTGTTCTCTTTTTCATCACCTACAAAATGTTTGGTGTGCGTGATGCTGCCATCGTATTAGTGATTGCAACCATTGTTCAAATGATTGTGCTAAAACTGAAATATGGTGTGATTGAGAAACAACAAAAAATCATGGCGATTGCTGTCGTCTTTTTTGGATTGCTTACTGCTTATTTTAATGAAATCAAATATCTACAATGGAAGGTCACCATTATTAATGCTCTCTTTGCCATTGTGTTATTGGTTGCACAATTCCAATTCAATACGCCACTGGTGAAAAAGTTATTAGGCAAAGAAATCCAATTACCGGATAATGTGTGGAACAAATTGAATGTAGGCTGGGCAGGATTTTTCATTCTGTGTATGCTTGTAAATATTTATATCAGCCAAAATATGTCTGAAGATGCTTGGGTTGATTTCAAATCTTTTGGTTTACTTGGTATGACCTTTGTTGCAACAATCGTCAGCGGTGCTTATATTTACCGTTACTTACCTAAAGATGATCAAAAAAATGACGGGGACAAATAATGGTTTCAAATCTTATCGATAAAGACGGTCGTCAATCTAAAGGCGTATTATTATTACGTACTTTAGCGATGCCTTCAGACACCAACGCTAACGGTGATATTTTCGGTGGCTGGATTATGTCACAAATGGATATGGGCGGAGCAATTCTAGCAAAAGAAATTGCTCATGGTCGTGTCGTTACCGTTGCCGTAGAAAGTATGAATTTCATTAAGCCTATCGCCGTCGGTGACGTGGTGTGTTGTTACGGCCAATGTCTCAGTGTGGGTCGCTCTTCTATTAAAATCAAGGTAGAAGTATGGGTGAAAAAAGTTGCGAGCGAACCAATTGGGGAACGTTACTGCGTGACAGATGCCGTATTTACCTTTGTCGCGGTTGGAAAAGACGGCAAATCTCGCGCTATTCCACGTGAAAGTAATCTTGAACTGGAACGCGCATTAGCCTCTATCGAAGAATTACAATTAAATTGTTAAAAGGAGAAATGATGTATTACGTAATTTTTGCCCAAGATGTTCCTGGCTCTCTAGAAAAACGTCTTTCAGTACGTGAGCAACATCTTGCTCGTTTAAAACAATTACAAGCAGAAGGTCGCTTATTAACAGCAGGTCCCAATCCAGCCATTGACGATGAAAATCCAGGTGAATCTGGCTTTACAGGCTCGACTGTGATTGCTCAATTCGAAAATCTGTCTGCAGCAAAAGACTGGGCGGCACAAGATCCTTACGTAGAAGCGGGCGTTTACGGTGATGTGATTGTGAAGCCTTTCAAAAAAGTTTTCTAAATAAAACGAACTCTACACTCAAAGACGGATCTAAATATCCGTCTTTCTCTTTATATGGAATCTCCTATGCGAGCACTTAAACACACGACAATTTCGTTATTAATTTTAACCGCACTTTCAGGCTCAGCTTTGGCTAATCAGCATGCCCATAAAAGCAAAAATGAAACTGTGCCACAAATTAACCTTGCAGAAGAACAAGCCAAATGGGCACAGCAACAGCATGCTCATGAATTAAAGCTGATTGAACAACGTGCGACTTTTCTGCAATTAGAATCGCTCCTAAAAAGTGCGGTCAAAAATAATCATGTTTCTAATAATTCGAAGTTATTCCTGAGTTTGATTGATTCCTTAAAAGGCTATCCATTGCAAACTGATGCTATGGCAGCTTATTTAGATGCACGTGTAAAAACCGTTAATCGCGATACGCCTCGAGAAGAAGTGAATGCATTGCGAACAGACATTGAACAATTTATTCAGCAACATGCCTCTCATTTTCTACGTGGAAAATTAGAACAAAGCATTTTTACGTTGTTAATCAATGCTGAAGATACTCAAGCTCTCACCAAACTCACGCCAAATAATTTGGAAACACAAATTGCCGTGCTCACGGCTAAATATCAAATAGAAGCAGCCAATACCAATCAAACAGCAGAAAATCAATCAAACGATAAGAATAAATCGGCTATTTTATCTGAGTATGAACAACTTTGGCTTAACAATGCGGAGCTTCCTAATGATGCTCAACTTTGGACGGCTTGGTATTCACAGGGTGGACGCACTGAAGAGAAGATCTATCAAAAAGCAGAAATGCTTTTTAGTAAAAATGATGCGAAAGGTCTCGAAATACTCGCTAAAGAATTAGAAAAAGTTGATGGTGCGAAAGAAAATGCTCAGGTAAATATCGATTTGGCTCTTTATTTGGATCTCTTAAAAAATCCAGCAAATCTGAAAACACTCGCTGAGAGCCTGCCATTAATTGATGGTAATACGAATAAAATTATCCATAAATTTGCCGTAATGCTAGGTTTTGCTCGTTATTTACGAACCATTCCGGAAAATATGAATGAGCCAACCTTCATCCCTTACGAGCAATGGGCTAAGACTTGGCAATTAGACGAAACTGAATTACGTGATTGGAAAATCGCTTTTATTAGCCGTTTCTTTGATAACGAAAGTCCTAATTTTGTGCAATGGCGCGATCAGGAAATTCTTAAACTCAATGCAGATAACCTCATTGAACGTCGTTTACGTACGGCTATTTGGCAACAAACAGATTTACTCGCCTGGTTAAATGCACTTTCAGATGAAGCAAAACAAAAACAAGAATGGCGTTATTGGATGGCTAAAATAGCTGCTCAAGCATCCGATAAAGATGCGAAACAACGATTAGAAGCTTTATCGAGAGAACGTGGGTTTTATCCAATGTTAGCAGCCGTCAAATTAGGTCATTCCTACAAACTGGAAATGCCTAAAATTCCTCAAGAGTCCAATATCCAAGAGAAATATGTAACTGAATTAGCTGAGGTTGCAGAACTACGTCAATTAGATCGATTAGGCGCAGCCAAACAACGCTGGCGTTCTCTATTGGAAAAATTACCGCAAGAGAAACAACTTGCGTTAAGCCAATATGCGAATGAACAAAATTGGTTTGAATTGGGCGTAGATGGCTCGATTATTGCAAAAGCTTGGGATTATATCGACTTACGCTTACCAAATGCTTACAGTCAATATTTTGATATTGCCCTCAGTAATGTGAACCTTAGCGCAACAGAACCTCAAGCCATTGTGGATAATCGTGTCACCAAAACCTTCGCCATGGCCATTGCTCGCCAAGAAAGCGCTTGGAATCCAATGGCACAATCTTCCGCGAATGCGCGTGGATTAATGCAGTTATTACCGAGTACTGCACAAAAAACGGCAGAAAATCAGCAACTTCCTTATAACGGAGAGTTAGATTTATTCAAACCACTTAATAATATTTTACTCGGTACAGCTCACTTAAATGAGTTAAATGCTAAATATCCAAATAATCGCATTTTGATCGCCTCTGCCTATAATGCCGGAGCAAGCCGTGTAGAAAAATGGCTTGCGAGAGCCAATGGCAAATTGGCTATGGATGAATTTATTGCGTCCATTCCATTCTTTGAAACTCGGGGTTATGTTCAAAACGTATTAACTTACGATTTTTACTATCAAAACCTACAAAACAAAGAAAAATTACAAACCTTTAGCAAAGAGGAATACGATCGGCTATACTAGTCGCACTAGTTTAATAGTATAGGATTGTTGATATGTATATTAGTCGCAATTTAGAACAATGGAATGCTTTCCTCACGACTTTGCAAACCGCATTTGAACAAGGCAAAGCACAAGATTTCTTAACGCTTCTGCTCACGCCTGATGAGCGCGATGCGGTGGGTTTGCGTTTACAAATCGTGGCTCAGTTATTGGATAAAAACCTCTCACAACGAGAGATTCAGCAAAATCTCAATACCAGTGCGGCAACCATTACGCGTGGTTCTAATATGCTCAAAACAATGGATCCGGATTTTATAAACTGGGTGAAAAGCCAACTCGATGAGCAAGCTGCAAAAAACTAAGCGAATTCTGACCGCACTTTTACCTCTTTTTCGCCCATCTTGGTGGAAAAAAAATTGGCAACGGGTTGCGTGGCGTTTTTCTCTCGCAATCCTAGCGTTTTTCATTTGCTTCCGCTTTATCCCTGTTCCCTTCTCTGCCTATATGGCACAGCAAAAAATCGGACACTTATTACAGTTAGATTTTAGCTATTCAATCAAATATGATTGGGTAAGTCTTGATGAAATCTCACCAAATATGCAACTTGCGGTGATTGCTGCTGAAGATCAGAAATTCCCCCACCATTGGGGCTTTGATTTTGAGGCGATCCAAAAGGCCTTTAAATTTAATGAAAAATCTCACCGAACCCGAGGCGCTTCAACGATTTCTCAACAAACTGCGAAAAACCTCGTTCTCTGGCATGGACAAAGTTGGTTTCGCAAAGGATTGGAAGTTCCCACAACGGCATTAATGGAAATCTTTTGGTCCAAAGAACGGATTTTAGAAGTGTATTTAAACATTGCAGAATTTGGTAATGGCATCTTTGGTGTGGAAGCTGCCAGCCGTTATTACTTCAAAAAATCGGCAAAGAATTTAACGCAATCAGAAGCAGCATTACTCGCTGCAGTTTTACCGAATCCTATCATCTATAAAGTAAATAAGCCTAGTGCGTTAGTTCGTAAAAAACAAAGCTGGATTATGGGACAAATGAATGGATTAGGCTTGAATTATCTAAAAGAAATGTAGATTTCTATAAAGAAAAAACCTTGAAACTCACTTTAAGTTTCAAGGTTTTAAATTTGGTGGAGATAATCGGGATCGAACCGACGACCTCTTGAATGCCATTCAAGCGCTCTCCCAACTGAGCTATATCCCCAAATAACGCAAGCTATGATAAATTTCGGCTGATAAACTGTCAATATTGAAATAATCAAATCCCGCTTATCAGCCTAAATATTAAGCGTTTTGAGATTTAATAAAATCAATGGCACGTTGGATACGCGCTAACACACGTTCACGGCCGATGCCCACTAATGTCACATCCATTGAAGGTGATTGACCTGAGCCAGTTACAGCCACACGTAATGGCATCCCGACTTTCCCCATACCCACTTCTAATTCAACCGCGGTTTGTTCAATCGCTTCATGCGTAGAATGTAAATCCCAGCTAGAAAGTGCGGTCAATTTTTCTTTTACTTTTTCAAGTGGTTCAATCGCCGCTACTTTAAAGTGTTTCTTCACCGCTGCTTCATCAAAACTTTCAAACTCTTCGAAGAAATAACGGCTTGCTGATGCCATTTCTTTTAAGGTTTTGCAACGTTCTGCAAGCATCGTCACAATTTCAGTTAGCGCTGGACCATTTGAAGTATCAATACCTTGATCTTTATAGTGCCATGCAAGGTGTTTTGCCACATATTCAGGAGGTAATTCACGAATGTAATGGTGATTTAACCACAATAATTTTTCCGTGTTAAACGCACTTGCAGATTTACTCACGTGATCTAATTCGAAGAATTTAATCATTTCTTCACGTGTAAAGATCTCTTGGTCACCATGGCCCCAACCTAAACGAACAAGATAGTTGATTAAGGCTTCTGGTAAATAACCGTCATCACGATATTGCATCACACTTACCGCACCATGACGTTTGGAGAGTTTTTGGCCATCATCACCGTTAATCATAGAAACGTGCGCATATACTGGAATTGGTGCGCCTAACGCTTTTAAGATATTAATTTGACGTGGGGTGTTGTTAATGTGGTCTTCACCACGAACAACATGTGTAATCCCCATATCCCAGTCATCTACCACCACACAGAAGTTATAGGTTGGTGAACCGTCGGTACGACGAATAATTAAATCATCTAATTCACTGTTGCTGATTTCAATACGACCACGCACAGCATCATCAAACACGACTGAACCTTCTGTTGGGTTTCTAAAACGTACAACGTGTGGCTCATCCAATGAGTGGCTATGATCATGTAAACAATGACGGTCATAACGTGGTTTTTCTTTGTTTTGCTCTTGTGTATGGCGTAAATCTTCTAAGCGTTCTTTAGAGCAATAACAACGATAAGCTAAGCCTTGCTCAATCATTTCATCAATCACTTGATTGTAACGATCGAAGCGTTTGGTTTGATAATAAGGACCATGTTCCCAAGCTAGGTTTAACCACTCCATCCCTTCAATGATTGCCGCTGTTGCTTCCGGTGTAGAACGCTCTAAATCAGTATCTTCAATACGTAGTACAAACTCACCGTTATTATGTTTTGCAAATAACCAAGAATAAAGTGCTGTACGTGCGCCGCCCACGTGCAGATAACCTGTCGGGCTTGGGGCAAAACGCGTACGTACTTTGACATTCGGATCTAATTCAAAAGGAGGATCAATTTTCATTTTCTTAATAACCTATTCATTTACAAAAATTACCTTTATTTTACTACGACTTGCGTGAGTTCTAAATAAAAAATCTGATTTTATGCCTATTTTTGCAACAACTAGACGCTTTTTCATAAAAATATATTGACTGAAATCTCATTATACTTATAATGCCAATCCACAGCATTAAGGGCGATTAGCTCAGTTGGGAGAGCACCTCCCTTACAAGGAGGGGGTCACTGGTTCGAGACCGGTATCGCCCACCACTTTTTCCAAAGTTGGCTTTAATGTTGTAAAAGTTTGACCAAGCGGGCGATTAGCTCAGTTGGGAGAGCACCTCCCTTACAAGGAGGGGGTCACTGGTTCGAGACCGGTATCGCCCACCACTTTTCTAAAGTGTTCTTTCCGCTCAAACTTTCCCATTATTTAAACGCTTTTCTTATGTGGGCGATTAGCTCAGTTGGGAGAGCACCTCCCTTACAAGGAGGGGGTCACTGGTTCGAGACCGGTATCGCCCACCACTTAATTTTAGTGTTTAAATAAATCCGAATACCTTTTCAGGTGCATCGGGCGATTAGCTCAGTTGGGAGAGCACCTCCCTTACAAGGAGGGGGTCACTGGTTCGAGACCGGTATCGCCCACCACTTTCTTACAATCCTTATTTAAATCCGTCAAATTAGCATTATTTCTGTTTTATCTTATAAATAAAAACGGCCACAAAACATTTCGTTTTATGACCGCACTTCTATCTAATTTTTTGGATTAAACAGGCTCTAAACCTAACACTTTACGTCCATTGATACTTGCGATATCAACCATTGCATCAAGATGTGGGAAGCGACAGCCAGCAGCAAGCAAGCTTAACTCTTGCCATAAATCCCCTTCACAAAGTGGCACCATATAATCACAGATATTATCCGTACCTAACGCGACTGTAATCCCCTCTGGAATCATTTCATCTGCCGGTGTCAAGGCATTATGGAAAGGCATCAAATCTTCTTTTCGGTTACTATCAATCCATGCCATTGGGCAAGCAATCATCATCATTTTTGCCTGACGCATTTTTTCATAAAGTTTATAACGATATTCTCTGCTATGTGCACCGATAGAAATACCATGGATCGCCACGACTCGACCTTCCATTCCATGTTCGATGGTTTTGTCACAAAGCTGCTCTGTTTCTTTTTCTTTTGGTGAGTTGAATTGATCCACGTGCACATGACACATAATGCCGCGAGACTTAGCCGCATCAAGTAAAATATCCATTGCTTCAAGACCTCGACCATAATCAAGCTCATCACGATAAGGCAAACCACCAATCATATCCACCATATCAGAGCCTATATCAAACCATTTGCGTGCTTCTGGCTCAATCACCCCTTTTAAGGTCTGATTCGCAAATTTCAAAATAATGTCATGCTTATAAACTTCGCGAGCTTTGTGTGCAGCAATGATGGCTCGGTCTTCACAAATCGGGTCGATATCCACAAAAGTCCCAAATGCCGTTACCCCTTGGGAAATCATCAGCTCAATCGATTGACAGAAACGGGCGTAATAATCATCAACACTTGATGTACGTTTAACTTCGTCCACTAAATCCCATTTTTGTTGAAGATTGCTGTTGTGGTAAATGCCAATTTTTTCAGGTGTCATTGTAAAAGCACGATCTGCGTGGGCATGAGCATTGACCCAGCCACCTTTTTTAATGATTTCGTCTCGAATAAACGTTTTAAAGCTACGAACGTGATTTCTCATAATAACTCCGCCAAAAAAGAAAGGAAAAGAGAGACGAGAAGTGTATTAATTGAAAAGCAAGCCCAATAAGGATCGGGTCTATTGTGAATTGTTTGCAATGTTATGAAAAATTCGCAGATTTTAATTAATAACATCTTTTCAGTCTTTCAACTGAGTGCAAAGTATAAGATTTTAAGCACAAAAAAGCTATCTATTTATTGACAAAAGAACGCTCTTGTTTGAAGACATCTAAGAACAAGCCGAGCGGTGGGCGGCTTGAAGATTGCTCAGTATAAGTGCGGTCAAATTTCTTATAGTTTCCTTTGCGATCAATATGATATTGAGTGCCATCCGGCTGAATAATGACATTCCAACGGAAATTCGACGCCAACACCCAAGGATCGCCATTAAGCTCAAATAAATTGCGACCTTGTGCATAATCCGAAATTGGATTTTTCACTTTAAAGATCGATGACATCAATGCTGGCAATAAATCGGTATGGCTTGTTAAATTTGTCACTTCTTGTACCGGCAAATCTTTCCAGTAAACAATAAATGGCACTTGGATTTCATCACGACCAAAATAGTTTTCTTGCGCTTTTTCATCCAGCTTATTAAACGTTGTACCATGCTCTGCCGTAATAATAACAATCGTATTATCTAAGGAAACTGATGCTAAAGTGTCATCAATTTGTTGATCAATATCCGCAAGCGATTTGGTGTAATTTTCTTCCGTTTGATCTGCAATATCTAAATCCACATAAGCAAACCAAGGTTTATCCTCTTTTAAGAGAGATAAAACGCTATTTATCGCTTCTTTTGGCGAAGAGGCTTTCACTTTAGGTAATTTCACATTACGGAACAAGGCTTGTTTAAATAAGCTGTCTTTAAATGCTGTAGACGAATAAGCAACAAATTGATATTTCTCGTCTTGTAGCTTTTTAATTAATACCGACGGTGTGTGATTACTCAAAATACTGTCCGTATAATTTGCATTCAGCCCATAGAATAAGCCTACTAAGCCGGCATTATTCGTATTGCCGCTGCTGTAATGATTCGTAAATTGAGTAGAGCTTGTGGCAAACTCAAATAATTTAGGCATTTTCTCGCTCGTTAGTGCATCATAACGTAAGCCTGAAACGGTAATCACGAGAATATTTGGTTTGTTTTCAACTTGCTCAAACTGAAGATCTTTTTTCGGATAATCAATTTTTAATGCATCCAAACGCCCTTCTTGCTCCAATCGCTGAGAATATGTTTCCGCATTAATAAACCCTTGTTTTTCCAAAAAGGTTCTTGCGGTCATTGGATAAGAAAGTGGGAAGTTTGAACGCTGCATAGTAATCGGACGATATAAAAATGCATCCGCCCAAGCGTAAATTAAGTGTGTCGCGACAAACGTGGAAGTCAGCACTAATCCAACTTTCTTCAGCCATTTCTGACGCTCTAAACTACGTAATTTTTCCCAACTCCAACGGGAGAAAAGCATTTGGATTAGCAAAATAATCGGCATTGGCGCAAAGAAAATTTGCCAATCCCGTGAGAGATCGCCCTTTTCAGGGTTCACTAACAAATTCCAAACAATAGAAGAAAGGTGGATATTAAAGCGGTTAAAAACTTCTGTATCAAACAGCAGTAATGTGGTGCAAATCGTGGCAATAATTACCGTTAGCCCACGAAAAGTGCGGTGATTTTTGATGATGAAACTCAGCGGGAAAATAACCAGCAAATACAAGGCAAAAACACAAAAGCTGAAATGACCTAATAAGCTGATGAAGAAATAAATTTTGCCGAGTAAGGTGTCTGGCCAGTCAATGAGAAAGGCATAACGACTGCCAATAAGAATTGCGATGATAATGTTAAAAAAAGCAAACCAATGTCCCCACGAAATTTTTCGTGAGGTTTCTTCACGGTATTCACGTCCGTTGAATTTGCTCTTTTTAAACCAAAACATTTTATTTTATTTTTACCGAATTCATTAGAGAGTTGGCAAAGGCTTGAGCTAAAGCTTCACGCTGTGCGGCTGGCACGCTAGTGGTCAATAAATTACTGGCCATATTGCCTAAAGCGATAAGAGAAAGATCAACGGGCGCTTTGTGAGTTTCAAGCACGCTAATCATGTCATTAATGATGGCATTAACTTGCCCATCGGAATACTTTGAATGTTGAGCCATTTGGAATGTTTAAGCCTGTTCTAAATACAAAAAACTTCCCATATCATACCCGATAATTTGTCCAATCTGAATAATTTCTTTTTTCTTGCTTAAAAAGTGCGGTTATAATTTAAGGTAAATTTTACGAAGGAAAAAATTATGAGAATTACGGTTAATCAAATCGTGCTACATCAATTAATTAAGCACGCTGAAAATGAAACCACTACCATGGAAAGCGTGTTGCGTGATGAACTTCTCACCATTACGCCGGAAGTCGAACAAATGATGTTGCAATTACATCAAGGTTATCAAAATAAAGGCAAAGCATTTGGTGTCTTCCAAGAGAATTCCATTTTTGCACAAGATCTGAATCGTTTATTAGAAAATGAAATCGACTTTTTAAATTTCAGCCAACAATCCACAAAATTATTAGCACAAGAATTGGGCAAATATAATTTTGCAGACAGCGGTACGCTTATCCTATGCCAATATAACTTTTTAGCGACGGATTACCTATTCATCGCACTATTAGATAGTCGTATCAGCATGTTAGTTGACGAAAATCTTGAAATTCGCCGTACGGAATATCTAGATATCACACAATTTGATATTGCGGCACGTATCAACTTAACGGATTTACAAGTAAACGCAAACTCAAACCGTTATCTCACCTTCATTAAAGGTCGTGTTGGTCGTAAAATTAGTGACTTCTTTATGGATTTCTTAGGTGCAGAAGAAGGGTTAAATCCACAAGTTCAAAACCAATGCCTCTTACAAGCAGTCAGTGACTACTGTGAACAAGGTGAATTGAACAAAGAACAAACTCAAGCAGTAAAAAAACAGGTCTTTGAATACTGTAAAGGCCAATTAGCAAGCGGTGATGAAATTGCCTTAACTGAACTTTCAGCGAATTTGCCGACTCTAAACGAGCGCCCTTTTGTCACCTTTACAGAAGAGCAAGATTACGGCTTGGAGGAAACCATTCCACCAGTACGCTCAGCCTTAAAAACATTAACGAAATTTTCGGGGTCGGGTAAAGGTGTGACATTAAGTTTTGATGCGGATTTATTAAATAACCGTATTGAATGGGATCCTCTTACAGATACTTTAACAATCAAAGGGATACCACCAAATCTGAAAGATCAACTTCAAAAAGCATTAAAGTGCGATAATTAATTTGGCAAGATCATAAAGTTTCGGTATCATTCGACATAACTTTGCAGTAAAAGGTAAAAAATATGCAATTAAGAACATTTTTAGGTGCAGTTGTTTTAGCATTAAGTTTAACTTCTTGTTCAACAGTGCAAAAAGTCGTTTATCGTATTGATGTTCCACAAGGTAACTATTTAGAAGCAGCGACTGTGGCGCAAGTTAAACCAGGCATGACCGCACAACAAGTACAATATTTGCTTGGCACACCGGTTTTAATCGATCCTTATAGTAACCTAACTTGGTATTACGTGTTCTTAGAACAACACTCTTACCAAAAACCTGAACAGCACACATTTACAGTAAAATTCGATCAGAATGGTTTAGTAAGCAGTGCTGAATTAGATAAGCCATTACCTGAAGTGGCAAAACAAGACGAAAATAATACTATTATCAGCACTCCTGAAAACGCAGGTAAGAAAAGCTGGTGGAAATTCTGGTAATCATTAAAAAATAACACCTGCTTGTCATATCAAGCAGGTTCGTTGTATTACAAGGGAATTAAAATGTCAAAGATTCTATTAGTTGATGATGATATTGAACTAACAGATTTACTTGCTGAAGTTTTACGACTGACTGGTTTTGAAGTTGAAGTTGCCAATAATGGTCAAGAAGCGTTAGACAAGCTGAATGCAAGCCACCAGTTAGTTTTATTAGATATCATGATGCCTGTATTAAACGGCATTGAAACACTCAAGAAAATTCGCCAAACATCAAATGTCCCTGTGATGATGCTTACCGCACGTGGTGAAGAGATCGATCGTGTTCTTGGGTTAGAACTCGGTGCCGATGACTATTTACCAAAACCATTTAACGATCGTGAACTAGTTGCTCGTATTAAAGCCATTTTACGTCGTGCTACACCAACAGAAAAAGAAAATACACAAAATTCGACCGCACTTTCATCAGAAGAAAATACATTAGAATTCTGTGGTTTAGTGCTTCATTCTGGTCTTCAACAAGCTTCTTATAACGGTCAAGATCTTGGTCTAACCGGCTCTGAATTTGCTCTACTTCATAAACTGGTACTTCGCCCTGGACAAATTGTCTCTCGCGAAGAATTAAGCATGAATGTACTTGGCAAACACCTTTCTCCTTTTGATCGCTCGATTGATATGCATATGTCAAACTTGCGCAAAAAACTCCCAGAAAGAGACAATGGCTTACCGTGGCTTAAAACGCTACGTGGTCGTGGTTACTTGTTGGTTTGTGAATAATGCTTATCAAGAAATTCAGTTTAAATCAGCTCACGATACGCACATTTACCGTTTTTTGGTTGGCATTCTTTGCCATGACCGCACTTTTGGTCGCACTCCCTTATTTTGATAGCCGCTTATATTCTGACTTGAATCAAAATGAAATATCGAGCTATCAAAAGAAACTCGTTGAATCCATTCGTAACAATAGAATCACCGGTATCCTCGCTGGCGTACCAGTGCTTCCAACCGATAAATTTGACTCTGCTCGTCCTGTCATCATGACACCGGAAAAAGAAATTTTTGGTGCTTTAGGCGAAGAAAGAATGCATATTGCTCAGTTCGCCCAAGAGTCCAGTAACTTTGCCCAACCACAACGTAAAACCTTTAAAGATATTCAAATTGCAGGACCTTTTAAAGTCTATATTGGTGACGCTGAACAATCCTCCGAATTATTCTTTGTGTCTCGTGCAAACGGCCAACAAGAAATTTTACGGTATATGCTTGACCATCCCTGGGTCTTATTACTCTTAACCTTAATTATTACAACGCCTTTACTTTGGTGGTTTACGCATACCATCGTCAAACCTATTACCAATTTACAAAAGGCGGCTAATAGCGTGGCGTTAGGAAACTTTAAGGTTGATAATGAATTAGCAAATCATGGTCCAGCAGAATTACGAGAAGTAGGACAAAGTTTTAACAAGATGTCGATTGCGATTGATAATCTCATTTCGAATCAACACAATCTGCTTTCATCTATTTCTCATGAATTAAAAACACCGTTGACGCGTTTGCAACTTTCCACTGCTCTGGTTCGTCACCAAACGGGTGATATTGAGCCAGTTAAACGCATTGAGAAAGAAATCCAACGAATGGACAAAATGATTAGCGAGTTGTTACTCATTTCTCGTCAACAAATGCATTCTCAAATGGAGCATAATTTATTCCCTATCAATCAGCTTTGGGATGATGTGATAAAAGATGCCTTATTTGAAGCTGAACAGCGCCATATTACCTGCGATATCAATATTTCTATTTTACATCCTGAAAAACATATGATTTATGGCAACCTAAGTTTGCTCACCAGTGCGATTGAAAATATTATTCGAAACGCCTTGAAATACACGAAAGATCGTATTTTCTTAACCATTGATTTACATAAAAATGAACAGGATGATAATTGTCTGCAAATTCGAGTAGATGATAATGGCTTGGGATTACCACCAGAAGAATTTGATAAAATCTTTAAACCATTCTATCGAGTTGATGAAACCAGAACACGTGCCACTGGCGGAACAGGACTAGGTTTAACAATTGTCTATAATGTAGTGAATGAACACAATGGAAAAGTATGGGCGGAATCCAGTAATTTAGGTGGACTTGCCGTCACGATTCAACTTCCAGTATGGAAACAAAGTTAGTTCAAACAAAAGGCGATATTTTCATATCGCCTTTTTCTTATCTAATTTTCACTCGTTTTAATCGCAATGCATTGGATAGCACAGAAAGTGAACTCATCGCCATTGCTGCGCCCGCTAATACAGGACTTAAATAGCCCAATGCGGCAAGTGGAATACCTAGTACATTGTAAATGAGAGCAAAGAATAAGTTTTGCTTAATATTCTTTAATGTTGCTCTGGAAATCATTAACCCATCAACTAACTGATCAACTGAATGCTGCATGAGTGTCGCCGATGCAGTTTGTTCTGCTACATCAGAACCCGATTTCATCGCAAAGCTTACGTTAGCCATTGCTAATGCGGGTGCATCATTCACACCATCACCAACCATTGCGACCACTTTGCCTTGCTGACGTAATCTCTCAATATAAGTCGCTTTGTCACGTGGACTGCAATTACCCTGTGCAGTTTTCACACCTACTTGCTGGGCAACATAATCAACGACAGATTGTTGATCACCACTCATCATCACCACATCAATATTATGTTGATGTAAGCGTTGAATCGCTTGCAAACTATCCTCTTTTAGACTGTCTGCTAATGCAAAAGCACCGATTGGACTGTTATCTACAGATACCGCAACAATACTCGCAATTTGCCAAATTTGAGGCATATTATCTGGTAAGGTTAATTCACAATAAGTCGGCTTACCGACTTTAACCAAACCTATTCCGTCAATATGAGCTGAGATGCCCATACCCACTTCTGAATGAACTGAAAGTGCGGTCGGAATTTCAAGTGATTTTTCCTGCGCAGCCAGGACTATCGCTTTAGCTAAAGGATGATTGGCATTTTGCTCAACGGAAGCCGTAATACGATACAAATCTTCCTCAGAATAGACCGCACTTTGTGGTTGCCAAACAGCGGCAATTTTGAGCTCTCCTTGAGTTAGCGTTCCTGTTTTGTCTAATACCACCGTATCCACATGCGCCGCCTCTTCCATAGATGCCGCATCTTTAAACCAAATCCCTGCATTGACTGCTTTGCCCATACCGACCATTATGGCAGCAGGTGTGGCAAGCCCTAATGCGCAAGGACAAGCGATAACTAACACAGCAACCGAATGAATTAAGGCGGTAACCCAATCTCCTTTTATCCACCAGGTTAATCCAAATGTTATCGCGGAAATCAATAACACGGCAGGTACAAATACAGCAGCAACTTTATCAGCAAAACGAGCAATCGGCGCTTTTGTACCTTGCGCTTCTGAGAGCGCTTTCATCATATCGCCCAATAGGGTTTGCTGACCGAGTTGATTGGCTCGATAAATAAGGCTACCTTGTGTCACCATTGCCCCCGCAAGCACAGGACTTTGAGACATTTTTTCTAATGGTTGAGATTCACCGGTTAAATGACTCTCATCGCACCAACCACTCCCCTGTTCAACTACGCCATCAGCTGCAATACGTTCACCTTGATTAGCTCGTAAAATATCGCCTATTTTTACTTGATCGAGAGGAATCGTCTCCCAATGATTTTCACGTTGAACACTGACTTGTTTTGGGGTGAGTTGTAATAATAGCCCTAAACTGTTTAAGCTTTGTTTCTTCGTTCTTTCCTCAAGAAATTTCCCTAGGCTGACAAAACCAATTACCATCACCGATACTTCAAAATAGACATGAGATGCGCCATCATGCCCCATTGACTGATGATAAAACAGCATAAAGGCCGAATAGAGATAAATCACCAACGTACCAGTACTCACGAGTACATCCATATTGGCCAAACCACCTCGAATACTACCAATCGCACCTTTATAAAAAGGAATGGCTAACCAAAGTTGCACAATGCTCGCAAGAACAAATTGCCACATTGGTGGAATCATCCAAGAATGATGATTAAACATCATCCCGATCATTCCGATTAAAAAAGGAATGTTAATGAACAAAAGCAACCATAAACGCGGACTAATCTTCGTTTCATTAGGTGCGCTAGGCAGCACATTTTGCTTTAGAATGCCATTAAATCCCGCTTTTTGAATAATTGTCAAAATATCTTGTTCTGAAGCCTGAGATGAATCAAATACTACGTGCGCTTCCTCTGCCGCAAAATTCACGCCCGCTTCAGAGACAAAATCATTTCGATTCAATACTTTCTCAATCCGATTAGCACAGGATTGGCAGGTCATCCCCTCGATTTGAATGGCTATTTTTTTATTCTGTTGCATAAAAACCTGCGTCTTCAATTGTTTCAATTAATTGTGCAATACTAACCGCACTTTCATCAAAGGTAATCACCGCTTTACCGTCATCAAGTGTTACTACGGCTTTTTCTACGCCATTAAGTTCTTCCAACACTCTTGTGACGCTTTTCACACAACCACCACAAGTCATTCCTGTTACATGTAATGTAATTGATTTCATATTTACTCCTTAATTATTGATATAGATTGAAATTAAGCTTACTATAAACCTTAACATAAGGTTAAGGTCAAGGATTTTTTATGAACATTAGTGAAGTGGCAAAATTAGTGGGTTTATCAAGTAAACAAATTCGAGATTATGAGAAGTCTGGCTTATTAAAGCCTGCACAAAGAAGCCTTTCCGGTTATCGTCATTATGAAGAAAAGGATTTAGAGCGATTACGTTTTATTCGCCACTCTCGAGATGTAGGGTTTTCACTCCAACAAATTCACCAACTTTTGCAATTACAGGATAATCCCAATCGTAGTAGCCGAGAAGTTAAAGCACTCACTACGCAGCATATTAAAACATTGAATGAGCAAATTCATCACTTGCAAAAAATGGTAGAGGAATTGGAACGATGGCATAACGCTTGTCAGGGCAATGATTGCCCTGAATGCAGTATTTTAGAAGGATTAAAAGGATAAATTAATATTCCCAGCTTTCAGGATCAATACCCAAATCGCGCATGATTTCTTTGGCATTTTCAGGAATCTCATCATGACGCTCTTTCATTAAATCTGCATCAGTCGGTAATGGCTGACCAGTAAAAGCATGTAAGAATGCCTCACAAAGCAATTCACTATTTGTTGCATGGCGCAAACTTTTCAACTGACGACGCGTACGCTCATTCGTCAAAATTTCCAATACTTTAATTGGAATAGAAACGGTAATTTTTTTGACCTGTTCGCTCTTTTTGCCATGCTCTGCATAAGGGCTAATATATTTGCCATCCCAGTTTGCCATAATGCACCTTAAATAACCTGATAATTTATCCGTATTTTAATGAAAAATAAGCAAAATGACAATCTAGACGGCTAAAAGTATAGCATGCTATTTCCCTTACATTTACTTACAAACAT
Organism: Haemophilus parainfluenzae; assembly: GCF_014931415.1. NCBI lineage: Bacteria > Pseudomonadati > Pseudomonadota > Gammaproteobacteria > Pasteurellales > Pasteurellaceae > Parahaemophilus > Parahaemophilus parainfluenzae. The sequence goes on along the minus strand of NZ_CP063121.1, from coordinate 971,655 downwards.
TTACAATAATTTGCAGAACCAAAACCCCTTATCTTTGACTAAATGCCTGTTGCATTCGCAATACATTATTGTTATTTGAAATAACGACATATTTAATATTGAGGTCTATTATGTCAAAAAAACTTTTTGCTGAATTCTTCGGCACATTTTGGTTAGTTTTCGGTGGTTGTGGTAGTGCAATCTTTGCCGCTTCTGTCAACCTAGGTATCGGTTATGTGGGCGTTGCATTTGCCTTCGGTTTAACCGTATTAACCATGGCTTACGCTGTAGGTCACATTTCTGGTGGTCACTTTAACCCTGCTGTAACACTTGGTTTAGTGGCTGGCGGTCGTTTCTCTGCGAAGGATGCCCTTCCATACATCGTTTCTCAAGTAGTTGGTGGTTTAGTAGCCGGTGCTGCACTTTATCTTATCGCATCAGGTAAAGTTGGCTTTGATGTTACTGCAGGTTTTGCATCTAACGGTTATGGTGAGCATTCTCCTGAAGGTTATTCTTTAGAAGCGGTATTCGTAGCGGAAGTATTATTGACTGCATTCTTCTTATTAATCATCATGGGTTCAACGCATAAAAATGCAGCTGCAGGTTTTGCGCCAATCGCAATTGGTTTAGGTTTAACTTTAATCCACTTAATCAGCATTCCTGTATCAAATACCTCTGTAAACCCGGCTCGTAGTACTGCAGTTGCGGTATTCCAAGGTTCTTGGGCAATCGACCAATTATGGTTATTCTGGGTTGCGCCGATTATCGGTGGTATTTTAGGTGGTATTATCTACCGCACTTTATTAGCGAAAAATAACTAAGATTTCGTTTCATAGAAAAAAGAAGGCATCATCACGATGCCTTCTTCTTTATCTTTTATATCATATAATCCAAATATATAAATAAAAACCACCTTTCGGTGGTTTCAGTCAATTATAAAGTTTTTACAAGATCTTTTAGGAAAGCTTTAAACTCTTTACCTAATTTATCATGACGAAGACCATATTCTACAAAAGCTTCCATATAGCCAATCTTGTCACCACAGTCAAAGCTTCTGCCTGTCATATGGAACGCTTCAACGATCTCTTTCTCAATAAGCATATCGATTGCATCCGTTAATTGAATTTCATCACCCACACCAACTGGTGTTTTTTCTAATAAATCCCAAATCGCCGCAGAGAATACATAACGACCTACAACCGCAAGATTTGATGGAGCTTCTTCAACAGATGGTTTTTCAACAATGCTATTAATTTTAACGCTCTCACCGCCTTTTAACTCTACACCACCACAATCCGCAATACCATAGCTACTCACTTCATCAGCTGCAACAGGCGCTACCATAATTTGGCTTGCTTGTGTTTCTTTAAAACGTTTAATCATTGCTGAAAGATTTTCTTTCTTTTGATTTGCTGTAAAATCCGCTAAAAGCACATCAGGTAACACGACTGCAAATGGCTCGTTTCCAACAACTGGACGACCACATAACACCGCATGACCTAAACCTTTCGCATTCCCTTGGCGAACGTGCATGATGGTTACATCTTTAGGGCAAATAGAACGCACCTCTTCTAGAAGCTGACGTTTAACACGCTTCTCAAGCATGGTTTCCAACTCAAAAGACGTATCAAAATGGTTTTCAATCGCATTTTTAGAAGAATGTGTGACTAACACGATTTCTTTGATGCCTGCTGCAACACACTCATTCACAACATATTGAATCAGTGGTTTATCTACAAGCGTTAACATTTCTTTTGGAATCGCTTTTGTTGCTGGCAACATACGGGTGCCGAGACCGGCTACAGGAATAATTGCTTTCATTAGATTTCCTTTTTGTTTAAATATTCAATGACCACACTTCTGTAACACAAAAGTGCGGTCATTATTTATTAAATTTTGATAGATTTAAGTTGGAAAAGTTCCTTCTCTACCTTTATAACTCAAATTTCCGTTATTTAAAATCTTGCAAACCAATGGGTTTAATTTTTGAAAAAACGTTAATTAAATTATAAATAGAATGTAAAACATTCATAAAACTCTAGGTCTAAGATGCCTCATCTATATGTTCATCTTTTGACTGCAGAATTCGTTGGTAAATTTCCTCTCGGTGAACAGATACTTCTTTAGGCGCTTGCACACCGAGTTTGACTTGGTTTCCACGTACACTCAAAACCGTGATAGAAATATCGTCTCCAATGAGAACACTTTCGCCAACTTTTCGAGTTAAGATTAACATCTTTTATCTCCTTAGTTTGCATTTATTAGATATCCCTATCAATCAAGTAAAGATCGGCATCCCACCGACCTGCTTGTACTACAGATTATTGCTTAACCAGTTTTGTGCGACAGTTAATGCTAGATTCACATTTTCTGGTTGGGAGCCTCCTGCCATTGCCATATCAGGGCGACCACCGCCTTTCCCACCGACTTGCTGAGCCATTAAATTCACTAGCTCACCAGCCTTCACTTTAGTAGTTAAATCGCTTGTTACGCCAACGACGAGGTTGACTTTATCATCTAAAATAGATGCAAATACAATTACGCCTGAACCAAGTTGATTTTTTAAATCATCAACCATCACACGTAACGATTTAGTTTCAATTCCGTCTAGTTGATGTACGATTACAGAAACATCATTAATTTTAATCGCACTTTTCACTAAATCGGAACCCGCTTGCATTGCGGCTTTTTCTTTTAATCCTTGTAATTCTTTTTCTGCTTTCTTCGCTTTATCTTGAAGTTGCTGAATTTTCTCAACAAGGGTATTAACGTCAGATTTAAACAAATCTGCACTTTGAGTAAGAATACGTTGTTGGTTATGTAACCAATTAATTGCATTTTCACCCGTTACCGCTTCAATACGACGAACACCTGCTGCAACTGCAGTTTCCGCCACAATTTTAAATAAACCGATATCACCGGTACGTTTAGCATGAATGCCACCACAAAGTTCAACGGAGAAATCACCCATTGTTAAAACACGTACCACATCAGCATATTTTTCACCGAATAACGCCATTGCACCTTTTGCTTTTGCCGCTTCGATATCCATTACGTCCGTTTGAACCACAAAATTCTCACGTACTTTTTGGTTTACCAACGTTTCAATTTCGTTAAGTTGTGCTTTGGTAATCGCTTCCGGATGAGCAAAGTCAAAACGTAGCGCAGCATCAGATACTAATGATCCTTTTTGCACTACATGGTGACCTAAAACTTGACGCAATGCGGCGTGTAATAAGTGTGTTGCAGAATGGTTAAGTGACGTTTGATGACGTCTTGCTGCATCCACAACCGCATTGACTGTTTGTCCGACTTTTAAACTGCCTTGTTCTAACTCACCAATATGACCGAATACTTGACCATATTTTTGAGTATCTTTTACATTAAACTGAACATCTTGAGAAGTTAAATAACCGCTGTCACCAATTTGACCACCTGATTCCGCATAGAATGGAGTATTTTCTAAAATCACCACGGCACTTTGGCCTGCAGTAATACTCTCTACTGATTTTCCATCATGGAAAAGTGCGGTCACTTTGGCTAAAGATTCTGATTCAGTATAACCTTCAAATTTTGTTTCGCCTTCTACACGAATAACATTGTTGTAATCCATGCCGAATTGGCTTGCAGATTGTGCGCGTAAGCGTTGTGCTTCCATTTCACGCTCAAAACCTGCTTCATCAATTGCAATATCACGCTCACGACATACATCTGCCGTTAAATCAAGTGGGAAGCCATAAGTATCATAAAGTTTAAAGGCAACTTCACCTGACAACACACCATCTTTCACTTGAGCAAGCGCATCGTCTAATAAGCTTAATCCGCGCTCTAATGTACGAGCAAATTGCTCTTCTTCTAAACGAAGTAATTTTTCGACATTGGCTTGTTTTTCTTTAACTTCTTTGCCTGCTTCCGCCATGACTTCAATTAAGGTTGGCACAAGTTTATAGAAGAACGCTTCTTTAGCACCTAATAAGTGGCCATGACGCACTGCTCGACGGATAATACGACGTAATACATAACCACGGCCTTCGTTTGATGGAATCACGCCATCTGCAATTAAATATGCACAAGAACGAATGTGGTCAGCAATTACGCGTAATGATTTATTAGTTAAATCTGTTGTTCCTACGATTTCTGCTGTTTTTGCAATTAATTTTTGGAAAATATCGATCTCATAGTTAGAGTTTACGTGCTGTAATACAGCAGAAATACGCTCTAAACCCATTCCAGTATCAACCGATGGACGTGGTAATTTTTCCATTGTACCGTCTGCTTGACGGTTAAATTGCATGAATACCACGTTCCAAATTTCGATATAGCGGTCACCATCTTCTTCCGGAGAGCCTGGAGGGCCACCCCAAATGTGATCACCGTGATCGTAGAAAATTTCAGTACATGGACCACAAGGACCTGTGTCACCCATTGCCCAGAAGTTATCTGATGCATAAGGCGCACCTTTGTTATCACCGATACGAATAATACGTTCTGCTGGCACACCAACTTCTTTATGCCAAATATCATAAGCTTCATTATCGGTTTCATACACGGTTACCCATAATTTTTCTTTTGGTAACCCGAGCCATTGTGGAGAAGTCAAATACTCCCAGGCAAAATTAATCGCATCATGTTTGAAATAGTCGCCAAAACTGAAGTTGCCGAGCATTTCAAAGAAAGTATGGTGACGAGCTGTATAACCTACGTTTTCTAAGTCATTATGCTTACCACCTGCGCGCACACAACGTTGTGCAGTTGTCGCACGTGAGTAAGGACGTTTGTCCATACCAAGGAACACGTCTTTAAATTGGTTCATCCCGGCATTGGTAAAAAGCAATGTCGGATCGTTTTCAGGCACAAGTGAACTACTTGCGACGACCTGATGCCCCTTGCTATGGAAAAAATCAAGGAATGACTGTCTAATTTCTGCTGTTGTTTTCATTGATAAAACCTTGTGTCTCTATCTCGATCACGATTTATAAAAAAGCTCACTATTCTTGCATATTTTGACCTAGAGAAAAAGGCTTTTTCACTGATCTTAAAAAAGAAAACCGCACTCTACTGCATTAATTGAGAAGTGCGGTTAAAATTTACGTTATTTTAGTAGGGCTAAAAATAATTTTTGATCACTATTCGTCGCGAAGTGGCACAACCAACATATCAATTTTAATGGTATTCATCACTTGACGTGTTGAAGACATCAATTTACTCCAAAAATCTTGGTGATGACCTGTCACTAGTAGATCTACATCATACTGATCAATAGCGTCTGTCAAAACTTGACCTAAATCACCGCTACCGCTCAATTTTTCTTTTATTGGATAACCAGCATGTTCTGCTAAATTAATTAGCGCTTTTTGGGTTTCGCTCGAGATTCTATCTTGCATTGATGACATATTGACATCAATTAAACCAGTATAGAGATCCGAGAAGTTTACATCTACATGAATAATGGAAAGTTGCGCATCATTACGTTTTGCAATTCCCACGGCTTTTTTGAGTAGAAATTCACTTTCGTCAGAAAGATCTACCGCAACTAAAACGTGTTTGTACATAATCGACTCCTTACTGATTTGATTGGTCTTTTTTATCTAACAGTATATTAGCACCTTAACTGCACAAAAAACTTGCACTAGATCACAATTTTGAGAATTCTTCTCAATTTTTCATTAAATTTTCAATGTCATCAATTTCTTTTGGTGCCGCCGCAGTCAGATTTTTATTACCATATTCAGTCATTAGCAAATTATCTTCAATACGCACGCCAATGCCTTTATATTGAGCTGGCACATCCGCCTCTTCTGAAATATAAATACCGGGCTCAACAGTGATGATCATCCCCACTTCAAGCGTGCGGCTACGATCATCATCATAGCGGCCAACATCGTGCACATCCAAACCAAGCCAATGGCCTAAACCATGCATATAAAATTGACGATAAGCTTTTTCTTCAATCAGCTTATCTACATCCCCTTTCAGAATGCCTAAATCCACCAAGCCTTGAGTTTTAATACGAATTACTTCGTCATTCGCCAGTTTAATTGAATTACCTGGCACTAATAACTCAATCGCACGTTTTTGTGCTTTTAACACTAATTCATAAATCTCACGTTGTGGCTCGGTAAATTTACCATTCACAGGGAACGTACGTGTGATATCGCCTGCATACATAGCAAACTCACACCCTGCATCAATCAACACAAGATCGCCATCTTTTAATGGTTGATCATTTTCGGTGTAGTGCAAAATACAGGCATTATCACCACCAGCAACAATGGAGTTATAAGATGGAAATCTTGCTCCATGACGATTAAATTCATGCAGAATTTCGCTTTCAATTTCATATTCAAAACGATTTGGACGAGTCACTTGCATCGCTTTAATATGTCCGAATGCTGTAATTTGTCCCGCTTGCTGCATTAATCGAATTTCATTTGGTGATTTAATTAAGCGCATTTCACTTAACATCGGCTGCCAATCAAAAACAGCGTAAAATTTCACCGCACTTTCGGCTAATAATTTATCACCCCAAGGATGACGATCGGCCACATGATAAAGTGCGGTCAATTTTTCCGTTAATTTTGGAAATTCTGTTTTAAAATCATCGATAGAATAGGCTTCATCGACATTGAGTTTTTGCGGTGCGCGCTCAACGCCTAATCGGCGACCATTCCACGTTTCAAGCAAAGGATCTCGCGGACGAAGAAATACCACTGCCTTTTCTGCCTCTTCCGTTTTAATCAATAACAACGCTGCATTTGGCTCATTAAATCCCGTTAAATACCAAAAGTAACTGTCTTGACGGAAAGGAAAATCGCAGTCGTTATTGCGACGTTTTTCAATTTCGGAAAATAGCAATAAAGCAGAATTTGGCTGCATTTGTGCGAATACTTTTTGACGACGTTCTGTAAATTCTTCTTGCGGTAATGCCGCCATGTATGCGAGATCCATGTTTCGCTCCTTTTAATGTAATATCGGTTTTATTTCTTGTGCATCATCGTTGAAATGGGTGTAAAACAGCATGGCAATGGTACGAACATATTCAATAATTTCTTCTAAGGCTTCGGCAAGCTCTTCTTCGTCATCATCTTCTTCATAACCAAGCTGACAAATATCTTGTAAATCATCTACCGCTTCGCCAATTTCGCCTTTTTCTTTATCTAATTCAGGCTGAACAAGCCCTAAACCCAATAAAAATTGGTTTGCCCAGTCTGATAGGCTGTCTGCGCGAGCAAAAACACTCTCATCTTCTGTTAATCCCAATTCAAAATCAAACCCTTCTACATCCGATAAGGTTTTACCAATCTGCTCATAAATTTCGGTAATTGGCTGAATTAATGCGGTTGGATAAGCGTGGTTGTCGTTACTGAATTGATATAAAAGCGGTAACCAGCTTTGGTCTTTCAGTCCACCACAAATTAAGCCACTCAAAAAACCATGTAATTCAGTTGCATTAATACCAATACCGGCAGATTTGAGTTGTTGATTGAGTTCAGTTTGGGAAATTGTCATTGTTATACCTATAAAATCATCGAAAACAAGTAAAGTGTAGCACCACACAAATAAAAATGCGATCGCATTTCTATAAAGAAAAACGATCGCACTTTCTTTTGCAAAGGGGAATTACATCATTCCGCCCATGCCTCCCATACCACCCATTCCAGCAGCGCCTAAATCGGCTTTATCATCTTTTGGAAGGTCGGTCACCATACATTCTGTCGTGATCATTAAGCCCGCTACAGAAGCCGCAAATTGTAACGCAGAACGAGTGACTTTAGTTGGGTCTAAAATACCCATTTCGATCATATCGCCGTACTGTTCAGTACCTGCATTATAACCGAAGTTTCCTTCGCCATTTTTAACCGCACTTGCCACAACAGATGCTTCTTCACCTGCGTTAGTGACGATTTGACGAAGTGGCGCTTCCATTGCACGTAATGCAAGTTTAATACCTACATCTTGTTCTTCGTTATCACCTTTTAAGGTTGCCGCTACTTTGGTTGCAGCACGAACTAATGCAACACCACCACCTGCAACGATACCTTCTTCAACTGCTGCACGAGTTGCGTGTAATGCATCATCCACACGATCTTTTTTCTCTTTCATTTCAACTTCTGTTGCTGCACCAACTTTGATTACAGCCACACCGCCGGCAAGTTTAGCTACGCGTTCTTGAAGTTTTTCTTTGTCATAATCAGAAGTAGATTCTTCGATTTGCTGACGAATTTGAGCCACACGACCTTTGATTTGTGCTTCATCACCCACACCATCAATAATAGTAGTATTATCTTTGTTGATGACTACACGTTTCGCTTGACCTAAATCTTCTAATGTCGCTTTTTCAAGTTCCATACCGATTTCTTCAGAAATCACGGTACCTGCTGTTAAGATCGCAATATCTTGTAACATTGCTTTACGACGATCACCAAAACCAGGGGCTTTCACTGCTGCCACTTTCACGATACCACGCATGGTGTTTACGACTAAAGTTGCAAGTGCTTCACCTTCGATATCTTCAGCAATAATTAATAATGGTTTACCCGCTTTTGCCACACCTTCTAATACTGGAAGTAATTCACGGATATTTGATACTTTTTTATCCACTAAAAGAATGTACGGGTTATCTAATTCAACCGTTGCTGTTTCTGGTTTGTTGATGAAATAAGGTGATAAGTAACCACGATCGAATTGCATCCCTTCCACAACCGCTAATTCATCGTCAAGACCTGTACCGTCTTCTACGGTAATCACGCCTTCTTTACCCACTTTTTCCATTGCTTGAGCAATTAATTGACCCACAATGCTGTCAGAGTTAGCAGAAATTGTACCAACTTGTTCAATCTCTTTAGAGGTTTCGCAAGGTTTAGATAGATTTTTAAGCTCAGAAACAACCGCACTTACCGCTTTATCGATACCACGTTTTAAATCCATTGGGTTCATACCTGCAGCCACAGCTTTTAAGCCTTCATTTACAATAGCTTGAGCAAGTACTGTTGCAGTTGTTGTACCATCACCGGCTGCATCATTGGCTTTAGAGGCAACCTCTTTCACCATTTGTGCGCCCATATTTTCAAATTTATCTTCTAATTCAATTTCACGTGCGACCGATACACCATCTTTAGTGATGGTTGGTGCACCAAATGATTTATCTAAAATGACATTACGACCTTTAGGGCCAAGGGTCACTTTTACTGCATCTGCTAATACATTCACGCCTTTAAGCATTTTTACGCGTGCATCGTTACCAAATTTTACGTCTTTTGCTGCCATTTTCTTTTTTCCTTAATTTAAATTATTCCACAATCGCCAAAATATCGTTTTCAGAAATGATTAACACTTCTTTACCATCGATTTTTTCACTTTTCACGCCATAACCATCATTGAAAATGACTGTATCGCCAACTTTTACATCTAAAGGTTGAACGGTACCATTTTCCAAAATACGACCTTTACCCACTGCCAATACTTTCGCACGGGTTGATTTAGTCGCCGCTGAACCAGTTAATACGATACCGCCAGCTGAACGAGTTTCTACTTCTTCACGTTTAATGATTACACGATCGTGTAAAGGACGAATATTCATGATTAATTTCCTTCTTATTAAAATAAAGTGTTTTAAATGTGGGGATAACTTTTTCGGTTTCAAGGGGATAAATAAAAAAATTTCACCCTAAAAAAATTTATGCGAGAAATGAAAATATCTCTTATACGTCTTATTTGAAATGTGATCCATGTCAAATTTATTTTCTATGTAAATTCCTATAATTACCTCAAATTAATTAACAACCAAAAAAGGTGATTAAAATGACTCAATACAGAAAAGAAGTGGATTTATTAGGTGAACGTGATGTGCCAGCTGATGCATACTGGGGTATCCATACCTTAAGAGCGGTTGAAAACTTCAATATTTCTAATGTAACCATTTCTGATGTACCGGAATTTGTTCGCGGCATGGTAATGGTTAAAAAAGCAACTGCCCTAGCGAATGGTGAATTAGGTGCTATTCCAAGTGATATTGCAAAAGCGATTGTAGCAGCTTGTGATGAAATTCTTACCACGGGGAAATGCTTAGATCAATTCCCATCTGATGTATATCAAGGTGGTGCGGGTACTTCTGTCAATATGAATACCAATGAAGTAGTTGCTAACCTCGCGCTTGAAAAAATTGGTCATAAAAAAGGTGAATATGATGTTATTAACCCAATGGACCACGTGAACGCTAGCCAATCTACCAACGATGCATATCCTACCGGTTTCCGTATTGCGGTATATAACAGCATTTTAAAACTTATCGACAAAATCCAATACTTACATGATGGCTTCGATAATAAAGCAAAAGAATTTGCTAAAGTTTTAAAAATGGGTCGTACCCAATTACAAGATGCGGTACCGATGACCGTTGGTCAAGAGTTTAAAGCGTTTGCCGTATTACTTGAAGAAGAAGTACGTAACTTAAAACGCACCGCTGAGTTACTCCTTGAAGTAAACCTTGGCGCAACCGCAATCGGTACTGGTTTAAATACACCAAAAGGTTATACAGAATTAGTAGTAAAACACCTTGCTGAGGTAACTGGATTACCTTGCGTACCAGCTGAAAACTTAATCGAAGCAACATCTGACTGTGGTGCTTATGTCATGGTTCATGGTGCATTAAAACGTACCGCAGTAAAACTATCTAAAGTATGTAACGACTTACGTTTACTCTCTTCTGGTCCACGTGCAGGTATTAAAGAAATTAACTTACCTGAATTGCAAGCAGGTTCTTCTATCATGCCTGCAAAAGTAAACCCAGTTATTCCAGAAGTGGTGAACCAAGTATGCTTTAAAGTAATTGGTAACGATACTACCGTTACTTTTGCATCTGAAGCGGGTCAATTACAATTAAACGTAATGGAACCAGTGATTGGTCAAGCAATGTTTGAATCTATCGACATCTTAACCAATGCTTGCGTGAACTTACGCGATAAATGTGTAGACGGTATTACTGTAAACAAAGAAATTTGTGAAAACTACGTATTCAACTCAATCGGTATCGTGACTTACTTGAATCCATTTATCGGTCACCATAATGGCGACTTAGTGGGTAAAATCTGTGCTCAAACTGGTAAAGGCGTACGTGAAGTTGTATTAGAAAAAGGTTTATTAACAGCAGAGCAATTGGATGATATCCTTTCTGTAGAAAACTTAATGAACCCAACTTATAAAGCGAAATTAAATAAATAATCTCGCTGAGGTATAAAAAGAGCGGTCAATTTTGACCGCTCTTTTGTTTAATCTAAAACTAAATCTATTATTTATATCCATAGATTCGAGCAAAATTATCTACACTAGGATCTTTTTGCCAATGATATTCGGTGTGGTTAGCAATGTCTTGAGCCAAGTCATTGCCATAATAATCAGCAATAAACCCAAGCGCCATATCCATACCAGCAGAAACGCCTGATGAAGTGTAAAACTTGCCATCTTTCACCCATCTTGCAACGGGTTCCCATTTTACAGCTTGACAACATTGTTTTACCCATTCAAAAGATTTTTTATTAGAAGTCGCTTTTAAACTATCTAATCTCCCCGTACAAGCCAATAATGCTGAACCTGTACAAACACTGAGACAAACCTCTGACTCATCAATCCATTTACCAAGCTGATTAATAAATTGTTCATCGTTTACTAACTGACGAGTACCCTGTCCACCAACAACCAATAACACACTATGAGGTAATAAATGTTCTAGCTTTTCTGTTTCAATATAAAATCCTTGCTTACTACGAATTAATCCACCAACTTGGGATACATAGTGAAGCTTAACATTAGGGACTCTTGCTAAAAACTCAACAGGCCCCATTAGATCTAACGTTTCATAGTCATCAAAGATAAGGCAATAAATGTCCATTTTATATCCTTCAATCTTAAAATATTTCAAGCTCACTACTCTTCTATGCCTAGCGCTTTCTTCACAGGTGAAAAACTCCGACGATACTCAGGTAAAGGCCCCAGTTCCGCTAATTTTTCTAAGTGTAATTTGGTCGGATACCCTTTATGTTGAGCAAAAGCATATTCAGGGTGTTTTTTATCTAATTCTTCCATTTCCTGATCCCGTGCGACTTTTGCCAAAATAGAGGCAGCGCTGATTTCAGCCACAAGTGAATCCCCTTTCACCACAGCTTGGGCAGGCAAGCCAAGGTTAGGCGGAATGCGATTGCCATCCACCAACACAAAGTGCGGTTGAATTTTTAAGGCTTTTACGGCCCGTTCCATTGCTAGCATAGAGGCATGCAGAATATTCAACTCATCAATTTCATCAGGCTCTGCTCGTCCCATTGCCCAAGCTAAGGCTTTCTCTTTAATTTCTGCTGCGAGTGCAAGACGTTTTTTCTCGCTGAGCTTTTTAGAGTCCGCCAAACCGGCTATCGGATTATTAGGATCTAAAATTACCGCTGCCGTTACAACTGCGCCCACTAAAGGGCCACGGCCAACTTCATCCACTCCTGCAAATAATTGATAACCTTCAGGATAAACAAAATCAGTCATGTTTTTGCTCCAATAAATCAATCACAGCTTGTGCGGCTTGGCTATCCGCATCACATTGAATTAATTTATGCAACTCTGTAAAACGTTGAATTAAAACACTGCGAGATTTGACCGCACTTTCCTCATCGCCTAAATACTGAGCAAGTTGTTCTGCTAATTTTTGCGGTTCGCAATCTTCTTGAATCATTTCTGGCACAAGCATTTCATCCGCTAACAAATTAGGCAATGAAATATATTTTGTTTTGACTAATCGTTTTGCCAAGAAATACGTGAAAGGTTTCATTCGATAGCCCACCACCATTGGAGATTTACACAACATCGCTTCAAGTGCAGCAGTACCTGAAGCAAGTAAAGTTGCCTCAGCTGCGATCATCACTTGGCGAGCTTTACCATCAATTAAATGCATATCAAGATCAGGAGCAATCTGAGCCTTTATTTCCTCAAATTGTTGGCGACGTTTTTCATTCACTAAAGGGACTAAAAACTGCAGGTCTGGATATTTTTCTTTTAATAACAAAGCGGTTTTTAGAAATGGTTCTGAAAGAAACCCAACTTCGCTCCCCCGACTCCCCACTAAAATAGCAAGATAACGTCCTTTTTCATCAATACCTAAGGTCTGGCAAGCTTCCGTTCTATTTGGTTTTAATGGAATCGCATCCGCCATGGTATGGCCAATAAAACGGCAAGGCACATTAAAACGATCATAAAAAGCTTTTTCAAAAGGAAGAAAAGCTAAGACTTGATGGGTCGCTTTAGCGATTTTATAAATACGATTTTGACGCCAAGCCCATACAGATGGACTAACATAATGAATGGTTTTAATCCCTTTTTCTTTTAATTTCATTTCAACAGTAAGATTAAAATCCGGTGCATCAATACCGATAAATATATCAGGTTTAATGTCAGAGAGTTGTTCGATGATACTACGACGAATTTTTAGCAATCGCGGCAAATGTTTGAGAACTTCTACTAGCCCCATGACAGAGAGCTCTTCCATATCAAAAAAGCTTTCAAAGCCTTGAGCAATCATTCGCTCGCCACCAATCCCGACAAATTTAGCTTGCGGATAGTGGCGCTTTAGTGCTTGAATGAGACCTGCACCAAGAATATCGCCAGAGACCTCGCCGGCAATAATCGCAATAATCGGATTTTCTTTAATCATTAAATTTATCCTAAAAAACGACCGCACTTTGAACAAATCATAGTGCGGTCTCTTTGTTATTCATCATTTTCTCTTAATGAGAAAAGAAACGTTAATTAACGAATAATGCCACGAGTAGAACGTTTGAAGAACTCCACAAAGAAACTAATTGCAGATTCAGTTTGTGCAATTTGTTCAATTTCTGGCAAGACTTCTTCAAGGGTTTTACCACTGCGGTAAATCATTTTATAAACGTTACGAATCGCGTGCATGGTTGGTTTATCAAAACCACGACGTTTTAATCCTTCCAGGTTAACACCGAAAGGTTGAGCATGGTTACCCTGAGCCATCACATAAGGCGGCACATCTTGGCTAACCATTGAACCACCACCTAACATAACGTGTGCTCCAACGATCACAAATTGGTGAATCGCAGACATACCACCAACAATCACAAAATCATCTAATTCAACATGACCAGCAAGTGTTGCGTTATTTGCTAAGATACAGTTATTCTTGATTTGGCAATCATGAGCAACATGTACGTTTACCATGAGTAAATTGTTATTACCAATACGTGTTACACCACCACCTTGGATAGTGCCGCGATGAATCGTCACATGCTCGCGAATACGGTTTCCATTACCAATAATAGTTTTTGTTGCTTCGCCCTTATATTTTAAATCTTGGTTCACTTCACCAATGCTGGCGAATTGATAAATCTGGTTATCTTCACCAATCACGGTATCGCCTTTCACGACAATGTGAGAATTTAAAACAGTACGTGCTTTAATCTCAACGCTCCCTTCAATAATACAAAAAGGACCGATAACAACATCTTCGCCAATAACTGCGCCATCAGCAACAAGCGCGGTCGGGTGAATTTTTGCACTTGGGTGGATCATACTTACCCCTTAATTTTCTTTAATTATCGACGAGCACACATTAATTTGGCTTCACAAGCTACTTCACCGTTTACGGTTGCAACACCCGTGAATGCTGTAATACCACGACGTTCTTTAATCACTTGAACGTTCAATTCCATTTGATCTCCAGGTAATACTGGGCGTTTGAAGCGCGCTTCATCAATACCTGCGAAATAGAATAATTCGCCACCTTTTAATTCATGCGTTTTAAATGCAAGTAATCCCATTGCTTGTGCCAAAGCTTCAAGAATTAACACACCTGGTAAAATCGGTTCACTCGGGAAATGGCCTGTAAAGCAAGGTTCGTTTACACTGATATTTTTAATTGCTTTTAACCACTCACCTTCTTTGTAGTCCAACACGCGATCCACTAATAAAAATGGATAACGATGTGGCAATAAGGTCATAATTTCTTTTGCTTCAATCACTTTACTTACTTGATTCTCTGACACGTCTAATACCTTTAAAATAAATAATAATAAAACATTGAGATTATACGATATTTCTGTATAAAAATAAAACGCACCCTAAGGTACGTTTTAAAATCTTAGCCAAGCTTTTTCTCTAGGGCTTTCAATCGTTTATTCATACCATCAATTCCCAAGGTAAGTGCGGCTGTTTTTCGCCACTCTTTATTGGTTTGTAGTGGAATGCCCGATGAGTATACGCCAGGCTCAGTAATTGGGCGCATCACCATACCCATGCCTGTCACGGTTACTTTATCGCAGATTTCCATGTGACCATTAATCACACTTGCTCCGCCAATTAAGCAATAACGACCTACTTTTAAGCTACCCGCCATAATCACACCACCAGCCACCGCTGTGCCTGTGCCGATATGAACGTTATGGGCAATTTGACAAAGATTATCAATAATAACGTTATCTTCTATGACTGTCGCGTCTAAGGCACCACGGTCAATACAAGTACAAGCACCGATTTCAACATTATTACCAATAATCACTTGACCTACCTGTGGAATTTTCACCCAGCGACCACGATCATTCGCATAGCCAAAGCCATCACTACCAATGACTGCACCTGATTGAATTAAGCAATTTTGCCCAATTTCTACTTCATGATAAACGCTTACGTTTGCCCAAAGCTGTGTACCCGCGCCAATTTTTGTGAATTTACCTACAAAACAACCCGCGCCAATAATCACGTTATCGTCTAATACAACACCTTCTTCAATAACGGCATTTGCACCAATTGATACATTTTCACCAATTGAAGCTTTTTCAGAAATAACCGCACTTGGGTGGATATTTTGAGCAGCTTTCGGAGTGGTATCCATATATTGAGCTAATACTGCGTAAGCAACATAAGGATCTTTAACGATAAGTAAATTACTTTCAGGTGAGCAAAACTCCACATCCGCTTCTGACACGACAAGAATACCTGCTTTAGATTCCGCTAATAAAGGGCGGAATTTTGCATTAGAAATGAAGGTAAGTTGGTTAGGTTCTGCTTTTGACAATGCGGCAATATTATTAACGACAACGTCGGCGTTACCGCGAAGGGTACCGCCGACTTTTGCTGCTAATTCCTGTAAAGAATAGGATTTTTGCATTATGAGAACCTATTATTTTTTCTCTTCAGTTTTTGCTGGCGCTGCTTTTTCAGTTGCTGGAATAGATTTTAATACTTCTTCAGTAATATCTTTACCATCTACCGCAAATACTACAGAGTTAGCATCTAAAACATAAGTATAACCTTTTGCTTTTGCTAAGTTATTAGTCGCAACTTGAATGCTTTCTAATAATTTACCACGCTCTTCAGTTTGACGTTTTTCGTTTAACTCTTGGAACTCTGCTACTTTTTTATCTTGCTCTTCCATTAATTTATTTAATGCAGCTTCTTCATCTGAACCAAATTTAGTAATTTCTTCTTGGCGCTTTTGAATTTCAGCTTGACGTAAACGAGGTGCATCTTTTTGTAAAGCAGCCACTTTTGCTTCTACTTTTTTACGAGATGCTACGATTTTGTCATCAATTTCTTTCTTACTTGCAGCAAGTTTGTCCGCCATTGGTTTGAATTCTGCATCTAACTTATCTGCTACAGCTTGACGATCCGGGTGGTTTTGGAATAAGTAACCCGCATTGATGAATGCGATATTTTCATCTGCAGCAGCAAAACCTGATGCAAGTGCAAGACCTAAAGAAAGTGCGGTAACTTTTACTACGTTTTTCATATTTGAATTTCCTTAAATTAGTTTAGTAAATATTTCTGTGTCAGCTAACTCACTGACACAGAACGAAGATTTTGACTTAAATAGAACGTAAAAGTTCAATTTATTAGAAAGAACCACCAATACTAAATTGGAATTGTTCTACATCATCATTTTCATATTTTTTGATTGGTTTCGCGTAAGAGAATACCAATGGTCCGATTGGTGATTGCCATTGGAAAGCAACACCAGTTGAAGCACGGACTCGACCTGCTTTGCTGTAATCAGGTAATGTTGCATAAATCGGAGATGATTTTAAGCCTTCTTTATCTGATTTCCATTTTGTATTCCAAACGCTCGCTGCATCAACGAAAAGTGAGGTTCTTACGCTATTTTGACTTTTATCTCCAACAAATGGGGTTGGAACAATAAGTTCGACACTTGCTGTCGCCATCGCGTTACCACCAACGACATCAGTGCTTTGATACCATTGGCCATATTTGTCTTGATAAATCGCATTAGGACCTACCGCACCGTAAGCAAAGCCTCGTAATGAACCGATACCACCAGCCGTATAAAGTTGATAGAACGGTACACGTTTACCACCTAAGCCATTTGCATAAGAAGCGGTTGCTTTTCCAGATAATACCCAACGATGATCACGATCTAATGGGTAGAAACCTTGAAGTTCAGCACTTAATTTATAATATTTATTATCAGATCCTGGAATGGTGACACGACCACCTAAACTTGCTTTAACCCCTTTAGTTGGGAAATAACCACGGTTTAGACTGTTGTAGTTCCAACCAAATGAGAAATCAAAATCATTAGTTTTGATTGAGTTTCCAGTCAAATTCATTGACTTCATGTATAAATCACGGTTGTATTCATACGCGAAGTTACTGATTTTATTATAAGTATAACCTAATCCCACATAATATGAGTTATTCTCATTAACTGGGAATCCTAATGTAACATTACCACCGTAAGTTGTACGTTTATAGGTTGATGAAGTATCACTTTTCGAGTTATCGTAAGTTTCATAGAATACGTTTCCACCCAAACTTACACCATCTTTGGTAAAGTATGGTTCTGTATAACCTAAGTTTACACTTGTACCGTAGTCATTACGTGTACCGGCTAAACTTACCGCTGCACCTGTTCCCAAGAAGTTGTCTTGTTTTACGCTTGCTTGATAGCTAATACCACTCTCTGTACCATAACCGATACCAAAGTTAATACTACCGGTATTACGTTCTCTTACTTTATATACGACATCGACTTCATCATTAGAACCTTGAATTGGTTCAACACGATTTTCTACACTTTCAAAGAAACCTGTTCTATCTAAACGTACTTTACCTAACTCAACTAATTGTGAGTTATACCAAGTCCCTTCTTGCTGACGCATTTCTTGACGCAATGTGCTATCTGCAGAAACCGTATTACCTTCAAAGCGAACTTGACGTACAGATAAACGACGTCCTGCATCAACCACAAAGGTTAATGCTAATGTTTTATTCGCATCATCAAAAGTTGGTACAGTATTTACTGTTGCACTACCGTAACCACGTTCACCTAATTTATCTTTAATTAAGCTTTCAACATTTTGCACATCCGCACGACTGAATGTATCGTTTAAGTGAAGTTCACCTAATAATGGTTGTAATTCATCAGCCATACCACCTAAGTTACCAACAATACGCGCAGAACTTAAATTGTATTTTTCACCTTCACTTACATCAATGGTCACATCTGCTTTTGTATGTTCTTCATTTAACTGAACATCTGTTTTTGTCACTCTGGCTTTGGCATAACCATTATTTTGGTAGTAGTCTTGGATAGCTTGAATATCTTTGTCAAACTGCGAACCATCAAACTTATTACCCCAAAGTTTCCACCAAGAATCTGGTTGAAGCTCCATTTGTTCTTGTAACTTACTGCTAGAAATCGCTTCATTTCCATTAAAAGTAACAGAACGAAGTTTTGCCGTATCATCTTCATCAATTTGAAGTGTAATTTCTGCGCGGTTATTTGGTAAAGTTGTCACGATCGGATCAACTTTCGCATTATAACGACCTATACTCTTATAATGTTCTCTTAAGGTTTTCGCAAACTCTTCTAATTTCGCACGATTTAAGACATCACCACTTTTGAAACCATTTGCATCAAGGTTTTGTTTTAATGCTTCTGTTGGAATAACTGAGTTACCTTTAATATTCACTTCAGAAATGATTGGTTTCGCAATAACGCTCACAACTAATGCGTCGCCATCTTGGAAAGCTTTAACATCATCAAACTGTCCACTTACGAATAATGAACGTACAATATTGGCTACATCTTTATCCGTTACACGCTGACCACTACGAACAGGAAGGCTTGCTAGAATTTGCTGTTCTAAGTCTCCTTGAGCACCGTCAACACGAATGTCTTTTGCTACAAATGGTGCCGCAAATACACTCGTTGTAGTACCGAATAATAAACTTGCGATTAGAAGTTTTTTCATCGACTTTATCCTATAAAAAACAATAGTTATAAACGTAAGAAATCATTAAAAAGCACAAAAATTGTTTGAATTAACAAGATTGTGAGCCCTATACGATAACTTAAATTTTGTACCCGTTCTGAAACAGGTTTTCCTTTGATAGCTTCCGCCGCCAAAAATACGAGATGTCCACCATCTAAAACTGGCAACGGAAATAAATTCATTATGCCTAAATTAACACTGATTAACGCGAGAAAACTTAAGAAATAAATCACGCCAGCGTTAGAAGATGCGCCTGCACCTTGGGCAATTGAAATTGGCCCAGCCAAACTGGAAAATGAAAGCTCTCCACTAAACAATTTCCCGATTGCCTTCACAATAAACCACGAAATTTGGCCTGTCTTTTCCACACCTTTTTGTAGGGCATCAAGAATACCATATTTTAATTCAGTTCGATACTGTTCGCCAACTTTTAAGAACGTCGGACTTAACCCAACAAACCATTTACCATCTCGATTTTTCTCAGGTTGCAAGATTTTGTCAAAAATTTCTTGATTACGTTCGACCTTGATTGTAAAAGGTTGACCTTGTTGTACCAGTGCAACAAAAGCTTTCCAGTCAAGTGCAGTCGAATTTTCTGCTAAAATTTTATCGCCAACCAACAAACCTGCTTTTTCAGCCGGTGAGTTCTCCACCACTTTTGATAATGTCATGTTCACTTTACTTGAAACGGGATTGATCCCTAATGTTTCAAATGATGTTGCTTTATCTGGTTCAAATGTCCAATTTTGCAGATTAATGATTCGTTGATAAGGTTGGTCTTCACCAAAAGGTGTTAATGTGAGTTCAACAGAATCAGAACCTAACTTATCAGTGAGCAATAAATTAATGGTTTCCCAATCGGGTGCATTCTTTCCATCAATTGCTAAAATCTGGCTATTCGGTTCAATTTGAGCCATCGCAGCGGGAGAATTTGGCGTAACATTTTCAATGACCGGTTTAACACTCGGAATTCCAACGGCATAAATGACCCAATATGCCAAAATCGCAAAAATAAAATTAGCCAAAGGACCTGCAGCAATCACAAAAGCACGTTGCGTGACTGATTTGCTTTCAAATGCCTGCGATTTTAATTCTGCGGGAACGTCTTCATTTCGTCCATCAAGCATTTTGACATAACCACCAAGTGGAATGGCTGAAATAGCAAATTCGGTGCCTAATTTATCTGTGCGTCGCCAAATCACTTTACCAAAGCCAATCGAAAAACGATGAACTTTAATACCGCACTTTCTTGCCGCCCAAAAGTGGCCGTATTCGTGTACGGCTACCAGCACGGCAATTGCGACAATAAATGAGCCAAGCGACCACAAAAATGACATGTTCTTTCCCTATAACACAAAGAAATAGAAGTATGTGAAGAATGGTACTGCCGCCGTTAAGCTATCAATACGATCTAAAATACCACCATGGCCTGGAATTAATTGACTACTGTCTTTGATGCCTGATTCACGTTTAAACATACTTTCGGCTAAGTCACCCAATACAGAAATAGCCACAGTTGCCACTGAAAGCACAATAAAACCACTCATTGCACGGCTACCTAATAAGGTTTCACCTGAGAAATGAATAAATACAAATGCCAATATCGCCGCAGTGATCATGCCACCAAATACGCCTTGCCATGTTTTTCCCGGTGATACTTTCGGTGCAAGTTTATGCTTACCAAAAGCTCGTCCTGCAAAATAAGCACCTGAGTCAGCAGCCCATACTAATACAAATACATAGAGCAATAAGAACAAACCATGATGTGGATCAGCAGTATAATTATCTAAACGCAAGCGTAAGACAGCAGCCACAAAAGGAATCAACGTAGAAAACGCAAATAGGAGTTGTAAAGGAATATTTTTACCCCAAAACTTCGCTGAGCTTGGATAAGTCACCACTAACACCAATGCAAGTGCCCACCAACCAACAGAGTTTAGCAATAATAACGGTAAGTAGTTTTCAAATACTCGACCCGCATCTAAATAATTACCTTCGTTATAAAGCCAAAGGAAAATAAATGCGCCTAAAAACGCCGCAATACAAAGGCGAGCTAAAGGATTTTTAAAACGAGCAAATTGAGCCCACTCCCAAATACCAAGCGTCGCCACAAAGCCTAAGGCTAGGGCAAAATAAAATGGGGTAAATAAGAACAAGGCACATAATACCAAAGCAATCAGCACAATGGCTGATAATACACGTTCTTTAAGCATAAGTTCTCCGCTTATTCTGTCCCGCCAAAACGGCGATGACGTTGTTGATAGCAGGCAATTGCCTGATTAAAATCTTTTTCACTAAAATCTGGCCAAAGCACATCTAAAAAACACAATTCCGCATATGCAATTTGCCAGAGCAAGAAATTACTAATGCGTTGCTCACCGCTTGTGCGAATTAGTAAATCGACCGGCGGTTCATCTTGTGTCACTAAATGTTGTTGGAAAAGTGATTCATTAATATCACTTACCGAAATCTCATTATTTTTTACTTTTTCAGCGAGTTGTTGAGTCGCTTGAACAATATCCCAACAACCACCGTAATTCGCCGCAATATTTAAAGTCAGTGCAGTATTATTTTCCGTTAAATTTTCTGCTTTTGCGATCTTCTCTTGCAATTTCTCACTAAAACGAGAAATCTCACCGATGATCTTTAAACGAATATTATTTTTGTGTAATTTTTTAACTTCTCGATCAAGTGCTTGCATAAAAAGTGTCATTAATGCACTCACTTCTTGCTCGGGGCGATTCCAGTTTTCGCTGCTAAATGCATATAACGTCAAAAATTTAACGCCAGTTTGTCGTGCATAACTCACCGCACGGCGCACTGCCGCCACACCATTTGTATGGCCAAAAATACGCAGCTTATTTTGTTGTTTCGCCCAACGCCCATTGCCATCCATAATAATAGCAACATGTTCGGGAATATTATTGTTATCAAGTTCTTTCATTCTAAAATATTCGAATTTTATGACCGCACTTTTGCGTATTCTACATCAACTTTTTAATCAGCGAATCGGCTAATTCACGGGCTTGCTTATCTACAGCTAATACATCATCAATGCTTGAAATAATAGAAGATGGCATTTTCTCAACCGATGCTTGGTTAATTTTCGCAATATCCGTAAATTTAATATAGCCATCTAAAAAGGCTTGTACGGCAATTTCATTTGCTGCATTCATTGCGGTTGTCGCATACTGCCCTTCTGCAAACGCATCAATCGCTAATTTTAAATTTGGATAACGATTAAAATCAGGTTCGATAAATGTCAATTCTTTGATTTTAAAGAAGTCTAATGGTTCCACACCACTGACTGTACGATTTGGATAAGCCATGGTTTCCGCAATGGGAGTACGCATATCCGGGTTACCCATTTGAGCAATGACCGAGCCATCGACATAACGCACCATTGAATGAATAATAGATTGAGGATGAATAATCACTTCCATTTCATCTGCTGATGCATTAAATAACCAGCGCGCTTCAATGTACTCTAAACCTTTATTTATCATCGTGGCAGAATCCACAGAGATTTTTTTGCCCATTGACCAGTTTGGATGAGCAACGGCTTGTGCGGGAGTTATATGCTCAAACTCATTTAATGGCGTATAACGGAAAGGTCCACCAGAACCAGTTAAGACAATTTTACTGACCCCTAATTCTTTCAAAGGACAAAATCCAACCTTTTCTTGTGCCTCCGGCGGTAAGGATTGAAAAATCGCGTTATGCTCACTATCAACAGGCAATAATTTTGCTTTTGATTGTTTCACTGCATCAATAAAGAGCTGGCCACAAGTCACCAACGATTCTTTATTCGCAAGCAAGACTTTCTTACTTGCTTTTACTGCTGAAAGAGTCGGTAGTAATCCCGCCGCCCCAACAATGGCTGCCATAACTTGATCTCCATCTGGATGTGCTGCCAACTCACAAATGGCTTTCTGTCCCGCTAAGACTTCCGTTCTAATGTGGTGTGAAGCTAATTTTTCTCGCAATACCTTTGCTGCATTTTCATCATCTAATGCAGCAAAGTGCGGTTGAAATTTCACGCATTGTTTAAACATTGTCTCAACATTTTTGCCCCCTACTAACGCAAAGGCATGGTATTTGTCAGGATTATGTTCGATAACAGAAAGGGTGCTATGACCAATAGAACCGGTTGCTCCTAAAATAACAAGATTTTGTTTTTGCATAAAATTTCGACCGCACTTTGTGCTTTTATTTTTTTATCAGAATAGAACAAGGGCAGACACTTGGTCTGCCCCAAAACATGGTTCGACAATTAGAAATCCATTAATTCTTTTTCTTTATCTGCTAAGATCTCATCCACTTTTTTGATATAGCTATCAGTCACTTTTTGAATGATTTCTTCTGCTTTGTGTTGATCGTTTTCGCTGATTTCTTTGTCTTTTAATAATGCTTTGATTTTATCATTTGCATCACGACGCACATTACGAATTGCAACTTTACCTTGCTCACCTTCGCTTTTTACGATTTTGATTAAATCACGACGGCGTTCTTCAGTTAATGGAGGAAGAGGCACGCGAATTGTTGTACCTGCTGAAGATGGGTTTAAACCTAAATCAGAGGTTAAAATTGCTTTTTCTACTGCACTGATTAAAGAACGGTCAAATACTGTTACCGCTAAAGTACGTGCATCTTCTGCAACAACGTTGGCTAATTGACGAAGTGGTGTCGCTGCACCATAGTATTCCACTTGGATTGCGTCTAATAAGCTTGGTTGTGCACGGCCTGTACGGATTTTTGCAATATGCCCACGCAACGCTTCGAGGCTTTTTTCCATGCGAGCTTCAGCATCTTGTTTGATTTCATTAATCATTCATCTGTCCTTTTTAATAAATAAAGATAAAACACAGTGATTTTACTGGATTTTTAGGGAGTTTTGAATAAATTTATTCATAAAAAAGGCGAGATTGTCTCTCGCCATTTTATTCTTTAAAAAATTAACTAATCGTTGTACCTTCTTCTGTACCGAGTACCACTTTACGTAACGCACCTGGTTTACACATATTAAATACACGAATTGGCATACCGTGGTCACGCGCAAGTGTAAATGCAGCTAAATCCATTACTTGTAATTCTTTATCAATCACTTCTGCATAAGATAATTTATGGTATAGCTTCGCATTAGGATTTTTTGCTGGGTCGCAATCATATACACCATCAACTTTGGTCGCTTTTAACACGATATCCGCTTCAATTTCGATACCACGCAAGCATGCTGCAGAATCTGTAGTAAAGAACGGGCTACCTGTACCGGCTGAGAAAATGACTACACGTTTTTCACGCAACATTTTGATGGCTTCAGACCAGTTATAGGTATCGCAAATCCCATTTAATTGGAATGCAGACATTAATTTTGCATTCACATCTGCACGGTGAAGCGCATCACGCATTGCCAAACCATTCATCACGGTTGCAAGCATTCCCATATGGTCGCCCACCACGCGATTCATGCCGGCTTTAGCTAATTTTGCGCCACGGAATAAGTTACCACCGCCGAGCACAACACCAACTTCCACGCCCATTTCAATTAGTTCTTTAATCTCTAACGCCATACGATCAAGGATTGAAGGATCGATACCGAAACCCTCATCTCCTTGTAATGCTTCACCACTTAATTTCAATAAAATACGTTTGTAAATTGGTTGGCTCATTTGTCTTTTCCTTTGTCGGTTACAAAATTTGGCTTATTCTAGCAAAAGAGCGAAAAAGTTAAAAATGGAAATTGGTCAGAAAAGTGCGATAAAATATCGCCGTTTTGATTTTATAGGTAAACTTTATGAAGATTTCAAAAACCTCACAAATTTTAACCGCACTTTTTTCTTTGGCTTGTGCCGTTGCTGCCGGTTATTTGATTTTACGAGGTTCAGGGATGTTTCCTGAGCCATCTATTAGTCTGATTTTACTCACGGCTATTTTCATTATTTTATTAAGTAGTAGCCGAAAATCTTTCTATTTTATTTTATTACCCTTAGTTTGCTTACACGCAATTTATACGCCGACAGGCTTAAATTTTGGTGCGCCAAGCTACCAATATATCGCTTCGGTTCTTGCAACAGATATGTTGGAAACCAAAGAATTTCTGCTACAAATTCCAGTAAGTAGCTATTTAGCCGCATTGGCTATTCCACTATTAGTCTTTTTACATTACAAAAGTGCGGTCAAATTTGGCGTAAAATTTTATCGCAATAAAACATTCATTGCCCTCGCTACCTTGTTGATTGGCTACAACTTACCGATTGCTGCGCCATTAAAAGAAACAATAGATTCGAGTGTAGAAATTGTTAATGAATGGCAAAAATTGAAAAAAATGTCACAGGAAAGCAGCTGGGGACAATCCACATTAGAAAATTCTAAATACCAAGATTATGTGATTATTTTGGGTGAAAGTGCACGAAAAGACTACTTGCATGCGTATGGATACCCCGTCAATGACACACCATTTATGTCATCTGCAAATGGTACACTGATTGATGGCATGACATCCGCTGGAACCAACACTGTCGCCTCATTGCGCTTGATGCTAACTTTACCAGACAAAGAAAAGTGGGAGCCAAACTATGATTTAAGCTTAGTGGATCTCATTAAGTCTGCAGGTCTGAAAACCTACTGGCTGTCTAATCAAGGTTTCTTAGGTGAATATGACACGCCAGTTGCTTCGCTTGCCTCAAAATCTGATGAAACCATTTTCTTGAAAAAAGGTGGGAGCTTTAATTCTACAAACTACAGCGATTTTGATTTAATTCCTAAATTTGCTCAAGTTTTAGAAGATCCAACGCAAGGTAAACGCTTTATTGTGTTACACATTTATGGTTCACATCCGCTTGCTTGCGATCGCGTTGAAGATTATCCGAAAATTTTCAATGATAATGACATTGAGAAAAAGAACGAATACTTAAATTGCTATATTACATCCATTAAGAAAACCGATGATTTCATCAAGAAAGTGTATGAAACGCTCAAAGAAAACGAGCAAAAAACACACCGCACTTTCTCCATGATTTATTTTTCAGATCATGGTTTATGTCATCAGGAAGATGATAAACATGGCGTCACCTTGTTTAACCAAAACTGTCACAGCCAATTACATCATAATATTCCGCTCTTTAAGATTTCATCTGATGATACGGCACGTAAAGAATATAAAGCCTTTAAATCTGGTTTGAATTTCTTAGAAGGTATTGCTAATTGGATTGGAATTAAAAATCCGAAGCTCACATTAGAAGAAGATTTATTCTCTGAACAAGCTGACAAAGATGACTATGGACTGAAAAAACTAATTGAAGAAAAATATCGTAAAGATGCAGACCCTGCCATCGATATTCGTCCAAAGAAATAGAAAATCTCAAATTTCAGACAACAAAAAAGCCGATATTCAATATCGGCTTTTTTATATCTCAATGGAGAAAATTAAGCGTTACCGCCAGTGATTTTTGCAACTTCAGCTGCGAAATCTTCTTCTTTTTTCTCGATACCTTCACCCACTTCTAAACGGATGAAGTTAGACACAGAAGTGTTTACTGATTTTAAGAAGTCGCCTACAGATACAGAAGGATCCATTACGAATGGTTGACCTGTTAATGAAACTTCACCAGTGAATTTCTTCATACGGCCTTCAACCATTTTCTCTGCGATTTCTTTTGGTTTACCAGAGTTAACTGCGATATCAATTTGAATTTGACGCTCGTGTTCAACAACATCTGCAGGTACATCTTCTGGGTTCACGAATTCTGGTTTAGATGCTGCTACGTGCATTGCCACTTTTTTAAGTTCATCTTCTGAACCTTCACCTGCAACTAATACACCGATTTTTGCACCGTGTAAGTATTGAGCAATAACTTGACCTTCTAAGTAAGCAACACGACGGATGTTCATGTTCTCACCGATTTTAGCCACTAATGCAGCACGTTTTTCTTCAAATTGTGCTTGTAATGCTTCGATAGTGGTACCTTTGTGTGCAGCTGCGAAATCAGCCACTTCGTTTGCTAAACCTAAGAAGCCAGCATCTTTTGCTACGAAGTCAGTTTCACAGTTCATTTCAACTAATACACCGAAACCATTTTGTACACGAGCAAGGATAACACCTTCAGCTGCAACACGGCCTGCTTTTTTAGCAGCTTTAGCTTGACCAGATTTACGCATGTTGTCGATTGCTAACTCGATATCACCGTTTGCTTCAACTAATGCTTTTTTACATTCCATCATACCGGCACCGGTACGTTCACGAAGTTCTTTTACTAATGATGCTGTGATTTCAGCCATTTTAAAAATCCTCTGTCGAAAGTACGATTCATTTTGACCGCACTTTTAGATAAAAATATAGGGGCTAAACTTTAGCCCCTATGCCAATTAATCGTTTGATTATTAAGGGCTTCGCCTTATTGCAAAACTTAAATTATTCTGCGTCAGCTGCTAATTCTTCAGCAACTTGAGCTTCGTTACCACGACCTTCTTTAACCGCTGCTGCAGCTGCAGAAACGTAAAGTTGGATAGCACGAGTCGCATCATCGTTACCAGGGATAACGAAATCTACGCCAGCTGGAGTTGAGTTAGTATCAACGATAGCAAACACAGGAATACCTAGGTTGTTTGCTTCTTTAACAGCGATATGTTCGTGGTCTGCACCGATAACGAATAACGCATCTGGTAAGCCGCCCATATCTTTGATACCGCCAAGGCTTAATTCAAGTTTTTCCATCTCACGGGTACGCATTAACGCTTCTTTTTTGGTTAATTTGTCAAAAGTACCGTCTTGAGATTGAGTTTCTAAATCTTTTAAACGTTTAATTGATTGACGAACGGTTTTCCAGTTAGTCAACATACCACCTAACCAACGGTGGTTTACATAATATTGTTGACAGTCTAATGCTGCAGCTTGTACTGCTTCTTGAGCCGCGCGTTTAGTACCAACGAATAATACTTTACCGTTGTTGCTAGCAATACGGGTTAATTCCGCTAAAGCTTCGTTGAATAAAGGTAAAGTTTTTTCTAAGTTGATGATATGAACACCGTTACGAGCACCAAAAATGAAAGGTTTCATTTGTGGGTTCCAGTAACGAGTTTGGTGTCCGAAGTGTACGCCCGCGTTGATCATGTCGCGCATTGAAACTTGTGCCATAATATTTTCCTTTTGTTGGGGTTGAGCCTCCACATATCAGCTAATCGACCGTTTGGCACCCCGATTAAGCCTTAATGATATGTGTGTGTTGTTAATAATTAAAAACGCTGCTTTTGAAACCCAAAAACAGCGGTGCGATTTATACCATAAAGTGCGGTCAAAAACCAGTTTATTTTATCAAATTTATTACTTTTCTTGCTTTAATAAACAATAAAGGGGGACGATGCCGCAAATCTTTAAATTCATCATGCCATTGTGGCTGATCAGCTAACATGGGTTCAGCCATTTGTTCAATTTGAAAACCTGCAGCAATTAAATCATTAATAATCGTTGCCGTCGTGCGGTGATAGGTTTTAAAAGGTTGTTGAAACCAATTTCTCTCTCTTAGCCCTTCATCACGGTAATGATTTAAACGATAAGCGGCTTGCTGTTTTTTCTCATTTTTTTCCCAGCGCTCCCCTTCTTTATGGCAAGTGGTAATCGGATGCTCCTGGGAAAAAACTAATGTACCATTAGGCTTAAGTTTGTTGGCAATCGAAGCTAATAAAGCGGGAAAATCTTCAATATAATGAAAAGCAAAAGAGCTGGTAATGACATCAAAATCACTTTCTGGCAATTCCGGTAATTTTTCCATTGGTAACTGATATAACGAAAAACGTCCAGAAAATTGACCGCACTTTTGCAGATCTTTTTCAGCTTGTTCGAGCATTTTTTCGGAAAGATCGGTTCCAATCACTTTATTCGCACCTCGTTCTAGATAAAGTTGTAAATGCCCGCCAGTGCCACAGCCTAGGTCGAGTAATTTCTTCCCTTGCAAATCAGGTAACAGGGAAAGCATCGTTGGCTTTTCCACTATTTCATTGAGACTGATGGGATTAGATCGAAGTTTTTGATAAAGCGCAAAGAAGTTTTCTTTATCGTAAACACTCGTTTTGTTATTCATCTCATTTCCTATGTAAAATTAAAAAGGGCGTATTTGATACGCCCCTACTATATTAACGTGAAAACTTATCCTGCGAAACTTGCAAACCATCCTAAGTTTGCGCCTACTTGTGCCACAATATTTAACACACCGAATAAGATCACAAAGCCAATCATAAAATTACCGCCATACACTTTATAAGTTGCATTTGGGAATTTTTGACGACTGGCTTTAGCAAGCAGTGCTGGTACGATTGCTGCCCAAATGGTTGCAGCTAATCCGGCATAACCAATAGCGATCACAAAGCCATAAGGGAATTGTAAACTTAACAATAGTGGCGGTAAGAATGTCACCAATGTGGTTTTGGTTCTGCCTAATAAGCTGTCATCAAATTTAAATAAATCAGCAATATAATCAAATAACCCTAAAGTCACCCCTAAGAATGAAGTCGCAATAGCCATATAAGCAAAGAAATTCAACACAACGGCAATGTATTCTACTTCAATGTATTTGTGTAACGCTTCTAATAATGCTGATACATCGCCACCTTTTGCAATCACCGGAGCAAACTCGGTACGCGGTAAATTACCTTGCACCGCAAGCTGCCATAAAATGTAAATCACTAAGGCTAAACCTGTACCAATAAAGATCGATTTCATCACGCGACGACCATCACGATCGTAATATTTGACGAGGCTCGGTACATTTCCGTGGAAACCAAAAGACACCAAGCAAACTGGAAGTGCGGTCAATAAATAAGGCAAATAGCTTTGTTCACCTTCCGCAATGGTATTGAATAACACCTCTGTTTTTACAGAGCTCAATAAGCCTGCGGTAGAAAGGAAGAAAGCCACCACCATTCCAACAATCAAAATGGTTGTGAAACGATCCACTGCTTTAGTAGAAAGCCAGACGAAAGCTGCAAGAATAAAACAGAAAATCAAGGAACCAGAAGTACGTCCAATATCGACCGCACTTTCAGCGGAACCCAAGGCTTGATTGAGCAAGTTTTGTGTAATACCGCCGCCAGAGGTGATATAGGCATAGGTTAAAATATACAACACGAAAGCAACGGAAAGACCATTGATAATATTCCAACCTTTTCCTAACAAATCTTTCACGATGGTGTCAAAGCTTGAGCCGGTAGGATAATGTAAGTTGGCTTCTAAGATCATCAAACCTGATGTGGTCATACAAAACCAGGTGTAAACCAAAGCCAGAATAGAGCCGATAAACCATACGCCCGCCGTCGAAGTTGGATTAGCGAGCATACCTGCACCAATCGCGGTACCCGCAATAATCATGGCGCCGCCTAATAAAGAAGGAGATTTTTTTATTGTCATCGTTAAGTCCTAAAATAAAAATTTGCACTATTATAGTAGTGCAAATTTAAAAGACAATCTTTTTGTATCGACAAAACGCAATAAATTCATATAATCAGCCATCTCAACAAAAGGATAATTTATGAAAAAACAACTCAAAAGTTTTGCTTTTGCTGTATTAGCAGGGGCGGTTATCACGTCTTGTGCGGATTCTGCCTCAATCAATCAAGAAGCAGCAAGTAGCTACACACAAGAAATGGGGAAAATTCGCTCACAAGGTGCGATTGATACCACATCAAATACCGCAAGACGTATTCATCATGTCTTTAACAAAATGGTGCCTTATGCAAACCAAGCGAATGAAACTGGCTTAAAGTTTAATTGGCAAATCAATGTCATTAAATCTAAAGAGCTCAATGCTTGGGCTATGCCAGGCGGAAAAATGGCTTTCTACACAGGATTAGTGGATACTTTACAACTAAACGATAATGAAATCGCGGTTGTAATGGGTCATGAAATGGCTCACGCCTTAAAAGAGCACGGTAAAGCCAAAGCCAACTTCGGCACCATGAGTGCGATTGCTGGCGCTATTGGTGGAACAGCTCTGTCTGTTGTCGTTGGAGCCGACGTGACTGATTTAGTCACACTGACTAAAGACTTTGCTTTAGATAAGCCTTACTCTCGTAGCGCTGAAACTGAAGCCGATGAAGTGGGCCTCATGTTAATGGCTCGCTCAGGTTACAATCCACAAGTCGCGCCTGGTTTATGGCAAAAAATGGCTAAAGCCTCTGGTGGCTCTAAAGGCGCACTTGATGTGTTAGCTTCTACTCACCCGAGTGATGAATCTCGTCAAGAAAACTTACAACGCTTATTACCAGAAGCGATGGAGCTTTATAAAGCGGCAAAAAATAAAAATGGCTAAATAAAATAGTCAAAAAATTGACCGCACTTTACAAATAAAAAGCGAGCATCATGTTCGCTTTTTTAATGCTTAAAAGAAAACCGCACTTGAAGAATCAACGTGCGGTTTATTTTTATGCCATTGTTAATTAATGTTGTTCGTTAATGTGGCCTTCAATTGGTTTCACATTTTCATCGAACTCCGGCAATGGTTTGTGTTCGCTTGCAATGTAAGAATAAATCACTGGCAATACGAACAAGGTAAACAATGTACCAATTGCCAAACCGGCTACGATAACGATACCAATACTGAAACGGGATACCGCACCCGCACCTGTTGCATAAAGCAACGGCACAAGACCGGCAATCATCGCAGCGGTTGTCATCAGAATTGGACGTAAACGGACTTTAGCTGCGGCTGTAATCGCTTCAATACGTGTTTTACCATGGTTTAACTGCTCTTCTTTCGCCACTTCACACATCAAAATACCGTGTTTTGTAATAAGACCAACTAAGGTAATCAAACCAACTTGTGAATAGATATTGAGTGTCGTTCCTGCAATCCCTACAAATCCGAAGGCATTTAAGGCTAATAACGCACCACTCACCGCTAACGGTACAGAAATCATAATCACGATTGGATCGCGAATTGATTCAAATTGAATCGCCAAGACTAAGAAAATAATCACTACTGCAAGTAAGAACGTTACTGCAAGTGAGCTACCCTCTTGTACTAACTGACGTGCCTCGCCTTTAAAGTCATAGTTGTAACCCTGTGGCAAGGTATTTTTCGCATTGTCTTGTAACCATTGCACTGCATCACCAATTGAAGTACCTGGCATTGGTACTGCACTGATTACCGCTGAGTTCAATTGGCTGAAACGTGGTAATGAGCTTGGTTGCGGCTCTAATGTGGCTGTCACTAAGCTGCTTAACGGTACAGAGGTACCATCTGCTGCTGTCACATAATACTTATTAAAACTTTCCGGTGATAAACGATTATCACGTTTTACTTGGGAAATAATTTTATAAGCACGGCCGTCAATATCTACACGTTCAATGGTTGCGGCAGATAAGAAACTACCTAAAGTTCGGCTGATTTGTTGCATCGTAATGCCGTAAGTCCCTGCTTTTTCACGATCAATCTTAATGCGCATTTGAGCGGTATCAAATTTAAGATCGAGATTGGTATAAACGAACTTACTGGATTTTTGCATATCCTCTAAGAATTTACCGGCCACATTTGCTAAATCGCCGTAATCTTGTGATGTGCTGATCACAAAACCAATCGGAGGTCCTTGCTCCCCTGTATCAATTTCTGGGAACGAGAAGCCTTGAACAGATACCTCAGGAATTGATTTCGCTTTCGCATTTAATTCATTTAAGATCTCAGTTTGGCTTTTTGAACGTTCTTTCCAGTCTTTTAACGTAATGACGTTTAAAGATTGGTTAGAACTTGGCGCACCTGAAATTGTCATGGCAAACTGCACTTCTGGCGTATTTTTTAAAATCTCTTGATAAGGTGCCATCGCATTTTGCACATAATCCACGTTTACGTTAGACGGTGCTGAACCAATCGCCAAAAATGCCCCTTTATCTTCTGGTGGGGTTAATTCACTTGAAAGTGATTTAAACAATACCGGTAAGGTCGCAAAGATAATCGCCGCAAACATCAACATACATTTACGATTAACCATCACCAAATCAAGGACATACGCATAAGCTGCATTTACTTTGCTTAGTGTATGCTCTACTCGTTGCTCTAATTTACTTGGCTCCGCATTCGATTTCAGTAACTTACTGGTCATCATTGGTGAAAGTGTTAATGCCACGATACCTGAAATAAATACCGCCCCTGCAAGGGTTAAGGCGAACTCTTTAAACAATGTACCCGTAATCCCCCCCATTAACGCCATTGGAGAATATACTGCAATCAAGGCAATGGTCATGGAAATAACCGGAACAGCGATTTCACGCGTACCAATAATAGCAGCACGGAATGGAGTTTCGCCTAACTTAATGTGACGGTCCACGTTTTCCAATACCACAATCGCATCATCCACCACCAAACCGATTGCCAGAATCAATGCTAGCAACGTCATCAAGTTAATGGAGAAATCTAAGGTTTGAAGCAACATAATTACCCCGATTAATGAAATCGGAATGGTAATAATTGGGATCAAAATTGCACGGAATGAACCGATAAACATGGTAATCACGACTAATACGATTACTGTTGCTTCAATAATGGTTTTTACTACCTCATCAATCGAATTATTAATCGCGATGGTGCGATCATATAAAATGTCAGATTGAATAGCATCTGGCAGATTATTTTTGATACTCTCATAAAGTGGACGCACTTTATCTGCAACAGTGAGTGGGTTCGCAGATGAAGTTGGGTTGATCGCTAATACAACAGAATCAGCACCATTCGCGACTGCTCGAGAGCTATCACTTGATTTATTTAACTCAATATCAGCGATATCGCGTAAACGCACCAATTTATCACCGTTCGATGTCACAATTAAGTTACCTAATTCATCAACGGATTTTGTCGTGGTTTCTACTTTGTTTTTATAAGTCACAAAATAGCCATTATCATTACCCGCTGCCGTTTGAACGTTATTCGCTGATAATGCAGACATCACTTGTGTGGCTGAAAGGTTTTGAGCTGCCATTTTTTCTGGATCTAACCAAACACGAAGTGCGTACTCTGATGCACCAAAAATCTGTACGCTCGCTACCCCTTCTACGGTAAAGAACTGAGGTTTGACTACGCGTTGAATATAGTCAGTTACTTGACTTGCATCGAGTTTGCTAGAACGGAAACTAATGTACATAATCCCCGAACCACCTGTAGAGGAAGAAACCGTTGGATCTTCAATACCACTTGGCAATTCAGAACGAACCGAGTTAACTTTGGCTAACACGTCTGCCAAGGCTGCATTCGGATCGGTATTTAATTTCATTTTTACGGTAACTGTTGACGTACTTGGTCTAGAGCTTGAAGACATATAGTCCACATTGTCTGCTTGTGCTACCGCTTCTTCAATTTTCGAGGTCACAAATGCTTGAATTAAGTTTGCATCTGCACCTGGATATGCGGTGGTCACCGTAATTACCGTTGTGGTCATTTTCGGATATTCGCGCACAGCCAATTTCGAGATCGCTTGTAAACCTAAAATAATGATTAACAAGCTAATCGAAACCGCCAAAACAGGGCGACGAATAAATATATCGGTAAATCTCATTCGCTTTTCCTAATTAAAGATTCGTTTTATTTGCAGGTTGTTCTGTACCCACGCCCGCTTTATCTGCAACAGAAACCAATGCACCATTACTTAAGTTTTGCTGACCACCAGTCACAATTTTATCGCCAACTTTGACTTCATCGCCTTTTAATTGTGCATAAATGCCTTGACGATCTTTTGTAAACACGGTGATTGATTTTGCACGGTACATATTCGCCGCTTTCTCTGCGCCGCCTAATTTCTCAATATCTTCATCAGAAAGTGCGGTCAAAATATAAAGCGATTCGCCATACATGTTGTAACTCACCGCCACTTGTGGCACCACAATTTGATTATGTTCTGTTGGCAAAGCCACATGTAAGCGAGTAAACATACCGGACAATAATTTTGCCCCATCTTCTGGTTCAAATGTTGCTTGAACATCCACTAAACCGGTTGAAGAATTAATTGCCGGCTCAATGGCAGTAACTTTTGCTGCAAAGGTTTCACCTTTACGCGCATCTGCCGTAGCCGTTACTTTTTGACCAATATGCAATTTATCTAATAGGTTTTGCGCAATCGCAAAATCCACTTTCATAGAAGAACGATCTTCAACACGCACAATTTCAGTACCGTTTGAAACGTATTGACCAACATTCACTTTCACGATACCGGCTTTACCATCAAATGGCGCGACGATTTGGCGACGCTCAATGGTTGCTTTTAATGACTCAATATTTGCCGCTTGTGCTTCATAAGCTGATTTTGCGTTATCTAATTCTTGACGAGAAACGGCACCGCTGCCAGCAAGGTTTGCATAACGTTGATAAGTTTGACGTAATGACACCACTTGAGCTTGAGCCGCTTGTAAGCTTGCACGCTCAACGGAACTATCTAACTCAACTAACAAATCACCCTTTTTCACGCTTTGGCCATTTTGCACGAGCACTTTAGACACGGTTCCAGCGCTTTGTGCACTTAACATCGCCCCTTGATTTGGACGAACAAGACCTGTTGTTTCAATGATCGGCGTCCATTCTGAAGCCTTAACTGTCATTGCGGTAACAGGAGAAGCTGTTTCAGGTTTATTTGCTAAGAAATCAGCAATACCTTTTGCTTTCATATGATTAAGAAAAATCATTGCAGCAAAAATTAACACAAATACGCCTAACGCTAATTTCAAAAAGAAAACGTGTGAGCGCTTTGGTCTATTAGTTTGAGTTATACTCATTTGGAAAACTCCATTAAGACAATAAAATGACTACTTCTGAATTGCACGCCAAGAGCGTTCAATGACAGATTCTAACATCGCATCGGTTACTACCGTACCGAGATATTTGATATCTGAGGCTAAAACCATTGCGGTTTTAAGACTCAGCAAAAATAACAGATGAGGATCTAAATCAGCTAACACATTTGCTGCTTGTCCCTTTATACAAAACTGATCCCAACACGAATGCTCCATTTCTTTGCAGGTTTCAATAAACTCTGGCAAAGATCGATATTGATTCATGTTTAACAGAATCGTTGGATTTTCTTGCAGAAAATGCCAAATATTACACCACATTTTTCTGTATTGCTCGAAAAAAGATTGGTTTTCATCAAAACCTTCTTCAATCGCCACAACAAACTTATTGAACACTCGACGAGCAAATTGTGCTAATAACTCGTCTTTACTCTTAAAATAAAGGTAAATCGTGCCAGCTGCGATGCCTGCTTCCTTGGCTAACTTATGCATAGAAAGATGATGTAATCCTTCTTTTGCCATAAGACGATCTGTTGCATCAAAGATCTGCTCGCTGACATCAAGCTTCGTTTTAGAGGCTTTTACTTGTCGCATAATAAAAAATTAAATTCTTAGGGTTATATATGAGAAAGGTCATTTAAGATGAATACTTAAAATGAATGAACGTTCATTTTATTGTTTTTTTGTTTTTTGGCAAGTGAAATATATAAAAAAAGTGCGGTCATTTTTAACCGCACTTTTAAAGTCTTAATTACATTCCAATCACCACACAGCTTGCCACAGATTTTGCTTTATCTTGTGCAGCAGCTGCGGCATCTCGACTACCAAATGGTCCCACGCGTACGCGGTTCCATTCTTCACTTGTCGCAATTTGTGCATTCACACCCGCCATCGCAAGGCGACCTTGTAAGCTTTCTGCTTGTGCACGATTTTTAAATGCACCACATTGTAAACCAAATTTTTTACCACCAGCCTGTACTTGCTGTTCAGCAGGTTTTGGTTCTGCTTTTTTCGGTTGCTCTGTTTTTACCGGTTCAGCTTTTACTACTTCCGCTTTTTTTGGTGGTTCAGGCTTTTTAACTGATTCAGGCTTTTTCGCTTCTGGTTTTGCTGTTTGCTGAGCTGGCTGAGTTTGAGCTGTCTGTGCTGATTGAGCTTGTTGTGCTTGAGCGGCGGCTTTTTCTGCATTTGCCGCTTCTTGCTCTTTACGCTGAGCTTCTAATTTTTTCGCTTCTTCTGCCGCCTTTTGCTCTTTTTCCATTTGAATAAGCACTTGACGCTGTTCTTCCGTCAAACGCATATTTTTTTCAACAGAAGAAGGATTATTATCCACCGGCACCGTACGGGTTTCTAATTCTTTAATATAGTGCCATACTTCTTCTGGACGATTCGGCAACACACTTTTTGGTTGCGGTTTTTCTGGTTGAACCGTTGTTGTCACGACAGGTTCAGGTGTTTTACTTTTTAAGAAGTAAAGCCCTAAACCAAAACCTAATACTGCTACCAACGCAAGACCAATTAAAGTATTACGATTAAAACGTTTCTTTGCTTTCTTTTTATTATTTTTTGAGCCGCTTCGACCGGCAAAATCTCGATGAGCCACGATAAAATCCTAAAATATTCGATAAATTAAACTTAGAGTATAAAAAACGCTTAATTCTACTGAAAAACTGTGCATTTTTCTAGGGAATTTTTGCTAACTCAAATCCAAAGGATCCACGTCTAAAATCAACCGCACTTGAGAAGACTTTATCAACTCTGGGGAATATCGACTCAATGCAGCCTGTAATTGTTTTCGAGAGGCGTGTTGTAATAGTAACTGCCAACGATACTGTCCCGCTTTTTTGCTGAACGGTGCAGGAATTGGTCCCAACACTTGCAAGCCTTCAATTTTTTGCTCATAGAAGAAAGACGCCAATTGCGACAATGCATTTTCCGCCTCTTCAGAATGACGACATTGAGTTTTAAACAAGGCTTGGAAACTAAATGGAGGCAAGCCCATATTATGACGTAGCTTCAAGGTTTCTTCTGCAAAGGCTTGATAGCCCTTTTCAAGCAAGGTGGTTAATAACGGATGATCCGGATAATGTGTCTGCAAAACCACTTCGCCCTGTTTTTCGGCTCTGCCTGAGCGCCCCGCAACTTGCACATAAAGCTGCGCCAAACGTTCTTCGGCTCTGAAATCAAGGGAAAACAAGGCATTATCCACATTCACTAAAGCAACCAAAGTGACATTCGGGAAATGGTGTCCTTTGGCTAACATTTGTGTGCCAATTAAAATCTGACTTTTACCTTGCTGAATATCCTCTAAATAACCTTCAAGCTTACCTTTTCGCGCAGTGCTATCACGATCGATACGAGCAATATTATATTGAGGAAAACGTGCTTTTAAGGTTTCTTCTAGCTGCTCTGTACCTAATCCCGTGGTCACTAAATGCGTTGAACCGCAATGGCCACACTGCATCGGCACTGTTTTTTGAGCACCACAATGATGGCAGCGTAAAACGCGCTGATGTTGGTGATAAGTATAAGGTTTTTCGCAATGATGACATTCATCAATCCAACCACATTCATGGCATAACAACACGGGAGCGAATCCACGTCGATTAAGGAACAAAAATACTTGGTTGCCTTTTTCTAAGTGTTCTTGCATACGTTGCAATAGAGGTTCGGATAATCCGTTTTGAATTCGTTGATGTTTTAAATCAATCACAAACTGGCGAAGTGCGGTCGAATTTCCGGCTCTTTTTGATAAGACCAAATGATGATATTTACCATTTTGTACGTTATTCACACTTTCCAAACTTGGTGTGGCAGAACCTAATAAGATAGGGATATTGAGCTTTTGCGCTAAAACAATGCCTAAATCTCTTGCATGATAACGCCAACCATCTTGCTGTTTAAACGAGCCGTCATGCTCTTCATCTAAAATGATTAAGCCGAGATCTGAAAACTGGGTGAAGAGCGCTGATCTCGTCCCTATCACGATTGCACTCTGCCCGGTTCTTGCTCGCTCCCAAACATTTAAGCGCTGAGTATCGTTCAAGTTGGAATGCAATACATCAATTTCCACATTAAAGCGAGCTTTGAACCGTCTCACTGTCTGAGGGGTAAGCCCAATTTCAGGAACAAGCACTAAAACCTGTTTGCCTTTCTTTAAGATTTCTTCAATATATTGCAGATAGATTTCAGTCTTACCCGAACCGGTCACGCCCTCTAACAACCACACATTAAAGCCTTCTTGGAAAAGCAACTGACTAAATGCAAGGGCTTGTTGCTTGTTTAAGATCAATCGGTTATCAAGATTAACTAAAGGATTATCCCCAAGAGCTTGTTGCCAACTTTTTTGTTCACTAGGCACAATAATCTCTTCTACATAATCTTTGCCTTTAAGCGCTGACCAAATTGCCAAACTGATTTCATTGTTACCTTTTTCTAAATCTTGCATTAGCAATAAATTTAAGGCTTCAATTTGTTTTTTAGCGCGTTTTAGCTCGCCTGATTCTAATGCTTGTTTTCCAAGTTCCGTAATACGCCAAAAAGTGCGGTCATTTTTAACCGCACTTTCACCATTGCGGAGTTTGACTGGCAACGCTTGAAACAACACATCGCCTAAGGCAGCGCGATAATAATTAGCCGACCAAGCTAACCAATCCCACGTTATGGAATTAAAAAGTGAGTCAGCATCAAGCACATCAATAATTGGTTTTAACTTCTCTTTTGCTACATCCGAAGAAGCCGGCAAATCCACCACGATCCCGACTCGTTTTTGCGAACCAAAAGGCACCAACACTCGTCCACCAACGATTGGTGTCAAGTCAGGTGAATAGAGATAATCAAAAAATCGGGGGAGCGGTACGGCTAATGCAACTCGGACAATATTCATAACAAAAAACAATTAAAAATTTTCGCTATTATACGGGAATTAGGTGGAAAAATCCCACAACCTTGCCTTTTAGTGTATAATCGCCGCCAATTTTAATTGAGCGAATAAAAACCATGACAG
Source organism: Haemophilus parainfluenzae (assembly GCF_014931415.1). Classification (NCBI taxonomy): domain Bacteria; kingdom Pseudomonadati; phylum Pseudomonadota; class Gammaproteobacteria; order Pasteurellales; family Pasteurellaceae; genus Parahaemophilus; species Parahaemophilus parainfluenzae. The sequence continues at coordinate 931,625 of NZ_CP063121.1, read as the reverse complement.
AAGAGCAAAAAACCTTTGCTGATCAAAAACGTAAAACCGTTGAAACGGCTGAATTTACAGAAGATGGTCGTTATAAACGTAAAGTTCGTAGCTTTGTGTTGCGGACAGGTCGCTTAAGTGATTTTCAAAAAAATATGATGAATGATCACTGGGCTGATCTTGGATTAGATTATCAAAATGCCCCTTTTGATTTTGTCGCGATTTATGGCAATACAAATCCCGTTATATTAGAAATTGGCTTCGGAATGGGGAAATCTTTAGTGGATATGGCAGAAGCAAATCCTGATAAAAATTATCTTGGTATTGAAGTACACACACCAGGTGTAGGTGCCTGTATTGCTTATGCGGTAGAAAAAGGCGTGAAAAACCTTCGCGTGATTTGCCATGATGCCACTGAAATTCTACGTGATTGTGTAAAAGACGGCGAATTGGGCGGCTTACAACTTTTCTTCCCTGACCCTTGGCATAAAGCGAAACATCATAAACGCCGTATTGTTCAACCGCACTTTGTAGAGCAAGTCGTGCAAAAATTACAACCAAATGGTTTTATTCATATGGCAACGGACTGGGAAAACTATGCGGAACAAATGCTCGAAGTGCTTTCAGCCAATGAAAACTTAATCAATACTGCCGAACAAGATTATATTCCACGTCCTGATTTCCGCCCTCTCACAAAATTTGAGGCGCGCGGTCATCGCTTAGGCCACGGTGTGTGGGATTTATACTTTAAGAAAAAATAATCATTGAGATGATGACGATACCCATTACCTTAACATAGGAGAACATTGAAATGACAACTCGTAATCAACGTCAACGTAAAAAACTTCACTTAGCAGAGTTCCAAGAATTAGGCTTTTTAGTGAATTGGCAATTTGCTGAAGGTACCAGCATCGAAACTATCGATGAAACCGTTGATCGTTTTATTGCTGAAGTGATTCAACCAAACGGCTTAGCTTATGAAGGTAGCGGCTATTTACATTGGGAAGGCTTAGTTTGCTTAGAGAAAATCGGTAAATGTGATGAAAGCCATCGTCAATTAGTGAAAAAATGGTTAGAAGAAAATAAATTACAACAAATCGAAATCAGTGAATTATTCGATATTTGGTGGGATTACCCAACCCAAAACGCATAATATTTTAAACTCACTTCAGGGCGGTTCTTCCGCCCTATTTAATAATCATTTTCACTTATATTTTAACAATTTATTTACACTAATAACATATTTTCAAAATATCATTGATCTATCTCAACAAAAGTGTATATTTCTTAAAAACTACTCCTTTTAGGTAGTTACTATTTTTTTATTAGCACTAGATAATGCATCCCTTGAAAATACCGAACTTTAAAGAAAAATATGGCGATTGAAAATCCTTCTCGCAGACAATTATTACGTGGGCAATTTTTACAATCGTTACATTCTGAAAACGCGAAAATTCAAGGTATTAATGCTATCCGTCCACCTTGGTCGATAAACGAGAACAACTTTACAGATAAATGTACGCGGTGCGGTGATTGCATACTGGTATGTGAAACCCAAATTATCGTAAAAGGCGATGGCTGTTTTCCTGAAATACAATTTGACAAGGGCGAATGCACGTTCTGCCAAAAATGTGTTTTAGTCTGTGAACAACCGATTTTTCGTTCATTAGAAGAAGAGCCTTGGGCACATAAAGTTGAAATTACAACGCAATGTCTCACAGAAAATCGAGTGGAATGTCGAAGTTGCCAAGATAGCTGTCCGATGAATGCCATCCGTTTTCGATTACAACTTGGTGGCGTAGCAAAACCCATATTGGATTTAGAAAGCTGTAATGGTTGTGGTGCTTGCCTAAGTGTTTGCCCAACAAAAGCAATAAAAATTTTTAATATTGAAACAAATATCGATGAGTCAATTTAGCGAAAATGAGAACTGGTATGTATGCAGCATTGTTGTGCAAGCCAGACCAGAAAAACTTAACCAAGTCAAAGAAGCCATTTTAGCGATTCCAACCGCTGAGATTCATGGCGAAAAATCTGATGAAGGCAAATTGGTGGTCACCCTTGAAAGTAACCGTCAATTAGCATTAGCGGATCTTATGGATGAAATTAAAGATATCCCAGGAGTAATTGTCGTTTCTTTAATTTCGAATTACTTAGATGAAAAATAAATAATTTAGGAATACATACTCTTTTGTATATTCTAAAACATTCAACAACGAGTGGGGAAAACTATGGAACTTAATCGTAGAGATTTTATGAAAGCCAATGCTGCACTTGCAGCGGCAGCGGCTGCCGGTATGACCATCCCTGTTAAACAGGTTAATGCGACCGAAGATATGGGCATCAAATGGGATAAAGCCCCATGCCGTTTCTGTGGTACAGGATGTAGCGTATTGGTAGGAACCAAAGATGGTCGAGTTGTCGCAACTCAAGGTGACCCGGATGCAGAAGTAAACCGCGGTTTAAACTGTATCAAAGGTTACTTCCTTTCTAAAATCATGTACGGTGCAGACCGTGTACAAACTCCGTTATTACGTATGAAAGATGGTAAATTCCATAAAGAAGGTGACTTTACACCAGTTTCTTGGGAGCAAGCTTTCACTATCATGGCGGAAAAAATCAAAGACATCTTGAAGAAAAAAGAACCAAATGCTGTTGGGATGTTCTCTTCCGGTCAAACTACTATCTATGAAGGCTATGCAAAAGTAAAACTTTGGAAAGCTGGTCTTCGTTCAAATACTATCGATCCTAATGCTCGTCACTGTATGGCGTCTGCAGCGGTTGCGTTTATGCGTACATTCGGTATGGATGAACCAATGGGTTGCTATAACGATATCGAGAAAACCGATGCATTTGTGCTTTGGGGTTCAAACATGGCGGAAATGCACCCAATTTTATGGTCTCGTATTTCTGACCGTCGTCTTTCTTCTGATAACGTGAAAGTTGTAGTTATGTCAACATTCGAACACCGTTCGTTTGAATTAGCTGATGTGCCTATCGTATTTAATCCACATGCAGACCTTGCAATCCTTAACTACATTGCAAACTACATTATCCAAAACGATAAAGTAAACTGGGACTTCGTTAATAAACATACTAAATTCAAACGTGGTGAAACTGATATCGGTTATGGTCTACGTCCAGAACACCCACTTGAAGTTGCAGCGAAAAACCGTAAAACTGCAGGTAAAATGTATGACTCTGACTTCGAAGAATTCAAGAAAATCGTTGCACCTTATACATTAGACGAAGCACACCGTATTTCTGGTGTACCAAAAGATCAGCTTGAAACCCTCGCGAAAATGTACGCGGATCCAGAACAGAACTTAGTTTCTTACTGGACAATGGGCTTTAACCAACACACTCGTGGTGTATGGGTTAACCACATGATCTATAACGTACACTTATTAACCGGTAAAATTTCTAAACCAGGTTGTGGTCCGTTCTCATTAACTGGTCAACCTTCAGCTTGTGGTACAGCGCGTGAAGTGGGTACTTTCGTTCACCGTTTACCAGCGGACATGGTAGTAACCAATCCTAAACACGTTGAAATCGCTGAGAAAAAATGGAAATTACCAAAAGGTACCATTCCAACTGTACCTGGATACGCAGCTGTACAACAAAGCCGTGCATTAAAAGATGGTAAATTAAACTTCTTATGGCAACTTTGTACCAACAACATGCAAGGTGGTCCAAACATTAACGACGAAATTTTCCCTGGTTGGCGTAACCCTGAAAACTTCATCGTTGTTTCAGACCCTTACCCATCCGTTTCTGCAGTTGCAGCAGACCTAATTCTCCCTACTTGTATGTGGGTAGAAAAAGAAGGGGGCTATGGTAACGCAGAACGTCGTACCCAATTATGGCGTCAACAAGTGAAAGGTCCTGGTGAGTCTCGTTCTGACTTATGGCAAATTGTGGAATTCTCTAAATACTTCAAAACAGATGAAGTATGGGGCGAAGAATTATTAGCTCAAATGCCAGAATATCGTGGTAAGACTTTATATGAAGTACTTTACGAGAATGGTGAAGTAAACAAATATAAAGTACCAACGGATGTTCCAGGATACATCAATGATGAAGCAGATCACTTTGGTTACTACCTACAAAAAGGCTTATTCGAAGAATACGCTGACTTCGGACGTGGTCATGGTCATGACTTAGCACCATTTGATACTTACCACCAAGTACGTGGTTTACGTTGGCCGGTTGTTGACGGTAAAGAAACCTTATGGCGTTACCGTGAAGGCTTTGACCCGTACGTTAAAGCAGGCGAAGATGTTGCGTTCTACGGTTATCCAGATAAAAAAGCAATTATCTTAGGTGTGCCTTATGAAGACCCTGCAGAATCACCAGATGAAGAATATCCATTATGGTTATGTACTGGTCGTGTACTTGAGCACTGGCATACTGGTACCATGACTCGTCGTGTACCTGAATTACACCGTGCGTTCCCGAACAACTTAGTTTGGATGCACCCAGCGGATGCAAAAAAATATGGCTTACGTCATGGGGATAAAGTGAAGTTAATCACTCGTCGTGGTGAAATGATCACTTACTTAGATACCCGTGGTCGTAACAAATGTCCTCAGGGCTTAATTTACACCACCTTCTTTGATGCGGGTCAGCTTGCTAACAAATTAACATTGGATGCAACCGATCCAATTTCAGGCGAAACCGACTTCAAAAAATGTGCGGTTAAAGTGGAAAAAGCGTAGGATTTTCCTTTCGTTTCTAGTCGCTCCTCTCTTTAAAGAGAAGGGAATTTAAAATAAGAGCGGTCAAATTTTGCAACATTTTTACAAAATCAGACCGCTTATAAAAGGAAACGCAGATGAGACTTGATCCTAACCGTCGTCAGTTTTTAAAAAATGTGACAAGAACGGCTGCCGGAGTATGTGGGGTTGGTATTATTCTTGGCTTACAGCAACAACAAGCTAAAGCTAAAGAAGGAATCGCCTTGCGTCCACCTGGCGCTTTACCGGAAAAGGATTTCTTGGCAGCTTGTACCCGTTGCGGACAATGCGTCCAAGCCTGTCCATATGATATGTTGCATTTAGCTTCGCTGATTTCACCAATGGAGGCTGGCACACCTTATTTTATCGCTCGGGATAAACCTTGCGAAATGTGTCCGGATATTCCATGCATGAATGCCTGTCCAAGTGGTGCATTAAGTAAAGAACTCAAAGATATCAATGATGCGAGAATGGGGTTAGCAGTATTGCTAGACCATGAAACTTGTCTTAACTGGCAGGGGTTGCGTTGTGATGTGTGTTACCGCGTTTGTCCATTAGTAGATAAAGCGATTACACTTGAACGTATCCACAATGATCGTACAGGAATTCATGCAAAGCTTATTCCAACTGTTCACTCTGATGCTTGCACCGGATGCGGTAAATGCGAACAAGCTTGTGTATTAGAAGAAGCGGCAATTAAAGTCTTACCGATGGATATCGCCAAAGGACTACTCGGTCGCCACTATCGCTTAGGCTGGAAAGAAAAACAAAACGCCGGAAAATCCTTAATTGAGGAGCAACATCCGGATGGCTTACGTCCAGCAATGGATGCTCGTATGCCGGAAGGCTCACATGAGCCGGTTTATCAGCCAATGCAAGTTCAACCGAACCAAAAAGTGGCAACACCAAACCGTGCAACAATGGATTATGTACCAAATCCAACAACAGTTCCGGAAGCAGAGCAATTCCCAAATCTGGACTTAAACATTAAGGGGGTTAAATAATGGCTGAAAAATATACCCCGAATAAGCCTAAAGATGCAGGCTTAGAAGCTCGCCAAAAACTCGGTTGGTGGCATGCTTATCGCTTTTTAATTCTACGTCGAATCAGTCAATTAAGTATCATTTTAATGTTCTTAAGTGGCCCGATTTGGCAAGTTTGGATTCTAAAAGGCAATTACAGCTCAAGCATGCTTTTGGATACTGTGCCATTGACAGATCCATTGATTACCGCTGAAAGTTTAGCGACAGGTTACTTACCTGAAATCACGACAATTGTTGGTGCCTTAATTATTGCGATATTCTACGCAGTCGTTGCAAGTAAAGCCTTCTGTAGTTGGGTTTGTCCAATGAATATGGTAACGGATGCTGCAGCTTGGTTACGTAGAAAATTAGGTATTAGACAATCATTAAAAATTTCGCGCCAACTTCGTTATGTGATTTTAGCGGTGATTTTAGTCGGTAGTGCAATGACTGGCACACTCTTATGGGAGTGGATAAATCCTGTTGCAGCACTTGGACGCATCTTTGTCTTTGGAACAGGTGCAACCCTTTGGTTAGTTGCAGTCATCTTTTTATTTGACTTACTTGTTGCCGAACATGGTTGGTGCGGTCACCTTTGTCCGATTGGTGCAATTTATGGTGTCATTGGCAGTAAAAGCCTAATAAAAGTTAATGTAATTGATCGTGATCGCTGTGACCGTTGTATGGACTGTTATAATGTTTGCCCAGAACCGCAAGTATTAAGACTTCCTTTACACGGTGGACCTGAAGATAGCCAAATTATATTGGCAAAAGATTGTATTACTTGTGGACGCTGTATTGACGTTTGCGCAGAAAATGTATTTACATTTGGCTCTCGCTTTGAGAAACAAATAAAAATTAAAAATATTTAATTATTTAATGGAGTGGATTTCATGAAAAAATCATTTATTTTCATGCTGGCTTTATGTAGTGGATTGGCATTTGCTGATGCACCGCAAGTTGCAAACAGCATTGATAAAACAGCAGAAAGTGTTGCACCAGCATTTACGAATCCTTATAAAGATGTTGGTAATATTCCTGTAACCTTCCCTAACCAACCTCCACTTGTTCCACACAGCATTCGTGGTTTACAAGTGACGAAAAATGCTAACCAATGTTTAGGCTGTCACTCTCCGGATGTTGCTCCAACAACGGGGGCACCTCGCGTACCTGAAAGCCATTTCTTAACACGTGACGGACAAAAAACAGAAGGCACTTCGCCACGTCGTTATTTCTGTTTACAATGCCACGTTCAACAAACTGACGTGAATCCAATTATTCAAAATAAATTTGAAACTATTCGTCAAATGCAAGGTAAATAAGGAGCTAAACCATGATTAAATCAAGCATTCAGAAAGTTTGCCGTTGGTTACGCTCTCCGAGCAAAATGGCAATTGGTGGGGTTATTTTATTAACTATCATTGGTACTATCGTTGGCACTAACCTGTTTAATGCTGGAATGGCGACAACTAATACAGAGCAATTCTGTTCAGACTGTCATACTAATGACGTTGTACCTGAGTACCAAGCGTCAATCCACTTTAGTAACCGTTCAGGTGTGAAAGCAATTTGTTCAGACTGTCACGTTCCACATGAATTCATTCCAAAAATGGTTCGTAAAATGCAGGCATCGACTGAAGTTTATGCATACTTTACAGGTAAAGTAGATACTAAAGAAAAATTCGAAAAACATCGTTTAGAAATGGCTGAACGCGAATGGGCGCGTATGAAAGCGAATAACTCACAAGAGTGCCGTAACTGCCATAACTTCAATGATATGGACTTTACTCAACAAAAAACTGTGGCACAACAAATGCACGCACTTGCACAGGAACAAAACAAAACCTGTATCGATTGTCACAAAGGTATTGCGCATAACCTTCCACACATGGAAAAAGTACAACAAAGCTTTATTCCAGCGGATATGTTAAAAGCAAATGAAAAACCTGCTGATAACAAAGATGCTAAATAATTTTGTAGCGAAATAATAAATCGGCACTCATTTTGAGTGCCGATTTTATTTTTATTTCTTAAGGAAATCTTTATCCGATAATACCCTTAACGGTTGCATATCGCTATTTCCCATAATGACCAAACTCGGGTCTGAACGTAAACAGCTACCACCATAATGCCCACCAACAGTGAAAGTACAGACCTGAACATATTGGTCTTCCACTTTTGGTAAACACCAAAGCTGTTGATAAATACTTTCCTGCTTATCAAAACGACCATCTGTGCTATCGAGTACAGATTTACACTCACCAATGAGTTTCACATTATCACCTCGACGACCTGCAATTGGTTTTTGTGCGTAACCATTTTTAATCAGTTCAGGTGTCAATTCAAATCCCGCTTCGAGTAGATAACGATGATTTGGGAATAATGACCATAATACAGGTAAGATCGCTTTATTACTTGGAATGGCTGTCCAAAGTGGCTCGTAAACTAAGACTTCCGGACGAAGTAACACGTCAATTAACCGCACTTTATCTTCAGGATACCCCGTACGAATTGGTGGAGCCACTTCCATGCCTGTCGCATCCTCACGAAGTTGCTCTAACATGGTTTCCCAAGCCCATGTTTTCCACACCGTTTTTATCTGGTTATCTTCATCATCAATCAAACGACCACGACTATCCCAATGTAGCCCCTCTGTACCATGAATAATTTTGGCTTGAAATCCTGCTTGAACCAGTGCATTACGCATAAACAATGAGTGGTAATCTTCTTCATCATCATGATCTTGCATAATATGAACAAGCGGCGTCGCTTCACTGTGTTTCCAACAATCCGCTAATGCATTACGTAAACCATCAGCAGGATTTTCACCAATATTCAATCCGCCTTGAATCGCCCATCGATTCATAAACTCACCGGCTTCCGCATGGCAAGAGGCTGAATCTGCGTTGTATTCATACACTTTCAATCCACGACTATCCATACAGAAATCTAAACGCCCCGTAATGGTTTGATAACGGCGATTTTGCCAAGATAAACGTAAGCGAGGCCATAATAATTTTGGAATATTAAAATATTCTAATAACTTATCGTCTTTTAAAACTTTATCTGTGGCATGCAAATACATTAAATGTAATTCATTAGTTGCACGAATCAACTCATGCTGTGCTGTTTCAGACATTGTAAAGTAACGATATTGGTCAGAATGGCTAACTTTATGCCCTCCCATGGCTTTCACATAGGCAGCTTCAAATTCATTGTTCTCATTCAGCCATTTATGTTCAAACTGACCGTTGTTTTCAATATGTTCTGCATGAATTTCAAGTTTCTCTTTTTCTGGCGTTGGCTGTGGCAGACTGTATTCGGTGTCTTCCGTTTGGATCATCCAACCTAAAATTTCGGTATCATCAAAGGTATCATGCAGAAAATAACCACTTTCAGAAACCGTCATCGGTAATTCACGCGTCCATTGCTGCCCGCTTGGTAAGCGCGAGTGAATCACGTTTTGTTCAGCAATGCGGATTTTATCCTCTAAGACTTCGGTAATAATCGCCACATGCCCCGTATGTTTAAATTCGCCCCCCTCTTGCCAAATTAAAAGGGCGCCTGCTTCAGGCTTACGTTTGCAACCATTTGCAAAGGCTTGTAAGGGTAATAAGGCATCATTCACCACTTGACGTAAAAATCGTAGAGAAAAGATCTCGTAAGCCATTCCTACATCAGTAAACACCATGCCATGATTGAGATATAAATAACGGCGAGCAAATTCTACACACTGCCATTTGTAGCCCATGTACTCTCTTCCTAAATAGCTGCGAAAGGCAGCATCATCCGGATACTCTTTCTCATCAGCAGTGTGATAATCTGATGAATAAATCGCAATCCCACCCGGTGCATAACCTAATAAACTTCCGAAAGGATCATGTGTACTAATATTGGCTGAACGTTCAGGCATAAAAACTCCCTGTTAAATAACTACTCGGAATAGTATAGATCTTTTGTTTAACTTCCCCCAAAAACTTTATGAAAGAAAGATGAAAAATTAAGTGACACACATTTTAAAAAAGAAAAAAGGCTGACATCTGCCAGCCTTGAAAATAAGTGTAAAAATAACCGCACTTGAGGTTATTTTACATACCAATGTGCTAATAAAATTCCTGTATTTACCGCAATATTTAATCCGGTTTTTAATGGATTACTTAAAGAAAGACGCACATTCACATCTTCTTTCTCACGAATATCATCTGTGCTGCCTTCACTCAATACTAATGCAACTTTGGCTGCAAATTTGAGTTGTTCCAACGCAATACCCTGTTTATTGGTTGATACATGAATAATCTGATAACTCGCCTTACGTAAAGCCTCTAACGCAATTTCCGTACTTTCTGTTTCTAAAATACGAATATGCTCCATTCCGCCTTCAGCCACACGCATCGCAGCCGGTGCATAAAGCTGTTCAACTTGATTTGTTACCACATTTTTAATGCCATAGAAAGCGCAAGTACGCACAACACCACCTAGGTTTTGCGCATTATTAACTTGATCAAGCACCACTAAACAATCTTCTTGACGCGGGACATCTAAATAACCTTGTAAAGAGAAAGTACGTTGCTTCTTCACTAGCATACAAATGCCACCATGATGCTCAGTGCCACTTACTAAGCTTAGCTCATCGCTGTCCACCACGTGATACACTTTTTTATTCGCGGCTAAATAACTGAAAATCTCGCCAATTCGATGCGCCATTTGCACCGTTGCCCATACGCGAACAATGCTCTCCGGACGCTCAGCAAACAATTCTAAGCACGCATTTTCACCATACACTTTCATTTCTTCAGCGCGGTTCTTTTTAATTTTCTCCGGTGCTCGTGGTGATAATGCGCCCGTTTTCTTTTCTTTCGGTTTATAACTCACGCCAGTGCTTTTCACGGTTACTTTTACTAAGCCACTTTCACCATTCGCTTTATTTAATGAAAGTTCAGCAATTTTTGGTTCTCTCACTTCTTGCTGTTGGAAGCCACGAGAAGGTTTACGATCATCCTTTTTTTTATCAAAGTGCGGTCGATTTCCCTCACGTTTTTCATTATTGCGACGATCATCAAAGCGACGTTCTTTTTCATTAAATGCACGTTTTGGGCTACGCTCTTGAAAAGATTTGGTGGAATTTGTTTGGAATGATGGTTTGCGTGAATTGCTCATAATTTACTTCTCGAAGGAAAAATTGGATAATAATTCGCCAAAAAATGCGAAAATTTGTGAGCATTATAACGAAAAAAAACCTTTTTTCTATCAATCCACAAAGGAAATATTGTAAACTAGAGCATTAATTTTTAGTGTAGAGATCGATTATGTTAATCAATAAAGCTAAACGAGCAGAACAAAATTTAAAAAATTTGCCTTTTCTTCCTTTACAGGCTGAACAGGTTGAGTTTCTGTTTAGTCCGCTTGAATTCAAAGCACAAATTATAGAATTAATTCGCCAAGCTAAAAAACGTATTTACGTGACCGCACTTTATTGGCAAAAAGATGAAGCGGGACAAGAAATACTCAATGAAATTTATCGCGTAAAACAAGATCATCCTGAATTGGATGTGAAAATTTTAGTGGATTGGCATCGCGGACAACGCAATTTACTCGGTGCAGAAAAATCTGCTACTAACGCTGATTGGTATTGTGAACAACGCCAAACCTATCAACTTCCCGATGAACCAAATATGTTCTTCGGTGTGCCTATTAATACCCGTGAAGTCTTCGGTGTATTGCATATTAAAGGCTTTGTGTTTGATGATACCGTCCTTTATAGCGGCGCAAGTATCAATAACGTGTATTTACAACAGCAAGATAAATACCGTTACGACCGATATCAAAAAATCCATAATGCTGCACTTGCGGATTCTATGGTTAATTTCATCAATGATTATTTATTGGATTTCAGTGCCGTACATCCATTAGATGTGGCTAATCGCCCTCGCACTAAAGAAATTCGTAGTGCAATAAAAGCTTATCGTAAAAACTTATCTGCCCATGCGGAATATCAGTTGGAAAGTGCGGTTGGTTTTTCCGATGTTTTAACCATTTCACCACTTTTTGGTTTAGGTGCATCGGGCAATGAATTAAACCAAGTTATCGAAGATTTACTCTTACAAGTGCAGGAAAAATTGGTGATTTGCACGCCTTATTTCAACTTCCCTCGCACGCTAAGAAGTAAACTTGCCCGCTTATTAGAACAAGGAAAACGTGTCGAAATTATCGTGGGTGATAAAGTCGCGAACGATTTCTATATTCCACCAGAGCAGCCATTTAAAATGGCAGGCGCATTGCCTTATTTATATGAAAGTAATCTTCGTCGTTTCTGCGAAAAATTTGATGCTTACATTAAAAATGGCCATTTAACGGTGCGTTTATGGAAAGATGGCGATAACACCTATCACCTCAAAGGTATTTGGGTGGACAATCAGTATATTCTTTTAACAGGGAACAACCTGAATCCTCGTGCATGGCGTTTAGATGCGGAAAATGGATTATTAATCCACGATCCAAAACAAGAACTTCTGTCACAAGCGGAAAAAGAATTATCACATATCCGCCAACATACCAAAGTATTGCAAGATTATTCTGAATTAGAAGAATTGACGCAATATCCTGAACCGGTGCAAAAACTGTTGAAGAAGTTTGCTCGGATTCAAGCAGACAAATTGGTCAAAATGATTTTATAAATACAAAAAGAAGCCGGCAAATGTCGGCTTCTTGCTTTCATCTTGCGCAAAAACATCGACTAACATTGCACAAGTGAAATAAGTTGTTATAATCGCCCAACTTTTTAATCTTATCGGAGAAATCAATGAACCCAATTTCTTATTGGCAACGCCTAAAAGTTGCATTTCAATATGTGATGCCTCAAATCTATATGACACAAGCAGCAGGTTGGTTAGCTAAACAAAAATGGGGCGCAGTGACACATTTTGTGATTAAAGCGTTTGCAAAAAAATACAACATTGATATGAGCATTGCTGAAAAAGAAAATTTCAGTGATTACGCCAGTTTTAATGAATTCTTTATCCGTCCATTAAAAGAAAATGCACGACCAATTAACCAAAATCCAACCGCACTTTGTTGCCCTGCGGATGGTCGTGTAAGTGAATGTGGACACATTGAAGATGACCGCCTATTACAAGCAAAAGGTCACTTCTTCAGCTTAAATGATTTATTAGCGGAAAATAAAGATTTAACCGAGACCTTTAAAAATGGGGAATTCGTCACCACTTATTTATCACCACGTGATTATCACCGTGTGCATATGCCATGTGATGGTACTCTTCGCAAAATGATTTACGTACCGGGTGATTTATTCTCCGTCAATCCGTTTTTAGCGAAACATGTGCCGAACCTCTTTGCGCGTAATGAGCGTGTAATTTGTGTCTTTGATACTGAATTCGGTACCATGGTACAAATCTTAGTGGGCGCAACAATCACTGCGAGTATCGGTACTGTTTGGGCTGGTGTGATTAATCCGCCACGTCATAACGAAGTGAAAGTCTGGACTTATGAAGGTGAAAATGCGGTTAAATTAAGCAAGGGTCAAGAAATGGGTTGGTTCCAACTTGGTTCTACCGTGATTAACTTATTCCAAGCCGGCCAAGTGAAAATTGCCGATCATTTAAGTGTTGATGAACCTGTTCGCATGGGTGAAATCTTGGCATTGAAAAAATAGTTTTACAACAAAGGAAAAAACATGACAGCTCAAATTTTTGAACAAGTAAAATTAGAAAGTATTTCTGAAAAAGGCAGCTACGGTATCGGTTTACAAATCGGTCAACAATTAGCAGATAGCCAAATGGATATTTCTGTTGAAGCGGTAGCAAAAGGCATTTTCGATGCCTTAAACCGTAATCAACCAGCATTAGAAATTAATGATTTAATGCATTCCGTTCAAGCGCTTCAAGAACAAGCGGCTGAAGCACAACAAGCGCAATTTAAAGCGATTGAAGAAGAAGGTAAAAAATTCTTAGAAGAAAACGCGAAAAAAGCAGGCGTAAACGTCACTGACAGCGGTTTACAATACGAAATTTTAAGCGAAGGTAACGGAAACAAACCATCTGCAACTGATAAAGTACGTGTTCACTACACAGGTACATTACCAGATGGTACCGTATTCGACAGTTCTGTTGCTCGTGGTGCACCAGCTGAATTCCCAGTAAATGGCGTAATTCGTGGTTGGGTTGAAGCATTACAAATGATGCCTGTTGGTTCTAAATGGAAACTCACTATTCCACACGAACTGGCTTACGGTGAACGTGGTGCGGGCGCATCTATCCCACCATTCTCAACCTTAGTGTTTGAAGTTGAATTACTCGATATCCTTTAAAAAGAAAAAGTGCGGTTAATTTTAACCGCACTTTTTTTATTCTTCGTCGTCTTCGCTATAACGATCATCATCGTCATAATCATAGGTTAAGAGAGCATCCTCATCATAACCCTCTATATCAATCTGAACGCCATTTGAGCCTGCATCAAAACCGTTAAACCATGCGGTTCTCAGCTCCTCAGGTACACGTCGGCCACAAAAGTTAATTCGTTTATTCAATTGAGATTGGCTTTGCGCTTGGAAATCTTTTCCTACACGATAACCATCTAAATACCAGTCATCTTTATCATGACAAACCGTCGTATTTAAACGCTTTACGTGTTTGCTCACTGAAATTGGGCTACGATGTTTTACATAATAGCCCTGCGTACAAGCACTTAATAGCCCAACAGCTAAAACGGTCGCTATTAATCTCATGTTGTCTCCTTTTACTACTTAATATCGGGCTATTGCCCTTTTTATGTTTTTATAGACCGACAAAATAAAAGGAAGGTTCAGAAAATATAAGAGATCCGATTTCTATTTTAAGCTATAGCATAATCATGTCATCACGATGTAATGCAACTGCACCATACTCATAACCAAGAATTTGTTCAATTTCTTGGGATTTTTTTCCTTTGATTAATTCCAACGCATCGCTGTTATAACGCGGCATACCGAGTGCAATCACTTTACCAGAGATATTCTTAATTTTGACGACTTCACCGCGTGAGAAACGCCCTTCCACAGCCGTAATTCCTGCTGGCAGCAACGATTTATTCTGTACTAACATGGCATTTTCAGCACCTTCATCAATCGTCAGCATTCCTGCTGATGGTGCTGCAAATAACCACTGTTTACGGCTTTCTAGACGATCTGAGTGATGAGCAATAAATTTCGTGCCAATTGGTTTATCGTAAGCCAAATCAACAATGACATCAGGTCGGCAGCCTGGCGCAATAATGGTTTCAATACCTGAACGCGTTGCCACATCTGCTGCAATAATTTTTGTACTCATCCCGCCAGTACCAAGATTTGTACCGCTACCGCCTGCAATAGAACGAATATGATCGGTAATTTGCTCAACCACAGGAATTAATTTCGCATCTGGATTTTTACGCGGATCGTTTTCATATAGGCCTTGTTGATCCGTTAATAAGTAAAGTTGTTCCGCTTGCACTAAAATCGCGACTAGCGCTGATAAGTTATCGTTATCCCCTACTTTAATCTCAGCCGTTGCCACCGCATCATTCTCATTAATCACTGGAATAATATGATTGTCCAACAGCGCATGTAATGTATCGCGTGCATTTAAAAAACGTTCACGGTCTTCAATATCGGCACGAGTTAATAAAATTTGTCCAATATGAATATCATAAATCGCAAATAATTTTTCCCAGGCTTGAATAAGCTGACTCTGCCCTACAGCAGCTAAAAGCTGTTTTGACGCAATGGTTGGAGGAAGTTGAGGATGATTTAAATAATGTCGTCCAGCGGCAATCGCACCTGATGTCACAATCACTACACGAAAACCTGCTTGATGAAGTTGGGCAATCTGGCGAACAATATCGACCATGTGGGATGCATTCAATTTTGGGGAACCATGTGTTAATGTGCTAGTACCAAATTTTACGACGATTGTTTTCTGATTTGCCGACATAGTTTATCCTCAGTGAAAAAATAGAAAAGTGCGGTTAAATTAGCACTAAAATTAATAAAAATCACGAAAAATCCAACCTCATATACAGATTTTGTGAATAGCTATGATATAGTGCAAAAAAAGAAAAATAGGATAGAAAATATGACATTAAGTTTGATCGTTGCGACAACAAAAAATAACGTCATCGGAAAAGATAATCAAATGCCTTGGCACTTACCTGCTGATTTAGCCTGGTTTCGTAAAAATACCACGGGCAAACCAGTGATTATGGGTCGTAAAACCTTTGAAAGCATCGGTCGCCCATTACCTAAACGCACCAATATCGTCCTTTCACGCACGCCTTACGTATATGAAGGTGTCATCTGGAAAGAGAATTTTGAAAGTGCGGTCGATTTTGTCAAAGAATTTGATGAAATTATGTTGATTGGCGGCGGCGAGTTATTTAAACAATATTTACCTAAAGCAGATAAACTATATCTCACACAAATTCAAGCAGACATTGACGGCGATACCTTCTTCCCTGAAATTAATTGGTCTGAATGGAACATCGAGTTTGAAGAATATCGTCAAGCTGATGAAGACAATCTCTATGATTGTCGTTTTTTAATTTTGCAACGTAAAGCATAAAACTCGCCCAAACCATCCTTAAGCCTAATAAAGTGCGGTCAAAAAACTAAAATTTCTGACCGCACTTATTCGTTCATTATCAAATCAACTATTCATCAAGCTATTTTTTCCTATAAATCCCCCATTTTTTGATCTGAGTCCCCTTTTGAAAACCGGCTTTGTAATATACTGGAACGGTTTATTATCATTAGAGGAGAAGTATTATGGGTATCTTCAGTGTACCACCGGATTTACCGGTTACGAAAAGCAAAGAGGAGATCGATAAAACTTATCGTTACTGGCGATTACATTTGATGATTACCAGTTATATCGGCTATGCCGTATTCTATTTTACTCGTAAAAGTTTTAACTTCGTCATGCCTGCTATGCTGACGGAGCTCGGGCTACAAAAAGCTGATATCGGGATCATGGGTACTGCGTTTTATCTCACCTACGGTGTATCTAAATTCTTATCGGGTGTACTTGGTGATCGCTCTAACCCTCGTTACTTTATGGGGATAGGCTTAATGATGACAGGTGTCGTCAATATTCTATTCGGTATGAGCTCATCTGTCTTTATGTTTATCACCCTTTGGATGATCAATGCCTTTTTCCAAGGTTGGGGTTGGCCTCCATGTTCAAAAATCCTGAATACTTGGTACTCACGTAATGAACGTGGTTTATGGTGGGCTATTTGGAACACCTCACATAACTTAGGTGGGGCACTCATTCCAATTTTATCTGGTGCCGTTGCCCTTTATTGGGGATGGCGTTACGGCATGATCGTGCCAGGGATTATTGCCTGTGTCATCGGTTTTGCTCTTTGTTTCTTATTACGCGATCGCCCAACATCTATGGGACTTCCAACAGTCGGTGAATGGCGTAATGATATTGCTGAAAAAGAACATGAAAGTGAAGGTTTAGGTTTATCTAACTGGGAAATTCTTAAAATTTATGTGTTCAAAAACAGCATTATCTGGGCATTAGCATTTTCTTGGTGTTTTATTTATATCATCCGTACCGGTATCAATGACTGGGGTAACTTATATTTAACAGAAACCCACGGTTATGACTTACTTAAAGCAAACTCAGCCGTTTCTTTCTTTGAAATCGGCGGTTTCTTAGGGGCACTTTTTGCGGGCTGGGGCTCTGATAAGTTCTTCAACGGAAACCGTACCCAAATGAACATCATTTATGTGTTAGGTATTATTTCAACCTCCTTAGCATTATGGTTCATCCCAAGCGATAACTATTTTGTGATGTGTGGCTTATTCTTCCTGATGGGATTCTTTATCTTTGGTCCGCAATTCCTTATCGCCATGGCCGCAGCTGAAAACTCCCACAAACATGCTTCAGGTTCTTCTACCGGTTTCGTTAGTCTCTTCGCCTATATTGGTGCGGCAGCGGCGGGTGCCCCATTAGCGTGGATTATTCAATCTCTCCACTGGAATGGATTCTTTGGTAGCTTGTTTATTGTGTCTCTTGCTTGTGCATTATTACTCGTTTTCGTGTACTTCTTGCAACGTAAGAAAAATAACCTAAAAGCCTAATCTAGGCATATAAAAATCGGGCTAAAACAATCATTGTTTTAGCCCGATTTATTTTGTTTAAAATAACCTTTAAAAAATTATTCTAAGCGTTTAGCCATTTCTAACCAATCTGCTTTAAATTCACGGCGCATATTGTTGATTGCATCAATAATATCGTGATGAACTAATTTTTCATTTTGAATACCCACACAGTAGCCACCTTTACCTTGTAGCAATATATCTACCGCATATACGCCCATACGTGAAGCTAAAATACGGTCGAAGGCACAAGGCGAACCACCACGTTGAATATGGCCTAATACAGTTGCACGGGTTTCATGACCTACGCGAGCCTCAATCTCACGAGCGAGAGAATGCACGTCAGTGATTAACTCAGTAATCGCAATGATGGCGTGGCGTTTTCCACGAATAATACTGCGTTCAATTTGACGAATTAATTCTTCACGATTAAATTCCATTTCAGATGCCACAATGTATTCACAACCACCAGCAATACCTGCAGAAATGGTTAAGTCACTACAGTGACGACCCATGATTTCCACGATAGAAATACGTTGGTGAGAACTTGAAGTGTCACGCAAACGGTCAATCGCATCCACCGCTGTTTGTAGTGCGGTTTCATAACCGATTGTGTAATCTGTTCCAGCCACATCGTTATCAATTGTGCCAGGGATACCTACGCAAGGGAAACCATGTTCTTCAGTAAGCAATTTAGCCCCCATGTAAGAACCGTCACCACCAATAACAACTAAGGCATCAATACCATGTGAACGTAAAATTTCTGCACATTTCTCACGTACGGCAGGATCCTTAAATTCAGGGAAACGAGCAGAACCTAAGAATGTCCCACCACGGTTAATTATATCCGATACGCTATAACGATTTAACTGTTGGATTTTATTATTATATAAGCCTTGATAACCGTCATAAATCCCAAATACTTCAAGCCCTTCTGCAAGAGCTGCACGAACAACGCCACGGATGGCAGCATTCATACCTGGTGCATCACCACCACTGGTTAATACAGCAATTTTTTTAATCATATTTACCTACTTTGAATTCTTAAGAACAATTGGTGCTAAGATTACACTATCCATAATTTCTGCTCTAGCAAAATTTTGAAAATTTACTTGAGATTTGATCTAGTTATACATTTTAGTGATTGAAATAACTTTCACATTTCCAAGAAAGATCCGCTTTTTGTAATGTTTTACTTTCTTTTGCGACAAGATACTTTTGTAAATTTTTCACAATTTTTACTTTGCTTAAGCGCTGAAACTTTTTCATTTCCATTTTTTGGGAATATTGGTATTGCACGAAACCACAACGTGGCACATTTTTGCCCTTAGCAATATCCACTTGCCAGGACGGATTTTGTTCTGTCGGAGCATAAATGACATAACCATTTAACTCAGTAGCGGGCTTTTTCGGATTCGTTGAATTCGCAAGAATTTTGAAATCTGTCACGCCTAAATTACGGTATACCTTCTCACGCAATGCTACGCGTTGCTCAATAGAACGGGATAAATCACGATCAAGCAACACTTCAATTTGAGATTGCCAATTTTCTAAGGTATCTGGCTCGGCAAGATAAACATAGCGCGCAATCGTATCCAAATCTTGGCTTGCAGTAAGTTTATAAGTTTTGCCGTTGTACTCAATTTTTTCAGGAGTTTGAAGCTGACTCACTTTTGCCGCACAACCTGAGAGTAAAAGTGCGGTCAATATAACCAAGATTTTATTCATTGATATCTCGCTTAAATACAAATTCTTTTTCAGTTGAGGATGTCGCATCAAACCAATAACCACCTAGGTCAAACTCTTTCAGTTGTTCAACACGTTCCAAACGATTTTGAATGATAAAACGACACATTAAACCACGGGCTTTTTTCGCATAAAAGCTGACCACTTTGTATTTACCATTCTTATTATCTAAGAAAACAGGCTTAACAATCTGTGCCTCTAATTGGCTTTCTTTCACTGATTTATAATATTCATCGGAGGCTAAATTGATCAAAATACGATCGCCTTGCTCATCAAGCGCTTGTTGCACGGATTGAGTGATGATGTTACCCCAAAAAGCATAAAGATCTTTCCCTTTTGGATTCGCTAACTTCGTGCCCATTTCCAAGCGGTAAGGTTGCATTAAATCAAGGGGTTTAAGTAAGCCATATAAGCCAGAAAGCATACGTAAATGGCGTTGTGCGAATTGCACATCTTCATCAGATAAGCTATCCGCATCCAAACCGGTGTAAACATCACCTTTGAATGCCCAAATGGCTGCGCGTGAATTTTTTTCGTTGTGAGATTTTGTCCATTCAGCAAAACGAGCGGCATTTAAGCCCGCAAGTTTATCGCTGATAGACATTAAGGAAGAAAGATCTTGGGGAGATAATTGACGACAGATTTCAATCAGTTGCTCACTATAATCCGTCAAGTGCGGTTGAGAAACAGGAAGATTTCTGACCGCACTTTCAAAATCTAAGGTTTTTGCCGGGGAAATAATGGCTAACATAGGTTCTCCTTTCTAAACACTGAGCCGTATCTTAGCACAGGATAGTCTCCTTACTCTACCCCGTTTATGCTATCCGCTTATAGAGTCCATTCTCATTGACGATTAAATCTTGTAACTCCAAATCTAACAACTGCACTAAAAGCAAATCCACCGGCAAATTCAATGTAACCGATAAATCATCAAGGCTTATTGGTGTATAACTGATATGTTGATAAAGTTCAGGATGACTTGGTTCCACGGCTAGTGTTTTTGCTGTGAGTGGTTGAGCTATCGGCTTATTAATTTGCGTATTATGTACTGGAGGCTGAAAAACAACGCTGTGATTGAGGCTATCTAAAATATCTTTGACATTTTCCACCAACATCGCCCCTTGCTTAATCAGTTTATGGCAGCCTTGACTGTATTCACTTTGAATATTCCCTGGTAAGGCAAAAATATCGCGATTTTGTTCTAAAGCATAGCGTGCTGTAATCAATGAACCGCTTTTCTCTGTGGCTTCAATGACTAATGTTCCTAATGAAAGCCCGCTAATAATGCGATTACGACGAGGAAAATTTTCAGCAATCGGTGCTTGCGTAGGGATAAATTCAGAAACTAATGCCCCGTTATTTTCGATAATTTGCTCGGCTAATCGGCGATGTTTAGCGGGGTAAATGTGATCTAATCCGCTGCCCAATACGGCAATGGTCTGCCCTTGAATATCCACCACCGCCTGATGGCTAAATCCATCGATACCTACAGCCAACCCACTCGTCACCGTTAATCCTGCGAGAGAAAGCTCTGTCGCAAAATATTTTGCCCAATATTCCCCATAAGCGGAGCAATAACGACTTCCAACCATGGCGATTTGCTGTGCTGAAAGTGCGATCAGATTACCTTTCACAAATAATAAGGGCGGAAAGCCACTAATTTGTTTGAGTAAAAAAGGATAGTCATCTGAAAAACAGTGTATTAAATGATGGCCTTCTTTTTCTGCCCAGCTCAAAGCGGGTTCAATAAATTTCATTTCTGGCTGAAACCAACGACGAATCTGCAAAGCCTCCCAACCCATTTGTTGAAATGCCACTTCATCATAATTTAACAATTCTTCTATATTCACATGGGCCAAAATTTGTTGAATCCGCACACTGCCCAATTTGGGCACTTGAGCTAATCGCAACAAAATCGACGTAAAATCGCTCATAATTCTCTCCTTTAAAAAGAAAATTATGGCGAGATTTGTCTCAAAAAATGAAAAGTTTGTCTTAATTCTGCGATTCAGATCGCAAAAAGAGAAAAAATTTTAGAAAAAATAGGCATACCAGAAACGAGGAATAAAACAGGACAAAAACAGCTTCTTAAAAGCTATTTTTAGAGATTAATTCTGATAAAAAACTTATATTAAGAGAAATACACTTTTAAGATTGTGTAGAGATATTCATTTTAGATATAAATCACTGATAAATGATTTGACAGCAACATTTTTATCCGTAATATGGACAGCGTTCTACAGAATTTTTTACAGGATTATCTTTTTATGTACCAAGCTGTTTCTTTATCTCTCAACCTCCTGCTCTCACATTCTTTGTGCGGCTAAGTTGTGGATAAAAAACACCTTTATGTAAAAAATCTATTATCAACCCGCACTTTTAAGATTGCGGGTTTTTTCGTTTTAAAATCACGGTAAAAATGACCGCACTTTGAGTGATAAAAGAAGGAAAACATTATGACAGATCGCGTTATTATTTTTGATACTACCTTGCGTGATGGCGAACAAGCGTTAAAAGCAAGCTTAACCGTTAAAGAGAAATTACAGATTGCTTTAGCACTTGAACGTCTCGGCGTGGATGTGATGGAAGTCGGTTTTCCGGTTTCTTCTCAAGGTGATTTTGAATCTGTTCAAACCATTGCACGCCATATCAAAAATAGTCGTGTTGCGGCACTTTCCCGTGCAGTAATTAAAGATATTGATGCTGCAGCTGAAGCCTTAAAAGTGGCAGAAGCGTTTCGTATCCATACATTTATTGCAGTTTCAGCCTTACACGTTGAAGCCAAATTAAAACGTACTTTTGACGATGTCGTTGAAATGGCGGTGGCAGCAGTAAAACATGCACGTAATTATACAGACGACGTAGAATTTTCTTGCGAAGATGCGGGCCGCACCGGTATCGACAATATTTGTCGTATTGTTGAAGCCGCAATTAATGCAGGTGCAACAACTGTAAACATTCCTGACACTGTTGGTTTCTGCTTACCTAATCAATTCGGCAATATTATTGCTGAAGTACGTAACCGCGTACCAAATATCGATAAAGCTGTGATTTCCGTACATTGTCACAATGACTTAGGTATGGCAACGGCTAACTCCTTAACCGCTGTACAAAATGGTGCACGTCAAATTGAATGTACTATTAACGGCATTGGTGAACGCGCAGGCAACACCTCTCTTGAAGAAGTGGTGATGGCAATGAAAGTTCGTCAAGAATTTATGGGCGTGGATACACGTATCAACACACAAGAAATCCACCGTGTCAGCCAAATGGTGAGCCAACTTTGTAATATGCCAATCCAACCGAATAAAGCGATTGTAGGCTCAAATGCTTTTGCACATTCATCCGGTATTCACCAAGATGGCATGTTAAAAAACCAAAATACCTACGAAATCATGTCGCCAGAAACTATTGGCTTGAAAAAAGAAAAATTGAACTTAACCGCACGTTCTGGTCGCGCAGCGGTAAAAGGTCACATGGCGGATATGGGCTACACCGAACAAGATTACGATTTAGACAAATTGTATGAAGCCTTCTTAAAATTAGCAGACAAAAAAGGCCAAGTATTCGATTATGACTTAGAAGCTTTAGCCTTTATCGATATGCAACAAGGGGATGAGGATCGTTTAGTGTTAGATAAACTTTCTGCACATTCCACTAAAGAATATCCAGCAACTGCGTTTGTTCAAGTGGAATTGGATGGTAAAAAATTAAGCACCTCTTCTATCGGTGGTAATGGTCCGGTTGATGCAGTTTACAATGCGATCTTGAATTTAACCGGCTTAGATATCAAAATGTCGCACTATAACTTAACTGCAAAAGGCGAAGGTGCTGAAGCCTTAGGTCAGGTGGATATCGTGGTTGAACACGAAGGCCGTAAATTCCATGGCGTTGGTTTAGCGACAGACATCGTTGAATCTTCCGCACTTGCTTTAGTTCATGCAATTAATGCTATTTATCGTGCGCATAAAGTCGCCGATATTAAAAGCCACAAACATCATTAATCCAATCCCCCTCTTTAGCAAAGAGGGGTTAGGGGAGATTTGACAGAAGTAACATCAACCTCAGCAATTTTATATTGTTAAAATCTCCCCCTGTCCCTCTTTACAAAAGAGGGGAGAAAATTAACCGCACTTTAGTGTGAAAGAAATAGGAAAAATAATATGCAATCATACAACATCGCTGTTCTACCAGGAGACGGTATCGGTCCGGAAGTCATGGCTGAAGCCATTAAAGTATTAAACAAAGTCCAAGAAAAATTCGGTTTTAAACTTAACTTCAATGAATTTTATGTAGGTGGTGCTGCAATTGATCATTGTGGTTGCCCATTACCGGCAGACACCTTAAAAGGTTGTGATGAGGCTGATGCGATTTTGTTTGGCTCTGTTGGCGGCCCTAAATGGACAAATTTACCACCGGATCAACAACCAGAACGCGGTGCATTATTACCATTGCGTAAACATTTTAAATTATTCTGCAATCTTCGTCCTGCTACCCTTTATAAAGGACTCGAAAAATTCTGTCCATTACGTGCAGATATTGCAGCGAAAGGGTTTGATATGGTGGTTGTACGTGAATTAACGGGTGGGATTTATTTCGGTCAGCCTAAAGGTCGTGAAGGTGAAGGCGCACAAACCAAAGCATTCGATACAGAAGTTTATTACAAATATGAAATCGAACGCATTGCACGTGCAGCTTTTGATGCGGCAATGAAACGTCGTAAACACGTCACTTCTGTCGATAAAGCTAACGTATTACAAGCTTCAATCTTATGGCGTGAAACCGTGACAGAAGTGGCGAAAGACTATCCAGAAGTCACCTTAGATCACATTTATATCGACAACGCGACCATGCAGTTAATCAAAGCGCCTGAATCTTTCGATGTACTCCTCTGCTCTAACATTTTCGGTGATATTATTTCTGATGAAGCGGCGATGATCACGGGCTCTATGGGGATGTTGCCATCTGCTAGCTTAAATGAAGAAGGTTTCGGTTTATATGAACCGGCTGGCGGTTCTGCACCGGATATTGCAGGCAAAGGCATTGCTAACCCAATCGCACAAATTCTTTCTGCCGCGATGATGTTGCGTTACAGCTTCAACTTAAATGATGCGGCAGATGCGATTGAAAATGCCGTGCAAAAAGTCTTAGCAAATGGTCACCGTACGGGTGATTTAGCCGATGACTCTACACCTGTTTCAACTGCACAAATGGGTACATTGATTGCTGAAGCGATCTAATAACAGGGTGGGCATTTTGTCCACCATCAACAAATTTAACAGAAAGGATCAAGCAGCCCTAGAAACAAAGGAGATTATATGTTTATCGTTTCATTAACCTATATTCAACCTTTAGAGAAAATTGAAGAATTTCTAGCTGAACACAGAACATTTTTAGATAAGTTTTATCAACAAGGTAAGTTTCTAATGTCTGGGCGTAAAGAACCTAGAACTGGTGGAATCATTATTATGAATGCAAAAGATCTTGATGAAGTAAATCAAATTATTGAACAAGATCCATTTCACCAACACCAAATAGCAGATTATCAAGTGATAGAGTTCTATCCATCTAAAGTTGCGAATGGATTAGAAAAATACCAACAGACAATTTAAAACTTACTACTCTAACAAAGCCCCTAACGAATTGAGAAAAATTATGGCAAAAACACTCTACGAGAAACTATTCGATGCCCATGTGGTGTACGAAGCTGAAGGCGAAACGCCGATTTTGTATATTAACCGTCATTTAATCCATGAAGTAACCAGTCCACAAGCCTTTGATGGTCTACGTGTAGCTGGCCGCCAAGTACGTCAAGTCAGTAAAACTTTCGGTACCATGGATCACAGTATTTCTACCCAAGTACGTGATGTGAACAAACTTGAAGGCCAAGCGAAAATTCAAGTATTGGAACTTGAAAAAAACACGAAAGCAACCGGTATTCAATTGTTCGATATGACCACAAAAGAACAAGGTATTGTGCATGTCATGGGGCCTGAACAAGGCTTAACCTTACCAGGTATGACTATCGTTTGTGGTGACTCCCATACTGCCACCCATGGGGCATTCGGCGCCTTAGCATTTGGTATTGGTACATCCGAGGTAGAACATGTATTAGCCACACAAACCTTAAAACAAGCTCGCGCGAAAAATATGAAAATTGAAGTGCGTGGAAAAGTAGCACCTGGCATTACCGCAAAAGATATCATTCTTGCCATTATCGGTAAAACCACCATGGCAGGCGGTACAGGTCATGTGGTGGAATTCTGTGGTGAAGCCATTCGTGACCTTTCTATGGAAGGCCGTATGACCGTTTGTAATATGGCAATAGAAATGGGTGCCAAAGCCGGCTTAATCGCACCAGATGAAACGACTTTCGAATACTTAAAAGGTCGTCCACATGCACCAAAAGGTAAAGATTGGGATGATGCTGTTGCTTATTGGAAAACCTTAAAATCCGATGATGATGCAAAATTTGACACAGTCATCACGTTAGAAGCCAAAGACATTGCACCACAGGTAACTTGGGGAACAAACCCAGGCCAAGTAATCGGTATCGATCAATTAGTGCCAAATCCAGCAGAAATGACCGATCCTGTGACTCGTGCTTCAGCAGAAAAAGCATTGAATTATATCGGTTTAGAACCGAATACCGATTTAAAAGACATTCCGGTGGATCAAGTGTTTATTGGCTCTTGCACCAATGCTCGTATCGAAGATTTACGTGCCGCAGCGGCTGTCATGAAAGGTCGTAAAAAAGCCGACAATGTAAAACGTATTTTAGTGGTACCAGGCTCTGGTTTAGTGAAAGAACAAGCAGAAAAAGAAGGCTTGGATAAAATCTTTATCGAAGCGGGCGCTGAATGGCGTAACCCAGGTTGCTCAATGTGCTTAGGGATGAACGATGACCGCTTAGGCGAATGGGAACGCTGTGCTTCTACATCAAACCGTAACTTTGAAGGTCGCCAAGGCCGTAATGGTCGTACTCACTTGGTGAGTCCTGCGATGGCTGCGGCAGCGGGAATGTTCGGTAAATTCGTTGATATTCGTGACGTCACATTAAACTAAGGAGCAGAAAATGGCAGGATTTAAACAACTTTCAGGCTTAGTAGTGCCATTGGATGCGGCAAACGTGGACACGGATGCAATTATTCCAAAACAATTTTTACAAGCCATTACCCGCGTAGGTTTCGGCAAACACTTATTCCATGAATGGCGTTATTTGGATGTAGAAGGTACCAAGCCAAATCCAGATTTCGTATTAAATTATCCACAATATCAAGGCGCGACCATTTTATTAGCGCGTAAAAATCTTGGTTGTGGTTCTTCACGTGAACACGCACCTTGGGCATTAGCCGATTACGGTTTCAAAGTGATGATCGCACCAAGCTTTGCGGATATTTTCTATAACAATAGTTTAAACAACCACATGTTACCGATTCGTTTAAGCGAAGAAGAAGTGGAAGAAATCTTCCAATGGGTGTGGGCAAATGAGGGCAAACAAATCCATG
Organism: Haemophilus parainfluenzae; assembly: GCF_014931415.1. Lineage (NCBI taxonomy): Bacteria > Pseudomonadati > Pseudomonadota > Gammaproteobacteria > Pasteurellales > Pasteurellaceae > Parahaemophilus > Parahaemophilus parainfluenzae. The sequence continues at coordinate 904,498 of NZ_CP063121.1, read as the reverse complement.
TGGATTTGGAAGCGATGACTGTCACTGTAGGTGACAAAGTCTATCACTTTGAACTGGATGAATTCCGCCGTCATTGTTTGTTAAACGGCTTGGATAACATCGGTTTGACGTTACAACACGAAGATGCCATCAGTGAATACGAAAAAAATATTCCGGCATTTTTACGTTAATCTGTTTTTTTACTCGGACAGCAAATATTGCTAACCATTCGGCGGACAATTTGTCCGCCTTTCTTTTCTTTAAATTAATTATCTCGTTAATATTTAACCTTTCCTAAAAATTCTTTTTTGACAGGTTTCAAATCAGGAAGGGTAAATGTTTCACGATACTTAAGTGTTGGGAAAGTACGAGCATCATCATCAGCAAGTAACATATGCTCTATAATCATTTTATTTCCCTCTTGTTTATATCTATTTATATCTCCTACATGTTGATTGCTATCCTCTACTTTAGCTGGATATAAATCACTTCTATAAGTTAAAAGATGAACTAATTCAAATGCTGGCCCTGCATTCCCCGTGCCGCATGTAACATCCTTAACCATGAAAATAAAAGCATGATAACCGTTATTATCTATTTCAGGTACATACATTACTCGTTTGGCTTTTTCTTTATTAGGTAATTTTTCATAATCAGTTTCCCAAAGACAATATTTTGCTTTCATATAACGAGCGGCAGTATTAAATGCTTGTATTTTTCTTTTTTCAATAATCTGTATTTCAGTATCATTATCTTTTATTTTAGGTTCAGCTTCTGAGCTAGGTAACATTTTTACATTTGTATCAGAATTTGATACATCTATGAAATCACTTGCCATCACATCACTTAAAGAAATAAAAATTAAAAAAAACGAAATAAAAATTTTTCTACACATAATGACCTCAATAATAAATGGTTATATTCTTTTTAAGAAAATCTGTTATCAATACTATAGTAAATTTTTATTTATTTTCAAGGATAAAGCATTTAGTGTATTGGATTTGACACTTATTCATCTACCCCCTATCATTTCTCTACTATCCTTAGCTTTACGGAATTTTAATTATGCTGAACAAAAACTCTCAACTCAAACAAGCCCTTGAGAAACGCATCCTTATTTTAGATGGTGCGATGGGGACGATGATCCAAAAATACAAACTCACCGAGGCTGATTTTAGAGGCGAGCGTTTTAAAGAAAGTGCGGTTGATTTACGTGGCAATAATGACTTGCTCACCTTAACCCAACCGCTGTTAATTTCTGCGATTCATGAGAAATATTTACAAGCCGGCGCCGATATTATTGAAACCAATACCTTTAGCTCTACCACCATTGCGCAAGCGGATTATGATTTACAGTCTATTGCCTACGAATTGAATTTTGCAGGGGCAAAATTAGCGCGTTTAGCCGCAGATAAATACAGCACACCAGAAAAACCTCGCTTTGTGGCAGGTGTGTTAGGGCCCACCAACCGTACAGCCTCTATTTCTCCTGATGTAAATGACCCAGGTTTCCGTAACATTACCTTTATGGAACTGGTCGATGCTTATGCTGAAGCCACTAAAGGCTTAATTGAAGGTGGTGCGGATTTAATCATGATCGAAACTATTTTCGACACATTAAACGCAAAAGCCGCTATTTTCGCCATTGAAACGGTATTTGAAGAATTAGGTGTGGAATTGCCGATTATGATTTCAGGCACCATTACCGATGCTTCCGGTCGTACGCTTTCAGGGCAAACCACTGAAGCATTCTACAACTCACTTCGCCACGCTAAGCCACTGACATTCGGCCTAAACTGTGCGCTCGGCCCGAAAGAACTTCGCCAATATGTTGAACAACTGTCTAAAATCAGCGAAACCTATGTATCCGTTCACCCAAATGCAGGCTTGCCAAATGCCTTTGGTGGCTACGATTTAGGGGCTGAAGAAATGGCTGCACATCTTAAAGAATGGGCTGAAAGTGGCTTTGTGAACATTGTCGGGGGTTGTTGTGGTACGACGCCAGAACATATCAAAGCATTTGCGGATGCAATGCAAGGTATTGCGCCGCGTAAATTGCCTGAAATTAAAACTGCGATGCGTTTATCGGGCTTAGAGCCACTCAATATTGATGATGAAAGCCTATTCGTGAACGTGGGCGAACGTAATAACGTGACTGGTTCGGCAAAATTCAAACGCTTAATTAAAGAAGACAAATTTGCCGAAGCCATTGAAATTGCTATTGACCAAGTGGAAAACGGTGCGCAAGTGATCGACGTCAATATGGACGAAGCCTTATTAGACGGCAAAAAATGTATGACCCGTTTCCTTAATATTATGGCGACCGAACCTGATGCAGCCAAAGTGCCGGTAATGATCGACTCGTCTAAATGGGAAGTGATTGAAGCGGGTTTGCAGTCGGTACAAGGTAAGCCGATTGTGAACTCCATCTCGTTAAAAGAAGGCGAAGAAATCTTTATCGACCATGCTAAACTAGTACGTAAATACGGTGCCGCCGTGGTGGTGATGGCATTTGACGAAGTGGGTCAGGCCGATACCGAAGATCGTAAAGTTGAAATTTGTAGCCGTGCTTATGACATTTTGGTGAACCAAGTCGGCTTCCCGCCAGAAGACATTATTTTCGACCCGAATATTTTTGCTATCGGTACGGGGATTGAAGAGCACAATAACTACGGTGTGGATTTCATCAACGCTACAGGCCGTATTAAACGCGCGTTACCACATGCGAAAATCTCGGGCGGGGTGTCTAATGTTTCTTTCTCATTCCGTGGTAACAACGTGATGCGCGAAGCCATTCACGCCGTCTTCCTCTATCACGCCATCAAACAAGGCATGGATATGGGGATTGTGAATGCGGGGCAGCTCGCAATTTATGACGATCTCGATCCTGAATTACGTGAAATTGTGGAAGATGCGGTATTAAACCGCAGCCCAGATGCTACCGAAAAATTGCTCGATATTGCAGAAAAATATCGTAACCAAGGCAACGATGAAAGTGCGGTCGATTCTGTCGCAGAATGGCGTACTTGGCCGGTGGAAGAACGTTTAAAACACGCGCTAGTGAAAGGAATTACCACTTACATTGTGGAAGATACTGAAGAAGCCCGCCAACAATTACCAAGCCCATTAGATGTCATTGAAGGGCCGCTGATGGAAGGGATGGATGTCGTCGGCGATTTATTCGGTGACGGTAAAATGTTCCTGCCACAAGTGGTGAAATCTGCACGAGTGATGAAACAATCTGTGGCGTATTTAGAGCCTTTTATCAACGCAACCAAACAAAAAGGTTCAAGCAACGGTAAAGTGGTGATCGCCACCGTAAAAGGCGACGTGCACGATATCGGTAAAAACATCGTAAGCGTGGTGATGCAATGTAATAACTTTGAAGTGATTGACTTAGGCGTGATGGTGCCAGCGGACAAAATCATTCAAACCGCTATTGATGAAAAAGCGGACATCATCGCGTTAAGTGGTTTGATTACCCCTTCTTTAGATGAAATGGAATACTTCTTGGGTGAAATGACTCGCTTAGGCTTAAATCTGCCTGTGATGATTGGCGGGGCGACCACTTCTAAAGAACATACAGCCATTAAACTTTATCCAAAATATAAAGAACACGGCGTATTTTATACCTCTAACGCCTCCCGTGCAGTGACGGTGTGTGCAGCATTGATGAATCCTGAAAGCCGAGCAGCATTGTGGGAACAATTTAAAAAGGATTACGAAAAAATTCAGCAATCTTTCTCTAACCGTAAACCACTGCGTAAACAGCTCAGCATTGAAGAAGCTCGCTCAAATCGCTTTGATGGCTTTAGTGGTGAATGGGCAGATTACGTGCCACCAACACCAAACCAAACCGGTATTGTGGAATTTAAAAACGTACCGATTGCCGAGCTGCGTAAATTTATCGACTGGTCACCATTCTTCCGCATTTGGGGCTTAATGGGTGGCTACCCTGATGCCTTTGATTATCCAGAAGGCGGCGAAGAAGCACGCAAAGTGTGGAACGATGCACAAGTGGTATTGGATGAATTAGAACAAAACCACAAACTCAACCCAAGCGGTATTTTAGGCATATTCCCTGCGGAACGTGTAGGCGATGATGTGATGCTTTTCGCTGATGAAGAACGCACACAACCTATTGGCACCGCTTACGGTTTACGCCAACAAACGGAACGTGGAAAAAACAGCAAAAGCCCATTTAACTTCTGCTTAAGCGACTTTATTGCCGATCGTGAAAGCGGTAAAAAAGACTGGTTCGGCATGTTCGCCGTCTGCGCGGGTATTGAAGAAATGGAATTAGTAGAAGGCTATAAAGCAGCAGGCGATGACTACAATGCCATCTTACTACAAGCTGTGGGCGACCGCTTAGCGGAAGCCATGGCAGAATATCTACACTTCGAACTTCGCACCCGCATTTGGGGCTACACGCAAGAAGAATTCGACAATCAAGGCTTAATCAATGAAAACTATGTCGGCATCCGCCCTGCACCGGGTTATCCAAGCTGCCCAGAACATACCGAAAAAGCCTTGATTTGGGATTTATTAGAAGTGGAACAACGCATCGGCATGAAACTCACCGAAAGCTACGCCATGTGGCCGGCTGCTTCCGTCTGTGGCTGGTACTTCACCCACCCTGCAAGTAACTATTTCACCTTAGGTCGCATTGATGAAGACCAAGCTCAAGATTATGCCAAACGCAAAGGTTGGGATGAGAGAGAGATGATGAAATGGCTGGGTGTGGCGATGAAGTAGGAATCATAAAGGGGGAGAATTATTCCCCCTCATACATTTATGACTATTAACAACCTAATCCAAACAATTCAGAAACATCTATTTCTGTAGCACAAGCTGAAATTAAGCGAATATTCCTACATTGAAGAGCAGATCTATTTTGAACCGTAACTTTGGTTAATTGATTCTGCGGAATATTAAATACTTTTTCTATTCTATTTTTAAAATAGTCACCATCTGCATGTGGTACAACGATATCAATTTTTTTATTATTATGATAGCATCTTAATATGTCATTAAAATGCTCATCAGCATTATTAAATGAATATCCTATAATGACGATATGTTCAGCCTCTTTAATCCACTCTGTTGATTTTGCCCACAATTCAATATATTTATTTGATAATACAGGCTTTAACCTTAAAGGTGGAACTAGCGATGGAATTATATGAACTTGTTTTGATATATCATAATCATTTAAATTAATACTTGGCGCAATAACATCACGAATAAAATCACTCGGGTTAAGTGATAGTATATTTTCTATATTCAATAAGTCTCTTGTATCCATTCTTACATATTCTGCCAACCCACCATGAAAGTATATAACATTATTTCCTGTCAATTGATTTTCAAGAAAATAAGTATAATTTAATGTTACTGCTCTTATATCTTTGTGTAATTGACTATAGAATGGTAGACCTGAATTTTTACCAATAACTTCTTGTTGTTTATGTACTAGATAAGCCCATAAAGACCAAGAAATATAAATATAATTCTTAATATCTGCAGGATTTTCATTATAAAATCCTAAAAATTTCTCTATCAATAATGTTTCTATATTTAACAAATCCGCTCCAATTGCCCTAGCAATAGGATTATCACCTTTTAAGCTCATTCTTAAAGTTCGTTTAAGCACTAGCTTAAAAGTGTCAGAAAGAGACAGCTTATGTATATCTAAAATAGAATCACTATCAATAATATCATCTGCATCATCAGGAAACACATCTCTAATTAGGCTTTCTGTTTCTTCATCTAAATAGCTTTGTTCAGCTATCGTTGCTAGTTTTTCAAATAACTTGATTAATAATTGCGCTAACTTCTTATTCTTATCATCATTTTCCTCTAGATTGTTGAGCACCTCACGAACTCTCTGAATCATTTGTTTTTGCTCATGAATTTCTCTTGTAGCCACCTTATCTACTGCTCTAGCAATCATATTATTAAAATTAAAACGAAGGCCAGGAATCATCTTACGTAATTCTGAATCAACACAATTATCTTTATCAGCTAGATATCCAGCCACATCTGCAAGTAAAGTATTAGCCAAAGGAAAATTAATTCCCTCTGAACGATCCACTCCAGCTCCTGTTATTAATAAATGTTTTCCCATAAAAGTTCCTTTAGTTAATATAATTTTACGTATTTTATCAAATAGAAAAATCCTCAACCACATTAACTCAAAGATATTATGATATAAATCATTAAATTAAATTCAAACTTAATTCATATTGCGATGTATTAAAATAAATTAACATTATTTTTAATATAAAGTATTTCTAGATACATAACTCAAATATCTCATCCCCTTTTTGCACAGTCCAAATTTTTCCGCTATCATACTCCCTTTCTAATTCACTCTACTCTCGGAACTTTATCGATGAATAAATTTAAAATAGCATTACTCACAGCGGCATTTGTAGGGTTGTTTGCTTGTACTACAACACAGCAACCAAAGAAAAGCGTTAAAACACGATACCTTAAAAATAACATTAGCCAAGCAGAATTAAACAATCCGAAAGATTACAAACGTTATTATTACTCTTGTCGTAATTCAGAAACGGGTTCAAGTTCGTATTTAACCACTTACTTCCCACTTTCAAGAGAAAGCCGAATGAAAGATAACTTTGGAATTTATTTCCAATTAGATGGTGGAAAAGCGGTGCCGTTTGATCATGTGGAAAATCGTACCTTAAATGCACGTGGAAACCGCTTTGAAGTGATTTATCGCTCTTATGAGCCGATTGATGGCAGTTATGTTGATTTAATCGCTCGTGAAAATAATTCTGTGTACTACAAGAATAATCAAGGCATGAGAAGCACTTGGTTAAACTGTCGAGAAGGCTAACTCTCACTGAAAGTGCGGTCATTTTTAGACGCATTTTTTCCAAACAAAAAAGCACGAGCTTAAACTCGTGCTTTTTCTTTTTTATTGCGATTATGCTTTTGCTTTTGCTTGTGCGCGTTTCACGAAAATGACTGAAAGCGTGAATGCCACCACAAATGAAATCATCATACCGATGCAGTACATCGCAAGGCTATCTGGTTTGATAGATGGAATACCTAAGAAACCTGCTGCGCCTAATGCAATGGCTTTTACATTGAAGAAAGCGATAAAGGCACTTGCTAAGCCTGAACCAATCATCGCCGCAAAGAACGCCTGACGATAACGTAAGTTCACCCCGAACATCGCCGGTTCAGTAATCCCTAATAGTGCAGAAATACCAGATGGCACCGCTAAACCGCGTACTTTTGGATCTTTTAATGCCACTGCTACACCTAAACAAGCTGCACCTTGTGCGATGTTTGACATTGCGGCGATTGGGAAAATAAAGGTACCGCCAGTATTTGCCATTTCAGCTAATAATTGTGTTTCAACCGCAATGAAGGTTTGGTGCATACCCGTGATAACAATTGGTGCATAGAATGCCCCGAAGATCGCGCCACCAACAAAACCTAAGGTGTCATATAACCAAGTTAAGCCTGATGCAATTAATGAACCCGCTTCACGACCAATTGGACCGATTACGGTAAACGCTAAGAAGCCCGCAATAAAGAGTGAGAATAATGGGGTAATGAGGTTATCTAAGTAAGAAGGCACAAACTTACGGAAGGTTTTTTCTAAGGTTGCTAACACCCAAGCAGAAACTAATGTTGGGATAACGGTACCTTGATAGCCGACTTTTTCAATCTCAAGACCGAATACATTCCAGTATTGGATTTTGCCTTGCGCAAGGGTTAATGCGTAGTTCCAACCATCTGCTAATGCAGGGTGAACTAATAACATCCCAAGCGCTGCCCCTAAGAATGGGTTACCGCCGAATTTACGAGTCGCAGAGAAACCAAGTAATACTGGTAAGAACACAAACGGTGCGTTTGCGATGGTATTAATGAAGTCCACCAAATCCGCAAGACCCGGGTGTATATCAATCACGCTTAATTCATCAACGAAGAAACCTTTCGCTGTAAGCATGGAGTGAATACCCATTAACAAACCGCCTGCGACGATTGCTGGAATGATTGGCACGAAAATATCCGCTAAGCCTTTCACCAAACGTTGCAATAAGTTTTGATTGCCTGACGCCGCTTCTGCCACTTCGGCTTTGCTCACATCGCCGATACCAAGCAATTTGGTAAGTTCAGCATGGACTTTATTCACTGTGCCAGAACCGAAGATAATTTGATATTGACCGGCGACAGCAAACTGCCCTTTCACGCCTTCAATGTTATCAATGCCTTCTTTGTCCACTTTGCTTTCATCGTTTAGCACAATACGTAAACGCGTTGCACAATGTGCTGCTGTGGCGATGTTTTCTTTGCCGCCAAGCTTATCAATCACTTGCTGGGCGATTTGAGGGAAGTTCATAGTGCTCTCCTAATGGGTTTCTAGAAAAAGAAAATCGACAGATTGTAACCAAAACAGGGGATAATAACTAGCTATTCAAGCAAATTTTAGACGAAAAAAAACCGACTTGATTAAGTCGGTTTATATTTGGTGCTCTGGGCGAGACTTGAACTCGCACGGCCTGCGGCCACTACCCCCTCAAGATAGCGTGTCTACCAATTCCACCACCAGAGCGTTTATTCTGTTTTTATTCCTTATTGCGGAATATCGTTATTTTTGTTTTCAACTGCTGGAGCAGTTTGTTGTTGCTGTTGTTGAACTTGTTCAGCAGTTTGAGATAAATCGTCAAATGAACCTTTTTGTACATTACCACGGTGAGAGTTAATATTACCCAACACTAAAGCAATCACAAAAAAGCCAGTTGCTAAGATTGCGCTGGTACGGGTTAAAAAGTTACCTGCACCTGCAGAACCAAACATGGTACCTGATGCACCGCCACCAAATGACGCACCTGCGTTCGCACCTTTACCTTGTTGAACAAGGATAAAGCCGATTAAGGCGATACAAATTAATACATAAACAAATAATAAAATATTGTACATTATTCTTTCTTCTCTAAATTGCGATTTCGCAAGAAAACTGGGAGCAAATGTTATATAAAATTCACGCTTTTCGCAAGCGCTTTCCCATTTTTTTTACTTAATTGTATTAAGTTTAATCAATTTTCAGCGTTTAAATCTTCCGATTTTTTGACCGCTCTTTTTCGTTTTGCAGGTGCCGCATTTAAACCCTTTGAAATCTGACTTAAACGACGTAATGCGGTGAAATCCACAAAGCGCACTAAATCCGGTAGCATTTGATTGAGTGTAAACATAAATTGCTGATAACTCGCCTGTTTTTGGCTGATATCCGTTAATTGCGCTTCCCAATGTGCTGTCATATCAGGTTGCGTAGCAATATCCGGTAGCGCTGAAATGAGGATCCGCCCCGTTTCTGTGCTGTGAATATTACGCCCTTTTTTCGTCAAAAAGCCTCGTTTAAACAGCAATTCAATAATGCCTGCGCGCGTGGCTTCTGTGCCAAGTCCATCTGTTTCACGCAGAATTTTTTTCAATTCTTTATCTTGCACAAAGCGCGCAATACCCGTCATGGCCGAAAGCAATGTCGCATCGGTAAAAGGTTTCGGCGGTTGCGTTTTTTTACTCACCACTTCACCTCGTTCACAATGCAGGATCTGTCCTTTCTTCACGATCGGCAATAGCGGCTCTTGATTTTCATCTTCGTCTTCTTTACCAAGCAACTCTTTCCACCCCGCGGTTTGCAAGTTGCGCGCTTGAGCAACAAAAGTACCGCCTGCAATACTTAAGGTAATTTTACTTTTACGATATTCTGCATCGGGACAGAATTGCAATAAATACTGACGTGCAATCAATTCATAAATACGTTGTTCATCAATACTTAAATTGATCGAACGTGTGTTAGCCGTCGGAATAATCGCATGGTGCGCTTCCACTTTTTTATCATTCCAACAACGATTACGTTGCTCGCTATCCACCACCGATGGCAAGGTTTGGTAAGTCTGACAATGCTGTGAAATCGCATTCATCACTTTATGTCGTTCAGCAAAATGCTCTTCCGGCAAATAGCGACAATCAGAACGTGGATAGGTAATCAAACGATGGGTTTCATATAACCGCTGACAGGTATCCAACACGCTTTGCGCTGATATACCAAAACGTTTTGCCGCATCAATCTGCAATGCTGACAAGGAATAAGGCAAAGGCGCTGTTTCTTTTTCTCGCTTATCCACATATTCAGTCACTTCGGCAGGGTGATCCGTAATGCGCTTCACCACATTTTCGGCTAAGCCTAAAGACAGCACGCGACCATCTTCATCTTGGTAATCTTCACAAGCCTTACTTGGTTGCCAAAGTGCTGAAAAAAGTGCGGTCGGATTTTCAGACGTTTTCTCGTCTTTCACCCATGCCAACACTTCATAGAAGTCTTTGGGTTGGAAATTTTCAATTTCTAAATCGCGGCGAACAATCAAGCCTAATACGGGCGTTTGTACTCGCCCAACGGAAAGCACACCATCATAACCGGCTTGGCGACCACGAATGGTATAAGCGCGAGTCATATTAATGCCATAAAGCCAATCGGCACGAGCACGCGCCAGTGCAGAGGTAGCCAATGGAATAAAATGACGATTCGGTTGGAGTTTTTGTACCGCTTTTTCGACCGCACTTGGGTTAAGATCGCTAATCAAACAACGCAAAATGCCATCACGTTTTTCGGCGGATAAATTGGCATAGCTAAACACTTCATCCACCAACAACTGCCCTTCTCTATCCGGGTCACCTGCATTAACTAAAATATCAGCTTGATGAATGAGTTTTTCTACCACAGAAAGTTGTTTTTTTACTTCCTTTCGCGGTAACAGAATCCACTTTTCAGGAATGATAGGTAAATGTTCTAAACGCCATTGTTTGAATTTTGGATCATAGGCATCGGGTTCTGCCTGTTCGAGCAAATGCCCCACGCACCAAGTCACCACATCATCATTGCCGCATTTAATAAAACCATCACCCCGTTGATGAGGTTTTGGCAATACATCGGCAATCGCTCGCCCAAGATTAGGTTTTTCGGCAATAAACAGGCGCATAAGATTAGTCGATCTGACGACGACCTAAGAAAGAATGGGTTAAGGTAGTGCCATCCACGGTTTCTAACTCGCCTCCAACAGGGATCCCATGAGCAATACGGCTCACTTTAATATTATGTTGATGGCAAATTTCAGCAATATAATTAGCTGTGGCATCGCCTTCCACCGTTGGATTGGTCGCTAAAATCACTTCATGGAAAGACTCTTCTACCAGACGTTTTTGCAATAAATCTAAACCTATCTCTTTTGGACCAATACCATCTAAAGGCGATAAATGTCCCATTAAGACAAAATAACGTCCAGAAAATTGGCCGGTTTGCTCAATCGCTTGAATATCCGCCGGCATTTCCACCACGCAAAGCAAGCCTGAATTTTGACGACGAGGATTGTTACAAATATTGCACGTTTCCTCTTCGGTAAAATCACGACACTGTGAACAATGCCCAATTTTAGACATTGCTTCCGTTAACGCGCGTGCTAAATTCATCCCACCGCTACGATTGCGCTGTAAAAGATGATAAGCCATACGCTGCGCTGATTTCGGGCCTACACCCGGCAAGCAACGAAGGTTTTCAATAAGATGTTCTAAAAGTGGACTGCTTTGCATAATATTTATGATGGGAGAAAATAGATGATGTGTGAACCTATAGATTCACACACCCGATGAATTAAAATGGAAGTTTCATTCCTGGCGGTAATGGCATGCCTGCGGTTACAGAAGCCATTTTTTCTTTTTGCAATTCTTCTGCACGACGGACTGCATCGTTGAATGCGGCAGCGATTAAATCTTCCAACATTTCTTTATCGTCTTCCATTAAAGAAGGATCGATCTCAATACGACGGCAGTTGTGCGCACCATTAATCGTGATTTTTACTAAACCTGCACCACTTTCGCCTGTTACTTCTAATTGGGCAATTTCTTCCTGCATTTTTTGCATTTTTTCTTGCATTTGTTGGGCTTGTTTCATCAAGCCGCCTAAACCGCCTTTTCCGAACATGGGATTTTCCTTCTTAAGTAAACTAAAACGAGCCGCATTTTAGCGAAAAAATTTGCCTTTGGGAACAGAGAAATTTATTATTCCACACTTCAAAACTGGGTCAAAAACAACCGCACTTTTATTTAGGAATTGCAGATGGAAACTCGTTATTACTTCATATTTACGGCAGCTATTATTTTGTTACAACTGCTGATTTATATTTTTAATAAAACGCTGATTTGGTGGCTTAACAAACCGCTCTCTCAAAAGACAAGACGAGCAATTACTTTTGTCAGCTTTTTGCTTCCTAATGTCTTAGTTATTTGCCATTTTTTAAAGCTTTTTACGGTATTTCGACTTATTGCTTTAATGCTCTCACTACTCCTTTTTTCAGCCTTTGCGAGTATTGCCGTAGGGTGTATTCATTTTCTTTTCCGAAAATCCAAATCCATCACCAAAATCGACCGCACTTTACGCATTGCTTACCCGATTTTATTTATTGGTATCACTGCCTTAAGTGTGTATAACGCCTATATCACACGTGTTATTCATTATGAAATTACGCTAGATAAACCGATTAAACCATTGCGAATTGGCATGGCAAGCGATCTCCATTTAGGCAAATTATTTGGCGGGAAAGAATTGGATAAATTGGCTGATATTATGCAGCAGGAAAAGGTTGATATCATTTTACTACCTGGCGATATTATGGACGATAACGTCAATGCCTATTTAGCCGAAAAAATGCAACCTCATTTAGCTAAACTCAAGGCTCCAATGGGCGTTTATGCTACACTCGGCAATCACGATTTATTTGGTGACCAAGACCGAATTGAGCAAGAAATTCGCAAAGCCGGTATTACGGTATTAAGAGATGAAACATTAACATTAAATAATGAATTGGTACTGATTGGACGAAATGATAATCTTGCTCACGATAGACCAAGTACCGAGACGTTATTAAAACAAGTGAATACTGACTTACCGATTATTCTATTGGATCACCGTCCAACAGATATCGAAAAACATGCTTCACTCCCGCTTGATATTCAAGTTTCAGGGCATGCACATAAAGGGCAAGTATTCCCCGCGAGTTTAATCACAAAAATGATGTATCGTTTGGATTATGGCCATGAAAAAATTGGCAATCCACATGTTTTTGTCACTTCTGGTTATGGCTTCTGGGGTATTCCAATGCGCTTAGGTTCACAGTCGGAAGTGATTATTATTGACGTGAAAGGGAAATAAAAAAGAGCGGTCAAAAATGACCGCTCTTTTATTATCAATGAAATCTTAAGAACACACTACTTTCACCGCTAAGCCACCTTTCGATGTTTCGCGATATTTGGCATTCATGTCTTTACCTGTTTCATACATGGTTTCGATCACTTTATCCAAGGTTACGCGAGGATTCGTGGTTCGGCGTAATGCCATACGGCTAGCGTTAATCGCTTTCACCGAAGCAATGGCATTACGTTCAATACAAGGTACTTGCACTTGGCCACCAACCGGGTCGCAAGTTAAGCCCAAGTTATGTTCCATCGCAATTTCGGCTGCGACACACACTTGTACTGGTGTACCACCTAAGATTTCAGTTAAACCTGCTGCTGCCATTGAACATGCCACACCTACTTCACCTTGGCAACCGACCTCTGCCCCCGAAATAGATGCATTCATCTTATAAAGGGAACCAATCATACCGGCAGCCAATAAGTAGCGTTCTATGACTTCAGGCGTTAAAGGTGCGACAAATTTTTCATAATAAGAAAGTACCGCTGGCACAATACCACACGCACCATTTGTTGGCGCTGTTACGACGCGACCACCTGCCGCATTCTCTTCATTTACTGCAAGGGCAAACATATTCACCCAGTCGATCACATACATTGGGTCATGGGCTAAACGGCCGCTATTTGCCTCCAAGAGACGATAAAGTGATGGCGCACGACGAGCAACTTTTAAAGGCCCTGGTAATACACCTTCTGTTTTAATACCATGTTTAATACAATCTTTCATGGTTTTCCAAACATTCTGTAAATGTGCTTCAACCTCTTTTTTATCACGCAATGCTAATTCATTTTTCATCATCACCGTAGAGAGCATTAAGCCACTCTCCTGACAATGTTTCAAAATATCTTCAGCATGTTGATAAGGATACGGCACAGTCACCGGATTTTCTTCCTCTTGACCAAAATGCGCTTCATCCACGATAAAACCACCACCAATAGAGTAATAGGTTTGACGGTAAAGCTCATTACGATCAGCATCTAATGCAGTAATGGTCATACCGTTTTCATGCAATGATAAAAAGGAATTATGGAATACCATATTGGCATCCCAATCGAAATTAACCGTTTTTTTGCCCTGTGCAATCGACAGTTTTTTAGTTTGTTTAACCTGTTCGATAAAGGTTGGGATTAAATCAATATCCACATCATGCGGTAGATAACCGGCCAATCCCATAATGATCGCAATATCTGTATTATGACCATGTCCCGTCATTGAGAGAGAGCCATACACATCAACATGCAAGGTTGCAACAGCATCAAATTTACCTTGCTCGATTAAATCGTCAATAAACTGCTTGCCTGCTTTCATCGGGCCAACAGTATGGGAGCTGGATGGCCCAACTCCCACTTTAAACATATCAAATACACTAATCATATTATTTAAAATCCTAAGCTAAACTAAAAAGCCGCTTATAATAATCCATATACGACCGCGGAGATAGCAATTAATCCCATAACTGTAACAAATATATTGCTAAAACGACCTTGATAGCGTTTCATTGCTGGAACATTGCGGATTGCATACATCGGCATAATGAAAAGGATCATCGCAATGATTGGGCCGCCAAGGGATTCGATCAAACCTAAAATACTTGGATTAATGATTGCCACACCCCATAAAGTCAATAAGAAGAAAATTGCAGTACCGTAATTTAATTTTTTACGATTCACGCTTTCACCTTTCATTTTGAGGTATAAGCCTTCCAAACCTTCACGTGCTCCTAAATAATGGCCAAAGAATGAGCTTGTAATCGCGAAGAAAGCCACTAATGGTGCGAAATAAGAAATGTATGGGTTATCAAATTTGTTAGCAAGATAAGACAAGATACTAATATTTTGTGCTTTTGCTTCTAATAACTCTGCTGGTGTTAAGGTTAATACACAGCTAAACACAAAGAACATCACGAAGAAAAGTAATACGGTTGAAGTGCCTTTTTCTGTACGACCAATGTGATATTCCGTTGTATTAAAATCTTTATATTCACGTTGTTGAGAAAGCGTGAAAGATGAAATTGCCGGAGAATGGTTAAAAGAGAAAACCAATACTGGGATGGTTAACCACAATGTCGTAATAAAACCACCAGCAGTAGGAAGTTCATAAAGCATTGAAGCATTCCATTGAGGAATAAGATAAATCGATAACGCAAAGAGAATCAACACCAATGGATAAACGAGTAATTCGGTGATTTTCAACATCACTTTTTCACTGAACAACATGACTGAAATCAATATCGCAATTAATACAAAAGAAAGAATCACACGGTTTGGTGAAGCCATGCCTAATTGGTTGACGATAAAAGAATCAACCGTATTGGTAATCCCGTTTCCATAAATCAACAAAATTGGGAAGATCGCAAAGAAATATAATAATGTAATTAATTTCCCAGCAGTCGGGCCGAAATGTTCTTCTACCACTTCGGTAATATCGCTGCCTGGTTTAGAAGAAGACAGAACGAAATAAGCCAAACCACGATGCGCAAAATATGTCATCGGTCCGACTAAAATCGCCATCACAACCAAAGGCCAAAAACCGCCCATCCCTGCATTAATTGGTAAAAATAATACCCCTGCGCCCACCGCAGTTCCAAATAAGTTTAATACCCAAGCTGTATCAAATTTATTCCATTTTTTATTAGTTGTAGTGTCCATACATTACCCTCTAAAGTTAAATTATAAAATCTTTATCCAATGAATATTCATTCATTAAATTAATGGTAGAATTATGATAAGGTTATAGGCTGATTGCAAAGTGAAAAATAATAAAGTGTGATCTTGTTAACAATTTTATGTAACTTTTTTACATAAATATTTATCTAGATCAAAAAACTGCGGTGAGAAATTTGAGCAAATTTTAAAGAGAGGAAAACAACAGAATAATGCTGAATTCAAAAAAGCAAAAAGCCGCTAAATTGCTTTAGCGGCTTCTTAGAATTTGGCTCCTCCTGCGGGACTCGAACCTGCGACATATGGATTAACAGTCCACCGTTCTACCGACTGAACTAAGGAGGAAATGGTGCCTCGAGGCGGAATCGAACCACCGACACGGGGATTTTCAATCCCCTGCTCTACCGACTGAGCTATCGAGGCGTTATCGTTATTGGCTACTGCCTGACAACGGAGCGTATTAAACTATTTTTTCGGGTATCGGTCAACAATTAAATTCAAAAAAAGTGAAAAAGTTGGTGTGTTTGAGTGGTTAATAACCAAAACGACTATAAAAAGAACGTATTTTGTAAAACTCAATCAAAAATAACCGCACTTTCTCAAAAAATAATGCCCGAAAATTCTTTCGGGCATTGTATTTCATCGTAGAAATTATCGTCTTACGCGGAATTTCTTCTGCGCCGCATCCACTTTCAACAAGTAGTTTCTTGCTTGTGAGGATGGGTGTGCAGTCGTTAAGATACGATACACTTGTTCTGGATACATCTGGTTGATCTTATAGATCGCCTCATCTTTATCCTCATCGAATACGCGTAATACTGCACCTGCACCACTGTTGTAGGCAGAAATCATTGCAAAACGTTTAGAGGTAGGGTTTGTAATACCATCTAAATATTGATTTTGCAGAATCCATAAGTAAGAGACACCCGCATCAATGTTATTTGCAGGATCATAAAGGTAACGTGCAGATGGTTGTCCACCTTTACCTTTCATCGCAAACACATCGCGACCTGCTGTGCTTGGTACCACTTGCATTAAGCCGATTGCATTCGCATAACTGATCGCATACGGGTTGAAACTGGATTCTGTTTGCATAATACCTAAAATCAAGCTTTCATCAATGCCATAGCGTTCTGCGGCTTTACGGACTAATGGAATATATTTTTGTGCACGCACTTCAACGTGGTTTGCAATCATTGAGATCACCACAAATTGCACGGTGTTACCATTTTGTAAGCGGCGAGTTTGTAATTTATTTTGGATTAAATAAGTCGCAAAGTTACTTGCAATCACTTGGTTAGCAATTTGCTGACCATTGTTATCCACGACCTGTCCTAACAAGAAAGGACGCGTACTAATCGGCACATCACCAGAAGCAAACAAGTCGATCCCTTTCGCATCAGAACCCATTAATAAAGTATGGACAATCGCATTGTGTAAGCGGTTAAGATCTTGTTGAGTTTCAACAATAATTGTACCTTCGTCAAAGCTTACGTGGCTACGCGTATAGAAAGAGTCCGTGTATTTCACGTAGTCTTTACGGCTCGCGACTAAAAGCTCATTCACTCCCCAAATACGATCGATATTATGGGAGAATTGACCAGTTAAAATATCTAAACCTTGCGTGTCTTTCGAAAACACTTCATCATAATTAATGCCACGTCGATGGGTTGGCGAATCGCTACAAGCATACAAAAGCGGAAGTAGCGCCAATAATAAATACTTTTTCATAATCTTTTGTTATTTAGATGGGGGAACGTAACCTTCAATATGCACATCTTTGCCTTCAAATAAGAAATTCACCATTTCTTCTTCTAATAATTTACGATGTTCGGCATTCATCATATTGAGTTTTTTCTCGTTCACTAACATGGTTTGCTTTTTGATCCATTCGCCCCATGCTTGTTTACTAATTGAATTAAAAATACGTTTACCTAATTCACCGGGATACAGTTGAAAATCCAATCCTTCCGCATCTTGTTTCAAATATTCGCAAAAAACAGTTCTAGCCATAATAATTCCTTACAAATTGCGTTAATAAATTTTTCACAGGCTGAGCTAACCCGATCTGTTCAGGTGACGTTGGATCATACCAATATTTGACCGCACTTAATAGACCAGATTGAGATTCTTTTCCTTTTTCTGACAATTTTTTCCAATCTGAACGATCGCTCTCTTCAAATTTTCGATCGACTTCAACATAAATAGGATGAATATCTAAATGAAAATGACTAAACGTATGACGAAAAGTCACCCATTCTTGATATTCGGTAATCCCTTGTTCTTTGAGATAATTCAGCAATGTTTGTTTATCATCAAACTGAGGAAAACAATACAATCCGCCCCATAAGCCTTTGCTTTCACGCTGTTCCAACCAGACTTTTCCTTGATAAGATAAAATCAAAAAATAGCTCTGCTTTTCCGGCAAGGATTTTTTTGGTTTCTTTCCAGGAAATTCTGTCCACTTTTCGAGTTTATTGGCTAAACAATCGTTACTTAAAGGACAAAGATCGCATTTAGGTTTTGTTCGAGTACAAATCGCCGAACCGATATCCATCATTGCTTGATTAAACTCAGCGACTCTCGTTGTTGGTGTAACCTGTTCGCTCAACTGCCATAATTGATTTTCGACTTTCTTCTCGCCAGGCCAACCTTCTACTGCAAAATAACGAGAAAGGACGCGTTTCACATTACCGTCTAAAATCGGATAAGGTTGATTTTGCACAGAAGATAAAATTGCACCTGCCGTCGATCGCCCCACGCCCGTTAATGCCCAAACTTGCTCAAATTGTGTAGGAAATTCGCCTTGATATTCATCTCTAATGGTTTGAGCGGCTTGATGTAAATTTCTCGCACGTGCGTAATAACCTAGTCCCGTCCACAGATGCAACACTTCATCTTGTGATGCATTAGCAAGTGCGGTCACATTAGGAAAGGTTTTGATAAAGCGTTCAAAATAAGGAATAACAGTAGAAACTTGGGTTTGTTGTAACATTACTTCGGAAAGCCAAACACCATAAAGGGTTTTATTTTGTTGCCAAGGCAAATTTTTACGCCCAAACTTTTCATACCATTGTAGAACTGAATGGGCAAAAGGGGCATCAACAGAGGATTGGGCTAACATAACTTTCCTAAAGTGCGATTAAAATAAGCAAAAATTTTGCGATGATTCTATCACTAAAGCACACCACTTGATCAATTTGATTTTTTCAGTATAATTCGCAGTCTAATTTGGTGCCGGATTGTCGGCGATTATTAACTCACGCGGTGTAAGTGGAAAGCATTTATAGCGGCGTGGCTTCAATTTGAGGTTTTCTATGAAACAAGGTATTCACCCAGAATATAAAGAGATCACTGCAACTTGTTCTTGCGGTAACGTGATCAAAACTCGTTCTACTTTAGGCAAAGACATCAACCTTGATGTGTGCGGTAGCTGCCACCCATTCTACACTGGTAAACAACGTGTTGTTGATACTGGTGGTCGTGTTGAACGCTTTAACAGCCGTTTCAAAATCCCAGGTACAAAATAATTTGAATCTGTGTGAAGAACCCTGCCTATGCAGGGTTTTTTATTACCTGAAATTCACCATTTTCAAAATTCAATCAATAAAAAAGTGCGGTCAAAATCGACCGCACTTTTTCTATCAGTTCTAAACGCTCAATTAAAATGAATATTTAACTGTTGCGTAATAAGCTCGACCAGGCTCATTGTAAGTGCTTGCTCCATTATTTTCACGATAAACACGTTTATCAAATAAGTTGCTCACACCAATACGCACACTAATCGTATCTTTCCAGTTATAGCCTGCACTTAATCCCCAAACGGCATAACTACCGATTTCAGTTGAATTAGCTAATGCTGCCGCATTTTCCATTCTAATCTCTTTTACTTTACGACCAGTTTGTTTACCATATTGCGTATAAGTCAGCATTGCGTCAAAACCATCTGTAATTTGATAGCTCAAGCTAGAATTTAACGTATATTTCGGCACAATAGAAAGCGGATTGCCAGTATCTTTATTTTTGGTTTTGTGCATATAAGTGAAGTTATTAACCCAAGATAATTTATTCTCGATTAATGGTAAGGTTAAATTTCCCTCTAGACCTTCAACAAGCGCACGATTCGCATTACTCCATTGATATACTTCATTTTTATTAGAAGTCACACCAATAAGTTTATTTGATGGCACAATTTTGTTACGGTAATCGTTACGGAAATACGTAATAGATGCAAGATAACCGTCTTTATTGTATTCCACCCCAATCTCTTTATTCCAGCTAGTTTCTGGTTTCAAATCTTCATTACCTTGGAAATAACATGAATAATCACCTGCGGTTGGGCAACCTTGTCCACGTGTATAAAGTAAGTAGTTTGGATTAGTTTGATAAAGATTTGGTGCTTTATAAGCTCTAGCAATTCCACCTTTTACATTCACATTATCTGTGACAGCATACAGGAAATTAAGCCCACCACTCACATTCGATCCCGAATAACTATTATGATCATAACGAGCTGAAGGTGTTAAAATAAGCTTATCAGTCACCGAAATATTATCTTCTAGGAAGATAGCCCATTCGGTCTGGCTAGAATAACCACCACGATTTTTTGTAATACCTGGGAATGATTCTGTTGGATCAGTAATAACTTTTGGTACTCTTTGCCCCTTAGCATTTGTCACAAAAATCACTTTTTCTCCAAGATTTTGTGTCATTGACTGCTTATCATCTAAGGTGCTATGTGTACCTTCAAATCCCAAGGTCACCATGTGTTCTACACCAAGTGTAAATGGAATATAGAATTCTGAACTAAAACGTGTATTTTTTAAAATTGAGTTAGTAAAACCTGTAGTGCTAGTATAGCTTCCCTCTGGCCCACCAGCTAATCCTTCAGGTAATCGGCTATTTTTAGTTTTATCAAACGCGATATAAGTTTTGTTATCAAAATGATCAAACTTACCTTCATAAGTTAACGCATAATTCTGACGATAAAGGCGAGCAGTTTCCGCCTTTGAGCTAGCAAGTTGTCTGGTATAAGGCGCTTTAATACTGTTGTAAAGCTCAGTCGCACTATTTTGCGTATCACCGTTATAAATATTGCCTTGGCGACTAAAACCAGAATCCAAGGTTAATTTATTTTTCTCATTGATATTCCACACTAAACGGCCATTAATATCTTTATTACGTACACCTTCACGACCGGCAATAGCAGGATCGCCATTAATACCGACTTCATCCGCTTGCGTTTTGTTCCAGTTACCATATAAACGGAATTGCAATACATCTTTAATTAACGCACCGCTTAGATTAAAACCGACACGGTTCGTTGCACCTTCATCGCTGTCTTCTGGTTGATTGGTGTAATAACTTAAGCTACCGTGTAAATCATTGGTAACAGGTTTAGTGATGATATTCACCACCCCACCCATTGCACCTGAACCATAACGTGCTGCTGAAGGACCACGTAATACTTCAATTTTTTCAATCGCTTCAACCGGCACCCAGTTGCTGTCGCCACGAGAATTACGTTCACCACGCACACCATAACGTTCTGCATTACGAGAGGTGACTGGTTTACCATCCACTAAAATCAATGTGTTTTCAGGTCCCATACCGCGAATATCAATTTGACGTTTATTTCCGCGTTGTCCTGTAGATGAGTTACCCGTCAAATTCACACCTGGCATAGTACGTAATACTTCAGAAATATCATTTGTCGCAGGGCGTTTTTCTAAATCTTTTGCAGTCACAAGAGAAGAACCAAGCGATTGTTTTACCTGATCTTCCGCAGTAACTTTAATTTCCTCAAGTTTCTCTTCTGCATGAGAATAGTTTGAAAAAAGTGCGATTGTTAACGCACTAAATGCGAAGAATGATGTTGTTTTTAAATGATTAGATTTATACATTGAAATGCTCTCCTGGCATAGTGGAATAATAATGCCCGAGAATTCTAGTACAATATAATTTTGGTGTAAATGACAATTCTTATCATTTTTATTGAATTTAAATAAAATACCTAAATTTTTGACCGCACTTTCTTGCAATCCCAATAAATTCTAGTATTATTCACGGCTCGCCAATTTGGCGGATTTATTTCTCATGTCGGGTTCCCTACCCCCGATTAACCAACTAAAAAGGTCTTAAAATGAAAATTAATACTCCGATCTTCAATGATCAACAAAAACGTTTTGCTTTAATTTTATTAAGCTTATTTCACATCTTCATCATCACAGCCAGTAACTATTTCGTTCAAATTCCATTTGAAATCAATTTAAAATTGACCGCACTTGGTTTTGCTGATGATTTCTCATTCCACAGCACATGGGGCACACTCACTTTCCCATTCATTTTCTTAGCCACTGATTTAACAGTACGTGTATTTGGGGCGAAAGAGGCACGTTGGATCATTTTTATCGTGATGATTCCAGCACTTATCGTCAGCTACATTGTGTCGGTTGTTTTCTCTAATGGGCAATATCAAGGCTTAGGAGCTCTCAGTGAATTCAATATGTTTGTTTTCCGTATTGCATTTGCGAGTTTCTGTGCTTATGTTTTCGGTCAATTATTAGATGTGTTAGTATTCAACCGCTTACGCCAATTAAAAACTTGGTGGATTGCACCTAGCAGCTCAATGACATTTGGTTCCCTTGCCGATACCTTTATGTTCTTTTGTGTCGCGTTTTATAAAAGTAGTGATCCATTTATGGCAGAACATTGGTTTAGCCTTGGATTTGTCGATTACTTATTTAAATTATTTGTCGGCATCGTCTTGTTTGTTCCCGCTTATGGCGTGGTACTCAGCATGATTTTGCGTAAACTTCAATCTCTCGCAAGCTCTCGTCAGTTTGCTTAACTTAAGGAAATAAAATGACCGAAACGCTTTCTCTTAGAGCCAAAATAGAACAAAGCCCAATGGGGGCTTATCAATGGATGATTGTGGTGATGGCTGCCATTATGAATTTACTTGACGGCTTCGATGTATTAGCCCTGGCCTTCACGGCAACAGCCATTCGTGGCGAATTTGGTCTCACGGGGATTGAGTTAGGTTATTTATTAAGTGCCGGCTTATTTGGTATGACCGCAGGCTCACTTTTCCTTGCACCACTTGCAGATAAAATTGGTCGTCGCCCAGTGTTATTAATGGCAGTATCACTCTCTGCTATCGGGATGTTAGGTTCGGCATTTATTTCACAATATCAGTGGCTCGGTTTCTGGCGCGTTATCACCGGTCTTGGTGTTGGCGGTATTTTAGTGGGTACAAACGTGATCACCAGCGAATACTCTTCTCGCAAATGGCGTAGCTTTGCAATCAGTGTCTATGCAGCAGGATTTGGTGTCGGTGCAGTATTAGGCGGTATGTTCGCGGTAATGTTGCAAGGTGAGTATGGCTGGCGTTCAGTATTTCTCGCGGGCGCTATCTTAACCGGTTTACTTTTAGTCGTTTTATTTATTTGGTTACCGGAATCCATTGATTTTCTCACTTCTAAACAACCTAAAAATGCAGAGGTGCGGTTAAATTTAATCGCAAAAAAAATTGGTTTAGCCGGTGATTGGAAACTTCCAGAAAAAATGGAAAAAGTTAAGACTAAATTACCTATTAGCCAATTATTCAGCGAAAAATACTTACACTCCACTCTGTTAATTTGGACGGCTTTCTTTGCGATCATGTTCAGTTTCTATTTTATTAGCTCATGGACACCTGCGTTATTAAAAGAAGCGGGTATGACGACAGAGCAAAGTGTAAGCGTAGGGATGATGATCTCATTAGGCGGCACTTGTGGTGCCCTAATCTATGGCTTACTGGCTAGCCGGTGGACGGCACGCGGCGTGTTGATTTTATTCACCGTATTATCTTCCGCTGCAATCATTACCTTTATCTTATCCTCGTCCGTTTTATGGATTGCGATGGTATTCGGTATTTTAGTTGGTGCGCTCATGAATGGCTGTATCAGCGGGCTTTATACCTTAAACCCACTTACTTATGATGCCGATATTCGTAGCACCGGTGTGGGCTGGTCAATTGGTATCGGTCGTATTGGTGCTATTCTTGCTCCAACGATTGCGGGTCAATTATTAGATATGGGCTGGGATAAACAGAGTTTATATGTTGGCGTTGGCTTTGTGATGTTAATCTCAACAGTCGCACTCTTTTTCTTAAAAAACCGCTCAGAAATTAAAGCATAATCTTAAAAAAATATAGCAAAAGGCGTGATAAACACGCCTTTTTTATTGCCTTAATAAAGTGCTCATCTCTAGCCTTCAGATCAGAAAGATTTTCAGGTTATTTTATGTAACATTTTCTTCTAAAAATCCTTTGTTATCCATCTTGAATTTCAACGCATTATGGTGTTAAATCAGCACACATTATAAGGTTATAAAAAATATAAAAATAAGCTGTAGGAATTTATGTGCCAATTACTCGGAATGAACTGCAATACGCCGACGGATATTGTCTTTTCTTTTGAAGGTTTCCGTCGTCGTGCAGGTCTTACTGATTGCCATTCAGATGGCTTCGGTATCGCTTTTTTTGAAGGTCGTGGTGTGCGTATTTTTCGCGATAACCACGCAGCGTCACAATCCCCTATTGCAGATTGTGTAAAACAATACAAAATTAAATCACTCAATGTGATTGCTCACATTCGTAAAGCAACGCAAGGCGGTGTGACCATTGAAAACACCCATCCCTTTATTCGTGAAATTTGGGGACAAAACTGGGTGTTTGCTCACAACGGTAATTTAAAAGAATTACCAGATATGTCTGAGAGTTTCTGTCAGCCGATTGGCTCAACTGATTCAGAAGCCGCATTTTGTTATATGGCGGAATATTTGAAAAATCGCTTCCGTCGTAAACCGTCTGAAATGGAAATTTTTGAAGCTATTCAAGATATTACCAAAGAGCTATCACAAAAAGGCACCTTTAACTTCATTCTTTCAAATGGAGAATGGATGATTGCCCACTGCTCAACCAATTTGCATTACTTAACGCGTAAAGCTCCTTTTGGTAAAGCTCACCGAATTGATGATGATGGCGTCATCGATTTTAATGATTACGCAAAAGATGGCGACAAAGTCACAATCATTACGACGTTCCCGCTCACCAAAGATGAACCCTGGGTTAAAATGGAACATGGTGGTTTCGTATTCTTCAAAGAAGGAGACAAAATTGCTGAGGTCGTCGGTGTAGCTAAAGAAATGGAAGATGATGGTACATTAGGCAATCGCGCAGCAGCCTAATAACAAATCACAATAAAAAGTGCGGTCAAAAACATCAGAGATTTTGACCGCACTTTTTTTATCTGCAATTAACGCATTGTCACAAACTCTTCAGAACCTGTTGGGTGAATTGCCACCGTATTATCAAAGTCTGCTTTAGTTGCCCCCATTTTGATTGCCACAGCAAAACCTTGAATCATTTCATCCACACCGAAACCAATGCCGTGTAAGCCCACGATTTTCTCTTCTTTGCCGACACACACTAATTTCATGCGGCAAGGTTGACGATGTTCAGTGACAGCGGTGTACATTGCTGTGAAAGAGGATTTATATACTTTCACATTTTCTTCGCCATATTGCTCAATCGCTTGCGGTTCAGTTAAACCCACTGTACCAATTGGCGGATGGCTGAACACAACCGTTGGCACAAGATTGTAATCCAAATGCTCATTTGGTTTGTTATTGAATAAACGCTCAGACAAACGACGACCTGCCGCCACAGCAACTGGTGTTAATTCAATACCACCTTCGATAATATCACCTACCGCATAAATGCCAGGTACGTTTGTATTTTGGTATTTATCAACAATAATTTGTCCGCGTGAGTTAGTTTTCACACCGGTTACTTCAAGATTAATCACATCCGTTGCCGGTTCACGACCAATCGCCCAAATTAACGTATCCACTGTGGTTTCACGACCATCTTGTAATTTCAAGGTAAGCGAACCATCGGCATTTTTCACGACTTCTTCAGGCAACGCTTTTGTATGCAATTGGATACCATCTTGTGCTAACACTTCAACTAAGGTTTCGACAATTAATGGATCTTGATTACGCAATGGGGCATGTTGGCGAACAAATAAATGGGTTTCGCTGCCTAAGCTATTTAAAACACCCGCTAATTCAACTGCAATATAACCAGCACCTACTACTGCAACACGTTTTGGTAATTCATTTAAAGCAAATACACCATTTGAATCAATTCCGTATTCAGCACCTTTTACCGCTGGAATACTTGGACGGCCACCTGTAGCAATTAAGATATGATTTGCAGTCACTAATTCTGTTGAACCATCTGCATAGCTCACTTCAATCGTTTTCGCATCTTTAAAACGCGCAAAACCATTTAGAACATCCACATTATTTTTTGCTAACACATTATTGTAAGAGGTATGAATACGATCGATATAAGCTTGACGACTCTCAACTAATTTCGCGTAATCAAACTTTTTCACTTCTACATCAAAACCATAAGCGGGTGCATAGCTATTAATCGCTTCTGCAATTTGTGCGCCATAGAACATCACTTTTTTCGGTACACAACCTACGTTCACACAAGTGCCACCGAGATGTTTTGCTTCAATAATTGCACATTTTTTGCCATAGCTTGCCGCACGGTTAATTGAGGCAATCCCGCCGGAGCCGCCACCGATCGCAATATAATCATAATGTTTAGTCATTTTCATTATCCTTTTTTACTCATTGGAATTTTGTTCTATTGTGCCTAAAACTGAATGAGAAAGCTATAAATTGATGTAATTGGAATTGTCTATATGCGAGAAAAAGTGCGGTCATTTTTCGCATAATTTTCAGCAAGCAAAATGTATTTTCGCTATAATGCTCTTCAACTCTAAAGAGAAATAAATTTGAATGAATAATAAACATAAGAGATAGAAAAATGCCTCAAAGAACTGATAAAAAAACAATCTGTTTGAATATGATTGTCAAAAATGAATCAGCTATCATCCGAGATACATTAGAGAACATTATTACTCATGTTCCATTAGATTATTATGTCATTAGTGATACAGGCTCGGACGACAATACTGCAGACATTATCAAACAATTCTTTGATGAAAAAGGTATTCAAGGCGAAATTCATCACGATGAATGGGTAAACTTTGCCCATAATCGAAATTGTGCTCTACAACATGCACAAGGAAAAACAGATTATGTATTAATCTTTGATGCTGATGATCGCTTTGAAGGAAATTTTGTATTACCTGAAGAACTGACGAGCGATCGCTATTATTTCCGCATGGCAAATAGTGTAACGGGTGCAAATGTTTATTTCCGTACGCTTATGTTTCGTAATGATGGCTCATTCTACTGGCGTGGCGTATTGCATGAATTTGTCGAACAACGTAAAAAAACCGTTGTGGAGCAAAAAATCTTTGGTGATTATTATGTGATTAGTGGTCGTTTTGGGGCGCGTAGCAACAATCCACAAAAATATTTCCAAGATGCTCAAGTGTTAGAAAAAGCCTTCAATTCACCTGAAGATGAAGATCTTAAAGATCGCTATGCGTTTTATACCGCACAATCTTATCGTGATGCAGATATGCCTGAAAAGGCCATTGAGTGGTATGCCAAACGTGCAAATTTAGGGGGATGGTATGAAGAAGTTTATTATTCACTTCTCCAAATTGCCCTATTAAAAATTGAATTAAATGCATCACTCAATGAAATACAAAATTTATTATTGGCTACTTATGAATATCGCCCACAACGTGCGGAAAGTCTTTATCATTTAGCTCGCCAACTACGCTACCACAACAAAGCCAGACTGTCTTATATTTATGCAACTGTGGCGGCAAACATCCCGCTAAGTAAAGATATTCTTTTTGTGGATCACGCTGTTTATGAATGGAAAGCTAAAGAGGAATTGGCTATGAGTGCCAATTCGGTGGGAAATTATCAGCTTTGCCATGATCTTTGCGTCGAATTATTATTTAATCCAGCAGTACCAGAACCAAATAGAAAACTATTACTAGACAATTTGATGTTTGCAAAAGAGCACCTTTAAAAAACATTAGCCGTTTAATAATAAGGTAAATGGAGATGAGTAGAAACTAGTTGGCTTAAGTATGGTGCATAATGAAAGTGATATTATTGAAACTTTTATTCGACATAATTTAACCTTATTAGATGAACTCCGTCTAATTGCCTATAACTATCGTGCATCTGATGAGAAACAAATACAAATTGCTTGCCAACAACCTCTTCGCTCTAGGAAATTAGCATTGAAATATCAACATCTAATAAATAACGATCCACTTCCTATACTTGGGAAACTCATTCTCGACCTTGCACAGAAATTACGCTAATTATCGGGTTTTGTAAGCGCTCTATAAAATTTTATTCGGTCGCATAATAAGATAAGACCAATCTAGATGGCGGAAAAACCAATATTTTTCACGTTCAAATAATGTCGGGTTATGATTATCCCAAGGCTTATGCTTTGCAGCATAATGGATAATAAGAGGTGGAATATTGAGATTAACTTGAGTAATATCATGCTCACGTTTAATTTTTTCAATATATTGCACCTGAGCATTTTCAGTAAAACTATAATATTTTGCCTTTTCTCGTAAAACGATATTCAAAATACATTGATCCCCATATAGCACCTGGTCACCATACTCTTCAACTGTTTGCAATAAAGTATTAACTAAACCCTCATTTCTCCACTTAGCACAATCAATAAGTAGAACACCGCTGTTGAAATATTTTTTGGAAACGGATGCATCTAAATAAGGAAACGGAAAGTGTTCCCCCATCCCATAATCCTTTACAACACCAACAGGTGCGCCATTAAGATCGCTATAATAAAAATCAGATAATGATCCATTCACAATAATATCTGCATCTAAATACAAGACGCGTGCTTGATTAATCAGTTTTGGGATCATGAGTCGGTAATAACTGCTTGACGAAGAAATATGTTCCAACGTTTTATAATCTTTAAAAATATCGTCAGAAATATGAATACAAAATAGGTTATAGCCCATTTTCTCTAATTTGCATTGAATCCCTTCAAACCATTCTTGTGGAATATCATTATGTAAGACATAAAAGTTTACATTCTTATTATAGTAGCAAATGGATTTTAGCAACGCTTCTAAATGGGGCGTATATTTGGCATCAATCGCAAACGCAATATTAATTTTTTCTGAAGTGGTCATTTAGGGTAGATATCCTTAAGTTTGTCTAATTAATCACAAAACTATTTTTTAGAAATGTTATTGTGTGCTCACTCTATCCCATTTCATCCTTAATTTGGTACAAATAAAAAACCCAGCCGAAGCTGGGTTTTTATCTATCTTAATGGAAAGTTAAATTACCATTGGTAACCTACACCCACAGAGCCACCTACGTCGCCTTGGGTATTTGCGTTACCTTGAAGTTTAAAGATAACTTTACCATTGTCGCTTGAACGTGAGTAACCTACTGCTACAGCACTTTCACCTTTGAAAGTACCTGCAGAAGCAGCAACCATTGATTTACCCGGGATGTAAACTTGTGGTAAACCTGCTGCTGCGTTAGCACCTGCGATACCGCCGCGAGCTTCTTTACCCACTTTATTGATACGTTTATGTACGTCACCAATTGATTGTTTCAATTGAGATACGTTAACCGCATCAGTATCTTTAGTACCCGCTTTCACGTTGTGAATTTGGTTACCACCCATATCAATGTTACCACCTTTGTTAACTGTTAAGTCATTTGTGGTTACGCTGTTGTGGTCTACATCATTTGTTGTTGAAACAAGGATGTCGCCACCATTTTGCTCAATCGCGATGTTTTTACCTGCAGTGTAAGTAATTGTTTTACCTGCGGTAATTTTCGTTGTTGAGCTACCGCCTTTCTTAGCAACTTTGTTGCCACCATCTTTAGTTGCAACATTAAAGTTGGTTGCACCGCTAGCGACTAATTGTCCTTTATTATTCACAGTGATGGTATCGTTATCAACGTTAACATCTAAGTTTACAACAGATGTTTTACCATCTGAGTTCGCTGTAACTGTCACAGTACCTTTATCACTTGCAAAGTTCACGTTGTTGCCGTGCGTTACTGCATCAACCGGTTTACCATTTGCTTGTAAGTTCCAACCTGAGTTCAATACATCACCAACTGTTGCGGCTTCTTTTTTCTTCTCATCAGTGATATTTAACACGCTGTCATCCACAACTGTTGTTGGGTTGTCAATGTGATGGTCTAAATTGGTTACTGAACCATTTTTAATGTGAGTATCGCCAATTTGGATATCACCATCTTTAACTGTTGTACCACCAATATTAAGGCTACCATTGTTATCTAACTTAATGTTATTCGCAAGATTCACATCTAAGCCTTCACCATCCGCAGCTTTGGTCACACGAATGTTTTTCGCTGTTGTTGAATCTGTCGCACCACCCTTAATATTAAGGTTAGAACCTAAAGTACGATTAACTGTTTGACCATCATCACCTGTGAATTTCAAGCCATCATCAAGCGTTGCAATTTCACGTTTGATATCATTGCCATCTTTATCTTTATCAGTATAGATAACACGGTTAATCTTTTCACCACCATCGCGTTCAGCTACTGTGGTTGTACCTTTATCTGTTGAAATGGTTACTGATGCACCATCTTTACCATCTGCACCTTTCGGTCCGGTTAAGCCGATTTGACCAACGCCATCTTTACCAGAGATAGAAACTGCATCTTTGCCGTCTTTACCACTGATTCCAACTTTGCCGTCTAAACCGTCGTTACCATCTTTACCACCAGGAGCAGTAATGGTTACACCATCTTTACCATCTACACCATCTTTACCATTAACAACAACTTTATCTAAGTTGGTTACATTGCTGTTTAAGGCAAATTCAACTTTTGCACCTGCAACCCCGTTAGGATCATTTGTTTGTTCAATAGTTAAATTTTTGCCTGCAGACATTTCAACAGTATGGGTGTCCTTAATATTTTGTTTAGTGTTTTCCTTGGTACCATCAGGTTTCTCACCAGTAGACTTGATATTCCAAGTCATCACACCGTCTTTACCGTCTTTACCATCTTTAACAACTGTTGAAGTGGTTTGACCGTTACCATCAACGATAGTTACTGTATGAGTACCGTTACCGTTGTTTGTAACAGATGCTTCAGCATTTTTACCATCTTTAACAACTGTTGAAGTGGTTTGACCGTTACCATCCACGATAGTGACTGTATGAGTACCGTTACCATTATTTACAACACTTGCTTCAGCATTTTTACCGTCAGCACCTTTCGCACCGGTATCACCTTTTTCACCTTTTGCACCATCTTTAACAACAGTGGTGGTCGTTTTACCGTTACCATCTACGATAGTGACTGTATGTGTACCGTTACCGTTGTTTGTAACAGATGCTTCAGCATTTTTACCATCTTTAACAACTGTTGAAGTGGTTTGACCGTTACCATCCACGATAGTTACTGTATGAGTACCGTTACCGTTGTTTGTAACAGATGCTTCAGCATTTTTACCATCTTTAACAACTGTTGAAGTAGTTTGACCGTTACCATCCACGATAGTGACTGTGTGTGTACCGTTACCGTTATTTACAACACTTGCTTCAGCATTTTTACCGTCAGCACCTTTCGCACCGGTATCACCTTTCGCACCTGCTGCACCAGTATCACCTTTCGCACCAGTTGCACCATCTTTAACGATAGTGGTGGTAGTGTTACCGTTACCATCTACGACAGTTAATGTATGTGTACCATTACCGTTGTTTGTAACAGATGCTTCTGCATTTTTACCATCTTTAACAACTGTTGAAGTGGTTTGACCGTTGCCATCTACGATAGTGACTGTGTGTGTACCGTTACCGTTGTTTACAACACTTGCTTCAGCGTTTTTACCTGCTGCACCAGTCGCACCATCTTTACCGTCTTTACCATCTTTACCATCTTTTACGATAGTAGTGGTCACTGAGCCATCACCTAAATTAGTGATAGTGATAGTATGAGTACCGTCGCCGTTATCTACAACCTCACCTGTAATGCTATCACCTTTATCACCTTTCTCACCAGTTGCACCAGTGTCACCTTTCGCACCTGCTGCACCGGTTGCACCATCTTTAACGATAGTGGTGGTAGTGTTACCGTTACCATCCACGACAGTTAATGTATGTGTACCATTACCGTTGTTTGTAACAGATGCTTCAGCATTTTTACCATCTTTAACAACTGTTGAAGTGGTTTGACCGTTGCCATCTACGATAGTGACTGTGTGTGTACCGTTACCGTTGTTTACAACACTTGCTTCAGCATTTTTACCATCAGCACCTTTCGCACCTGCTGCACCGGTATCACCTTTCGCACCTGCTGCACCAGTATCACCTTTCGCACCAGTTGCACCATCTTTAACGATAGTGGTGGTAGTGTTACCGTTACCATCTACGACAGTTAATGTATGTGTACCATTACCGTTGTTTGTAACAGATGCTTCTGCATTTTTACCATCTTTAACAACTGTTGAAGTGGTTTGACCGTTGCCATCTACGATAGTGACTGTGTGTGTACCGTTACCGTTGTTTACAACACTTGCTTCAGCGTTTTTACCTGCTGCACCAGTTGCACCGTCTTTACCGTTTTTACCGTCTTTACCGTCTTTTACGATAGTAGTGGTCACTGAGCCATCACCTAAATTAGTGATAGTGATAGTATGAGTACCGTCGCCGTTATCTAAAACTTCACCAGTGATGCTATCACCAGTATCACCTTTCGCACCTGCTGCACCAGTATCACCTTTCGCACCTGCTGCACCGGTATCACCTTTCGCACCTGTTGCACCGGTATCACCTTTAGCACCACCAGTTGAGCTGATTTCAATGGTATTACCGTTACGTTTGATTGCAATGTTGTCACCCGCATTAATGTTTACGGTGTTTGATGCACGAACATTTGAAGCTTCAGTATCACTACCAGTGATAAGTGTACCACTTGTCCCTGGTACCGCTTCAGAATTCAAATGCCATGAAACATTATTCACGATATTTGTTACGGTACTTACGTTAGTTAAACGAGAACCATAATTACCACTCGCTGCATTGTCACCATCTTTATCATAGGTAGCTGCACCTGCGGTTGTAGTAGAAATATCACCTGTTTTTACACTTACATTATAAGTTGTTACATTATCTGTTGTTGTATTCGTTACAATTAATGCATTTGGAGAACCCGTTATCACTTTCGCAGTAGTATCTGTACCGCCAGATACATTCGCACTAATTTTAACTGAACCATCAGCGTTATAGTCAACTGTTGTGTTATCACCAGCTACGATATTTGCGTGGTATTTAACCACTGTTTTTTTGGTTCCAGTGCTTTGATCTAACGTTTCATTCGTTACGGTTGCAATCGTACCGTTACCATTTTGGAAATCAACAACACCATTGTTATAAATACTTGTATTGGCATGTTGAGCGCCCGCTGTTTGGTTACCACTCGCAATCCAGTGATGGTTATGAATTTTTTCATCTAATTTACTTGCTACAACATAAAGTTGTGAACCATTCACTGCATCGGTTGAAGCAGCATCAATTCGACCTGCTGCTACATTTTGAATTTGGCGTGCAGAACCTAGTTGATTAGTCGGAGTTACTGGACCACCTACTGACACTACAGCACCATTACCTAATGAACTATTGCTACCTGCAAAACCACTATAAGTTAAAGTGCCAACAGTTGCTGAACTAGTTGGAACAAAATCAGATGTCGTAGACCCTGAACCTAATGCAACCGCATTATCTTTTTCTGCTTTTGCACCTGTACCAATCGCAGTTGTATTAGCACCTGTTGCTTGTGCAGCATCAGCTGGAGTCATTGAGCCACCGATAGCTACAGAGTTTGTACCAGAAGCATTTGCAGATGTACCACCCGCAAATGAAGCAGTGCCTGATGCTTTTGATGCTGCACCCACTGCTGTTGCACGCTCACCAGAAGCTGAAGAATAACCACCTAATGCCATGGCATTACGAGCACTAGCATTAGTTTGCACACCAACAGCAACTGCATTATCAACACTCGCAGTAGCACTCTTACCTGTAGCAACAGTATTAGCCGCACCTGCATTTGCCAAATAACCTGTCGCTACCGCAGAATCACCTGCTGCAACAGATGATTTACCAACGGAAATCGCAGCTTTAGCACTTGAGTTAGCCTCAGAACCAAAAGCAAGAGATTCACCACCTGAAGCTGCAGCACCCTTACCAACTGCCACATCCATATCTTTACTTGATGTTGCATTTTCACCAATTGCTACTGAGCTTTGTGAAGTATTTTTTGCCTTATGACCGATAGCAACACCATTTTGTTCTGTTGCACTAGCTTCCAAACCAATAGCCACTGCAGCATCGCCCGTACCTGTTGCGTTAGAACCAATTGCAATTGCATCATGAGATACTTTGCCATTTGCGCTTCTGTAAGTATTAGCACCGGTACCGATATTAATATTTTGTTTGCCTTTTGTGGCTTCATTTGCTGTTGGATGATTAGATGCAATCGTAATAGAACTAGAATCTACATCCACTGCAGCTTGAGCAGTACCCACTACACCAAGAACAGCACCCGCAAGTGCGGTCAATTTAACGATTTTTTTAGATTTGGTTTTACCTTTAGCATGCCCAAGTTCAGAAACTGCAGTCCACGTTTGTGTAGCATGATTCCAAATAACTTTAAACACTTTGTTCATATAAAATTATTCCTTTTATTAGGATGATTAAGAAGCTGTCACTGATGCAACAGCGCCGAAAAATTCAACGTCAGAAAGGCGACGACCACAAATTTTGACAACAGTTCCCCTTACCTTTCTGGTCAGAACACTTTATTCTAAGCGAACTTTGTATAAAAAGGAAGCATCTAAAAAAATATTTACTAAAAATTACAATTAATTAAGGTAAATTTTAAGTTATGTAAATATATGTAAAGATTTCTGGCGTTTTTTACAAAAAATTTAAAGATATGTAAAATTTTGTTTAAAAAATAGACACATTTAGAGGCTAAAAGCACAACTTAGCCTTTCTTTTTTCTTTACGAAAGTGTCGAATTAGATCACACTAACGCCATCAAATAAGATAAGGAAAAGTACATGGCAATTTGGAAAAAAGCATTCACCCTTGAGCAGCTTAATGAAATGGGAAAACATTGCGCTGTTGGGCATTTAGGCATTGAGATTTCGGCTTATGGTGAAAACTGGATTGAGGCAAAAATGCCAGTTGATCATCGCACCACACAGCCTTTCGGTTTATTACATGGCGGTGTGTCTGTGGCGTTGGCTGAAACCATTGGTTCATTAGCAGGATTTCTCTGTATAGAAGAAGGGCAAGTTGCCTTGGGATTAGATATCAACGCCAATCATCTTCGCCCAGCGAAAAAAGGTTTTGTTACCGCAAAGGCAACGCCAATTGCTTTAAGTCAAAATACCCATGTTTGGCAAATTGACATTCGCGATGAACAAGATAAACTTTGCTGCGTTTCTCGATTAACGCTTTATATCAAACATTTATGACTACAACTCAAAAAATTGGCATCATTTTAGCGAACCTTGGTACGCCTGATGCCCCTCAACCCGCTGCGATCTCCCGTTATTTAGCGGATTTTTTAATGGATCCCCGTGTGGTCGATTTGCCTCGTTGGAAATGGTATCCCCTTTTAAAAGCCATTATTTTACCAATGCGTTCTAAACGTATTGCTCAAAATTATCAAGCTATTTGGACAGAACAAGGCTCTCCCCTACTAGCCATTACAAAGCAACAACAAGCCGGTTTACAGGCTTATTTAAATGAACAAGGCATTAATGCACAAGTCGAAATTGCCATGACTTATGGTAATCCTTCAATGCAAAGTGCGGTCAAAAATTTACTTAAAAATGACGTGGAACGCATGATTGTGTTGCCGCTTTATCCGCAATATTCTAGTACCACAACGGGCGCATTAATCGATGCCTTCAATCGTGCCATTGCGCAAGAACGTAATATTGTGCCTTTTGAGTTTATTCATTCTTATCATCTTGATGAAAACTACATTAATGCCTTAGTGGATTCGATTAAAGTGCAGTTAAAACCCGATGAGTTTTTGCTTTTTTCTTATCATGGCATTCCATTGCGTTATGAGAATATGGGCGATTATTATCGTCAGCACTGCAAACAAACCACCATTACCATTGTGGATAAATTAGGCTTGACAGAAAACCAATGGAATATGACTTTCCAATCTCGCTTTGGCCGAGAAGAATGGTTGCAACCTTATACCGATCACTTTTTAGAAGAAGCCGCTTCTCAAGGGATTCAAAAAATAGCGGTAATTTGCCCAGGTTTTTCAGTGGATTGTTTAGAAACCTTAGAAGAAATTGAGGTTGAAAATAAAGAAACATTCTTAAATCATGGTGGTGTGTCTTATCACTACATCCCTGCCTTGAATGCTGAAAAAGCCCATATTGAAATGATAGGGAAATTGGTTTTGGATAGATTGAAATAATTAAATCTCCCCCCAGCCCCCTCTTTGCGAAAGAGGGGGAGCTTAATAGCCCATAAACGTTCTCCGTTCTTAACTCTCTCAAATATATTCCCAATAAAACTACTAAAAGCAACATCATAAAAAAGCTCCTCTTTTGTAAAGAGGGGTTTGGGGAGATTTAAAAAGATAAACAAAAAGGCGAACCTTTCGATTCGCCTTTTAAGATTTTTATCTAATCAAAGATTAGAAGAATACACGCATACCTACACCGATAGCTCTATCTTTAGTTTTCTTATCGAGAGTATCAGCAACGTACTCTTTAGTAGTCACATATTTACCTTCTACGAATAATACAACTTGTTTATGAAGTTGGTAATCCGCACCAAGTAAGAAACCGTGAGTTTTAGCTTTATCACCTTCATCACCTTTCGCACGTTCGTATAGGTAGTTACCGTACACTTTAGATGCAGGAGATACTTGATATGCAAAACCTGGAGACACATAGAATTTATTTAATTTGTAATCACCATCTTTCTCGTGCGCATAACCGAAGTCACCAGTTAATTTGAAATCACCAAATTTATAACCTAATGACGCTAAGATAGCGTCCACACGATCAGAGTATGATGCTCCAGTTTCAAAGTTAGTATGACCATAAGCAAAACGAGCATCAAGATCGCCAGCTGTATATAATGCACCTAAAGCAAAAGCATTTTTAATGTACGGTTTTGGTTCAGATAATTTCTGTAAATCTTGACCTTTCTCATTATGACGTTGACCAAAGTTATAGTTTGCACTTAATTGTAAACCTTCAATACCTTTATAGTCATAACGAACTACACCAGTACCTGAAGTACGAATATAATCTTCTTTTGGAATGAAACCATATTCATAGTCAACTGCTTGACTTAAATCATCCGCGATAGTTAATTGACGACCAAATTTGATTTCACCAACTGACTGACTACCTAAACCTACATAAGCACGTTTAGCATAAGCTCCACCAAATTTATCACGTGAAGCTGTATCATCAAAACGTAACTCTAAGTTACCTAATGCATAGAAATCATTATCTAAATTGTGTTTTACTTTAACGACAAAACGTGAACCTGCATTACGTAAAGCAGAGTTAGCTTTTTTGGTTGAGTGGTTAGCGGCGTCGTACTCTTTTTTATCCGCTTTTTCCATGATTAAACGAAGAGAACCGCCTAATTCAACTTTAGTACCTTCGTTATCATAAACTACTGCTGCGTTTGCTGCTGAAGCTGCAACTGCAGAAACGATTAATGCTGCTAGTGTCTTTTTCATAATTGTTATTCCTTTTGGTTGTTACCTATGATTTTTGATTGAAGCAATTTTTCATAAAAAGTTCAATCACCGAAATAGACGTCGCAAATATTACAAAATAAACCTATAGTGTCAATGGAGGATCCGTTTCAATTTTCTAAAATCGGATCAAGATCACATTTTTTGCGCAAAAAAGGATATTTTTTAATCAAAAAATCCTTTCACATCGAACTTTTCAGAATTTTGTCTATACAATGATCGCTCAATTTTGAGCAATTTGTTCTTCTTTTTTATTCATTTCAGAAGAAATAATGAATACTTTTTGAGCAAACTAAGCACATTCTATCGAAAATGAAATCACTTCTTTAATACTTTCAGCGCCTAATGCAATCATAATTAATCGATCGACCCCTAAAGCCACACCGGAGGTATTGGGAATGCCTGCTTGTAACGCCCCGAGAAAACGATAGTCAATTTTACGCTGTGGCAAGCCTGCTTTTTCCCGTAGGCGATTGTCTTTTTCAAAGCGGTATTGTTGTTCGCGTGCATCCGTGAGTTCATGAAAACCGTTGGCTAACTCTAAGCCTTTATAATAGAACTCAAAACGTTCTGCCACACGGCTATCTTCTGGGCTAAGTTGTGCGAGAGCGGCTTGGGAAGAAGGGAAATGATAAACCGCAACAGGCGCCTCTTGCCCAATTTTAGGCTCCACCACTTCACTGAATAGAAATTGTAATAAGGTATCACGATCTTCATCTTCATCTGCCATAAAGTTATGTTTACGCGCCGCTTCCACCAGCTCTTGACGAGAGGCTGATAATGGATCTAATCCGACATATTCTTGGAAAACAAACTGATAACTTAAGGTTTCTGCCGGTTTGCAATCGAGGATCTGTTGTAACAAATCATCTACTTCATTCATTAGACGATACATATCAAAGTGTGGTCGATACCATTCGAGCATGGTGAATTCCGGATTATGGCGATTCCCTGCTTCTTCATTACGGAATACTTTGCCAATTTGAAAGATCGGCCCACTGCCTGCCGCCAATAAACGCTTCATGTGATATTCGGGGCTGGTAGAAAGCCAGAGCGTTTTCGAGAGTTCATCAAAAGGGGCAACAAATTCCGTATTAAAGGTGGAAAGGTGAAGATCTGTTACGCCAAACTCACTTAAAACAGGGGTTTCCACTTCTAATAATCCCCGTTCAGTAAAAAACTGGCGGATATCCGCAATGATTTTGGCTCGCGCCAATAAGTTTTGAATTGATGCAGAAGGTTGCCATTCTGTTTTTTTATCACTAAGTGCGGTCATTTTTTCTCCGTTTTCACCTTTAAAATGAATAAGGCTATTGTAAACAAGAGCGATTTTTAACTCAATAATCCGACTAAATCATTCTTAAACGAAAACGGTTATCATCTAAAAAATATAAAAAAAGTAACTTTTTTGAGTTAGATCACACTTTTGATATTTTATCCGTTTATTCCGGAAAAAAGGTTACTAATTTGTAAACAAAAATGGCAGAATGGCAATATATCCCCTATTTATTTAGGGCATTTTATTTTTTTACTTTCTATTGATTGGAGGATATCGTGCAAACGGTTAATGTCGATATTGCTATTGTTGGTGCCGGTGGCGGCGGTTTACGTGCAGCAATTGCAGCAGCAGAAGCAAACCCTAACTTAAAGATCGCATTAGTTTCTAAGGTTTATCCTATGCGTAGCCATACGGTTGCAGCAGAAGGTGGTGCGGCCGCAGTAATTAAAGAGGAAGATTCCTACGATAAACACTTCCACGATACCGTTGCCGGTGGTGACTGGTTATGTGAACAAGATGTGGTGGAATACTTCGTTGAACATTCTCCAGTAGAAATGACTCAACTTGAACGTTGGGGCTGTCCTTGGAGCCGTAAAGCTGATGGTGATGTGAACGTGCGTCGTTTCGGTGGGATGAAAATCGAGCGTACTTGGTTCGCGGCAGATAAAACCGGTTTCCACTTATTACATACTCTTTTCCAAACATCCATTCAATATCCACAAATTCAACGCTTTGACGAGCACTTCGTTTTAGACATCTTAGTTGATGATGGTCATGCTCGCGGTATGGTGGCGATGAATATGATGGAAGGTTCACTTGTTCAAATCAACGCAAATGCGGTTGTGATTGCAACTGGTGGTGGTTGTCGTGCATTTAAATTCAACACCAACGGCGGTATCGTAACTGGTGATGGTTTATCAATGGCATATCGTCACGGTGTTCCTCTTCGTGATATGGAATTCGTCCAATATCACCCAACCGGCTTACCAAACACCGGTATCTTAATGACTGAAGGTTGTCGTGGTGAAGGCGGTATCTTAGTGAATAAAAACGGCTACCGTTATTTACAAGATTATGGTCTAGGCCCTGAAACCCCAATCGGCAAACCTGAAAACAAATATATGGAACTTGGTCCACGTGATAAAGTTTCACAAGCTTTCTGGCAAGAATGGAAAAAAGGCAACACCTTAAAAACAGCAAAAGGTGTTGATGTGGTTCACCTTGACTTACGTCACTTAGGTGAAAAATATTTACATGAACGTCTTCCATTCATTTGTGAATTAGCAAGTGCTTATGAAGGTGTAAACCCAGTTAATGAACCAATTCCGGTTCGCCCGGTTGTTCACTACACCATGGGTGGTATCGAAGTGGATTTCAACAGCGAAACTCGCATTAAAGGTTTATTTGCTGTAGGCGAATGTGCATCTTCTGGCTTACATGGTGCAAACCGTTTAGGTTCTAACTCGCTTGCAGAATTAGTGGTTTTAGGCCGTGTTGCAGGTGAATATGCCGCACAACGTGCAGCAGAAGCACAACCTGCAAACCGTGCAGCAGTTGATGCACAAGCTCAAGATGTTGTGGCTCGCCTTGAAGCCCTTTATAACCAAGAAGGTAACGAATCTTGGTCTGAAATCCGTGATGAAATGGGTACCGTAATGGAAGAAGGTTGTGGTATCTACCGTGACCAAGAAAGCATGCAAAAAGCAGTAGATAAAATTGCTGAGCTTAAAGAACGTTATAAACGTATTCGTGTTGCAGACCGTTCAAGCGTATTCAATACCGATGTGCTTTACACCGTAGAATTAGGTTACATCCTTGATGTGGCACAATCAATTGCCAACTCTGCAATTGAACGTAAAGAGTCTCGTGGTGCACACCAACGCTTAGACTACACTGAACGTGATGATGTGAATTATTTAAAACACACCCTTGCTTACTACAATGGCGATGATGCACCGCGTATTGAATACAGCCCGGTGAAAATCACTAAATCTCAACCAGCAAAACGTGTTTATGGTGCTGAAGCAGAAGCGGCAGAAGCGGCTGCGAAAGCTAAGGAGCAAGCAAATGGCTAATTCACCGGTAATGACTGTAGAAGTATTACGCTACAACCCAGAAAACGATCAAGAGCCACATTTAAGCTCTTATCAAGTACCTTATGATAACCAAACTTCTCTTTTAGATGCGTTAGGTTACATTAAAGATAAACTTGAACCGTCTCTTTCTTATCGCTGGTCTTGCCGTATGGCGATCTGCGGTTCTTGTGGGATGATGGTGAATAACAAACCTAAATTGGCTTGTAAAACGTTCTTACGTGATTACAGTGGCCATATGCGTATTGAACCATTAGCAAACTTCCCTATTGAACGCGACTTAGTGGTTGATTTAAGCCACTTTATTGAAAGTTTAGAGGCAATTAAACCTTATATTATTGGTAACGAAGCACCAGCATTAGATGGTAAACCACATCCATCAAAAGAATTGCAAGTCAGCCGTACTAAACAAACGCCGGCACAGCTTGAAAAATATCGTCAATTCTCAATGTGTATCAACTGTGGTTTATGCTATGCGGCCTGTCCACAATTTGGTTTAAACCCTGAATTCTTAGGCCCTGCAGCGATTACAATGGCACACCGTTACAACCTTGATAACCGTGACCATGGTAAAGCACAACGTATGCCATTATTAAATGGTAAAAACGGTGTTTGGAGCTGTACTTTCGTTGGTTATTGTTCTGAAGTGTGTCCAAAACACGTGGATCCAGCTTCTGCAATCAACCAAGGCAAAGTGGAAAGTGCCAAAGATTATGTTATCTCAATGCTAAAACCAAAAGGCTAAGGGGAAGAATATGTCAGTAACAGTAAGTAAACGCAAAAAATATGTTCGCCCAATGACGGCTACTTGGTGGCAAAAATTGGATTTCTACAAAGCTTATATGGTACGTGAAGCAACTTCTATCTTTGCTGTATGGTTCTGTATCGTATTGCTTTACGGTGTACTTTGCCTTGCAAGCAATCCTGTACCAGGCTTAGGTATTGTTGATTTCATTGGCTTCTTAAGAAATCCAATTGTGGTGTTCTTAAATATCATCACATTAATTGCGACCTTATATCACACTGCAACTTATTTCGTGATGACACCAAAAGTGATGAACATCATTGTTAAAAATGAACGTTTACCACATCACGTGTTAAGAAATGCACTTTGGGCAGTGACAGCTGTGATTAGTGTTATCGCATTAATTTTAGTTTATATGTAGGGAGAGAAAAAATGGTCGATCAAAATCCAAAACGCTCTGGTGAACCACCAGTATGGTTGATGTTTGGTGCTGGCGGGACTGTCAGTGCGATTTTCTTCCCTGTTGTGATCTTAATCCTTGGTTTATTGTTACCATTCGGATTAATTGATCCACATAACTTAATTACATTCGCTTATTCTTGGATCGGAAAATTAGTTATCTTAGTTTTAACCATTTTCCCAATGTGGTGTGGTTTACACCGTATCCATCATGCAATGCACGATCTTAAAATTCACGTGCCCGCAGGCGGATTTATCTTTTACGGTTTAGCCATGATTTACACAATCTGGGTATTATTTGCTGTATTAGGTTTGTAATTTAAAACACTAAATTGATAATAAAAGTGCGGTCAAAAATGACCGCACTTTTTTATTCTCGACGAATAACCAAAATATTTTCTTAATCTAGAAAAACAAAAAACCCGACATTACATCGGGTTTTCTTTTATCAAATACTTTGATAATTATTCTGCAACAACGATAACATCTAATGTTGCAAATACTTCGCCGTGAAGTTGGAAACGAACATCGTGATCACCAAGAGTACGGATTGGACCGTTTGGTAAACGAACTTCGCTTTTCGCGATTTCAACGCCTGCTGCAGTTACTGCTTCTGCTACATCACGAGTAGTGATTGCGCCGAATAAACGACCTTCCTCACCAGCTTTAGATGCGATAGTTACAGAACCTAATGCAGTCACTTGTGCTGCACGAGCTTGAGCTGCTGCTAAACTTGCTGCTGCCGCTGCTTCTAACTCTGCACGACGAGTTTCAAAGTGTTCAATGTTAGCTTTAGTTGCCATAACTGCTTTACCTTGAGGGATTAAGAAGTTACGAGCGAAACCAGATTTAACATTAACTTGATCACCTACGTTACCTAGGTGAACGATTTTATCTAAAAGAATTACTTGCATTTCCTAACTCCTTCTTAATTGTGATGAGAATCAGAGTAAGGTAATAACGCTAAATAACGAGCGCGTTTGATTGCGCGTGCTAATTGGCGTTGGTACTTCGCACGAGTACCGGTAATGCGGCTTGGTACAATTTTGCCGCTTTCAGAAATGTAGTTCTTTAATGTAGCGATATCTTTGTAATCGATTTCAACAACATTTTCCGCTGTGAAACGGCAGAACTTACGACGACGGAAATAACGTGCCATTTGGCTGTCTCCTAATCTATAAATTCGATTTGCTCGGCATGTAATACTAACTGCGTTAAACCATTTGAGGTTTTATGTGAAGTAATAAACCCCACCACAAGAAGTTTACTGCCGACCGTAATGCTTTGAGTTTTTTCTATTAACTGATTGCCACTGACTTGAACTGGCATCTTTAACCACGCTTGGCGTGATAAACCACTTTCGACTTGTTCGGAACGATGTTCCAGCCAAAACTGGCAATGCGCAATCCCGTTAGGGCTTTTGCTTCGCTTGGGTAATTGACACACAGTGCCGATTAACGAGAAGCGATTATCAAGTTTTGAATTACTCTTCAGCATCCTCAAAATCGTTGTTTTCAACTTCAGCTAAAGGTTTACGTTCTTCTTTAGCCGCTTTCATTGGGGACGCTTCGGTTACGGCGTGCTTAGTATGGATAACAAGACTGCGTAATACAGCATCGTTATAACGGAAAGTCGTTTCTAGCTCGTCGATGACTTGTTGAGGCGCTTCTACATTCATAAGCACATAGTGTGCTTTGTGTAATTTGTTAATTGGGTACG
The DNA here is from genome assembly GCF_014931415.1 of Haemophilus parainfluenzae. Lineage (NCBI taxonomy): Bacteria > Pseudomonadati > Pseudomonadota > Gammaproteobacteria > Pasteurellales > Pasteurellaceae > Parahaemophilus > Parahaemophilus parainfluenzae. The sequence continues at coordinate 860,478 of NZ_CP063121.1, read as the reverse complement.
CTAATTGACGACGACCCCAATCTTCTAGGCGATGAACTTGACCACCAGCTTCTTTAACAGAACCTGTGTAACGTTCGATCATACCTGGTACTTGCTCGCTTTGGTCCGGATGAACCATAAACACGATTTCGTAGTGACGCATTACTGCTCCTTACGGGTTAATCAGCCTTTGACGTAGATTAGCCACCAATCTGCAAAGGCAAGGAACGAAAAAATGAACGTGGCTAAGGGCGCTGATTATACAGATTTTTTTCTAGACTTCAAATAATTTGTACGCTTTTCAAACAAAAAAGCCGATATCAACATATCGGCTTTTCTTTTTATTTCTAAATTAACGGCTACGGAAAATGATACGACCTTTGCTTAAGTCATAAGGTGTCATTTCTACTGTTACTTTATCGCCCGTTAAGATACGAATGTAGTTTTTACGCATTTTGCCAGAAATATGTGCAGTCACCACGTGACCATTTTCTAACTCAACGCGGAACATGGTATTTGGTAAGGTTTCCAAAATTGTGCCTTGCATTTCAATGCAATCTTCTTTTGCCATTTTATCCTCTAAAATAATGATTTTTTTGACCGCACTTTTTGCGGCTATAAATGAAAAACGGGCGAATTATAGCCGTTTTTAATGTTAGACGAAAGATTAAAATGGTATTTTGTTGAAATCCCCATTATTTTTTCAATAATTCGATTATAATATTTCAAAAAGCAGATCTGGTAGAAATTTAATTTAGCATTCGAAACCAGTAAGATCTAAGCCTTATATGACATCCACTTTCCAAGAGGACTGTTCTATCAAAAAAGGCTAAAGCAAACTTTACTTAGATTTTCGTCAATTTGTATGTCAACCAATGACTTCAACCCAAGGGTTATTTATGGCTATACCTAAAATAATTGTAATTAGTTTAAAAAATTCAACAAGAAGAGAAAATATTGCTAAACGCCTTTCTGGTTTGGGCTTAGACTTTACTTTTTTTGATGCGACAGATGGAAAAAAACTGCCTGCTTCCGTATTAGAATCTGTTGATTATGATTTCTATCCGAAACACTATTTATCACCTAAGCCCTTAACGCTCGGCGAAATTGGCTGTGCAATAAGCCATATTAAAGTTTATGAGCACATGGTAGAAAACAATATTGAAAGTGCCATTATTCTTGAAGACGATGCGATCGTTTCACAGCACTTTAAGGAAATTGTTGAGGATACGCTCAATAAAATTAATAAAAATCATGAGCTGATCTTTTTTGATCACGGAAAAGTTAAATCACATTTCTTTAAGAAACGGATTGTGGAAGGATATAGACTTGCACATTACAAGTCACCTTCAAAAAATTCAAGAAGATGTATTATCTATGCAACCGCTTATTTAATTACACTATCGGGCGCTAAAAAATTACTTAACTACGCTTATCCAATAAGACTTCCTGCTGATTATCTGACGGGATTAATCCAAAAAACACGTGTTGATGCCTATGGCATTGAACCACCGTGTGTATTTAGAGGATTAAACAGTGACTCAGAAATAGACAAAATTGAACATCGATATGAATAAGCTAAAAGCCCTAAGGTTAAAAATAGGGAAATGGATACTCGATAAATCATCAAGATCAGCTAATCCCCAAAGTTTGGAACATCCTAAGAGTTTCTTATTTTTGCGACAAGATGGGAAAATTGGCGATTATATCGTTAGCTCTTTTGTTTTTCGGGAAATAAAGAAATTTAACCCGTTGATAAAAATCGGTGTCATCTGCACGAAACAGAACGCTTATCTGTTTCAAAGAAACCATAACATTGATGAGATTTATCTTGTAAAGAAAAGAAATATTCTCGACTACATCAAGACGGCACTGTTTATTAGAAAAGAAAGATACGATGTTGTCATTGATCCAACTCTTGTACTTAGAAACCGAGACTTGTTGCTATTGAGAATACTCAATGCCCGTAATTATATCGGCTATAGAAAAGCAGATTATAATATTTTTAATATAAATATTAATAAAGATGGCCATTTTTCAGAAATTTACAAAGAGGCTTTAGCTCAGTCAAACATCAGTCTAAGTGATGATAGCTATGACATTCCGCAAGATGGCTCAACCAAAGAAGAAATTCTTCAATTTATTACTGATAACAAGTTAAATAATTACATTACAATTAACTTCTATGGTGCGGGGAAAAATAGAAAATTTAACGATACTCACGTTATAGATTACTTAGCATATATTAGAAATCATCGTAAATGCCCATTGATCTTACTCTCAACACCAGATACTCATGAGCATTTAAGTAGAATCGCTAATCAATTTGATAATGTATTTGTTTACCCTAATCCTCACACAACGATCTACCATATAATTGAGTTGATTAGAAACTGTGCCCTACTTATTTCGGTTGATACATCAACGATTCATATTGCTTCAGGGTTAAATAAACCTATGATTTGTTTTTACTCGCAAGACAAAGAAAATTTTACACATTGGCATCCAAATTCTAAGAATGCATGCCATATTCTTCATTACCATGATAATGTTAATGAGATCTCCCCGAGAGAAATAAAACCAGAGTGGCTAGATATTTAAAGATATAAACCACAAACTTTATCATTTACTAGACTATTTTATGAACTCAAAAAAACACTTAGGCCATACAGCCCGTAAACGCTTTGGACAAAACTTTTTACATGATACTTCTGTGATTCAAGGTATCGTGGCGGCAATTCATCCACAACCGAATCAATTCTTAGTAGAAATTGGCCCAGGGCTTGGTGCATTAACGGAGCCTGTTGGAGAGCTTGTCGATCATCTTACGGTGGTCGAGCTTGACCGAGATCTTGCCGAACGTTTACGTCATCATCCATTTTTACATCAAAAACTCACCGTCATTGAAACGGATGCGATGCAATTTGATTTTGGTGAGCTTTATACAAAAGAGAATTCAGCGGAAAAAGGTCAGAAATTACGCGTATTTGGTAACTTGCCTTACAACATTTCTACCCCATTGATGTTCCACTTATTTAAGTATCACGATGTGATTCAAGACATGCACTTCATGCTACAAAAAGAAGTAGTAAAACGCTTATGCGCAGGCCCAAATAGCAAAGCTTACGGTCGTTTAACCATTATGGCGCAATATTTCTGCCAAGTGATGCCTGTACTTGAAGTACCACCTTCTGCATTTAAACCAGCACCGAAAGTAGATTCAGCCGTTGTGCGTTTAATTCCGCATAAAGAATTACCGCACCCTGTAAAAGATTTATATTGGCTGAACCGTGTTTGCTCCCAAGCGTTTAATCAACGTCGTAAAACATTGCGTAATGCTCTCTCAACACTATTTTCACCTGAAAATCTGACCACACTTGGTATTGATTTAAATGCACGTGCAGAAAATTTGGCTATCGCAGATTATGCGCGCTTAGCAAACTGGTTGGCGGATAATCCACCAGCTGATTTAGATGGAGATAAATTTTTAGAGTTAAGTGAAGACTAATATGAATATCGCGTTTTCATCTGATAATAACTATGCACCATATTTAGCCGTCAGCATATTAAGTGTATTAAAAAATAATTCTGAATCTGAAATTTGTTTCTATATTTTGGATTTTGGTATTGATAATATCAATAAAGAAATTATAGCAAATATCGTTTGCAATCATGGAAAAAGTATCAAGTTTATAAGTGTGGATAAAGATGAATTTGCTAACTTTCCCATTACAATAAATTATATTTCTTTAGCAACCTATGCCAGATTAAATATAACTCAATATATCCCTGATGTAGATAAGTTACTTTATATTGATGTTGATACGCTAACAAATGGCTCATTAGATGATTTATGGAATACTGATATCGAACAGTATTCACTTGCCGCATGTAAGGATTTCTTTATTGAAATTGAGCAAGCCGATTACAAGGCCCAAATTGGTTTAGAAAATCATCATTATTTTAACGCTGGAGTGCTTCTTATCAATATGCGAAGATGGCGAGAACTGAATGTTCTAGAGATGAGTCTGACGTGGTTAAATAAATATAAGGACATTATAAAGTATCAAGATCAGGATATCTTAAATGGTATTTTCAAAGACGATGTTAAACTTATAAATACAAGATTTAACTTCACGCCATCTGAATCTGGCTATATAAAATATCGAAAAGAACGAGAAATTCAATTTCCCGCAGTTATTTACCATTATCCTGGACCAGATAAGTTTTGGTCTAGCCGAAGTTCTCACTTAAAAGCTAATTTAGGGTATTCACTATTTAAGGAAATCTGCAATAGTTATCCTGCTTTTAAGGCTGATTTTGATGTTGTTGACTTTAGAACAAAAGTAAGAAGGCTCATTAGAGAAATTAAATATAAATTTGTCTATCACATCTTTTAATTTTCTAAAATGACAACCAGCTTCATTGATGGTTTTCAAGGCTTAAAGTATCATTACTTTGATTTTGCGTGTAAATCGCTTTTTACGAATAGGCTTAAGAGATTAAGCCTATATAAAGTATTTCATCAGCTTATCTACATAAAACGAACAATTTCTTTACCTTGCATTTCTTTCAGGCGCTGTTGTTCTTTCCATTTTTCTTTATTTAGCGCTCGTATAATATTTTCCTTCACCCGAATTAAACGCTGTTTCAATGTTTTCTTGGTGTGCACTGCCGTATTTTTTTTACGCTCCTGCTGCAAGTCACTTACCAATACGCTATTTTCTTGATTTAACTGCAATTCTTGAACACAAATGGCAGGATTAAGTTGATATACTTGATAGACGCCGACATTAATCTGTTCATTAAACATGATCTCATCAATTGCTTTGACTTCATCTACCGCGAGGTTTTCAAATAAATTAATGAGGTATTTCGCTGCGCCATTAGAGATAATATAACCAGCTGTACCAAAATGCTTTGATTTTAAAATATCAATGTTTCTTTCTTGGAAAGGTAAAATTTGTTGCTGTTTTTCCAGTTGAACAGGCATTAAAAATGTTTCTAAACGCAAAACAAAAATCTCTTGAAAATCAAACCGCTCTTTTAGCCATTCATCATTCGCAAGATATTGTTCTGCATTATCTCCAAGCAGAATATCATCCTCAAAAATAGAAATATAATCTAAATTATCGTCAACACACTTTTTCCATAACATAAAGTGACTCACCAAACAGCCCTTTTCTCCTGCCGTGAGCTTTGATGTGGTTTCAACATTTGGAAGATAACGCTGTAAATGAGCATCAAGTCGATCAGAAGGTGTGAATGCATCAAAAAATTCAAAGGGAATTTGTTTCTGACCGAATTGATCGATAATGTGATTTCGACGTTTATCCGCCGTTGAAATACTAATCACTACATTTTTATGTTCAATAGAATACATAGAAAAACATCATATCTGCCTTAAATTGCAGGCTATCTTACTATTTTAAGATCATGAAATGAATAGTATCTTCACAAAAAATCTATGCTAGAATTTATGGTAAATTTTTAGCATAAAGACTGCCAAAACCTAATAACCACAACTGGAGCATTGTAGAAAGAATGGCAACCTATTTCGTTGGTGATTTACAAGGCTGTTATGATGAATTACAGCTTTTATTAGCGCGTGTAGATTTCAATCCTACGCAAGATAAACTTTATCTTGTGGGGGATCTTGTGGCGCGTGGGGATAAATCACTTGAATGTCTTCGTTTCGTAAAATCACTTGGTAATGCCGCGCAAACCGTGCTAGGAAATCACGATTTACACTTAATTGCGACCGCACTGGGTATTAAAAAAGTAAAACCGCGTGATCGTGTTAATGCCATTTTTAATGCGCCCGATTTTGATGAGCTGATTCATTGGTTACGCCATCAGCCCTTACTTGTGCATAATGAAGAATTAAACTTCCTGATGGCACACGCAGGCATTTCGCCTGATTGGGATTTAGAAACTGCGAAATCTTGTGCAGCTGAAGTGGAACAGATTTTACAAAATGGGGATTTTCATTATCTCATTGAAAATATGTATTCTGAACAGCCTGATCGTTGGTCGCCTGATTTACAGGGCTTAGCACGTCATCGTTATATTATTAATGCGTTCACTCGAATGCGTTTTTGTTATTTAGATCATCGTTTTGATTTTGCCTGTAAATCCCCTTTAAAAAATGCACCAGCTGAACTCACGCCTTGGTTTAATTTAGATAATCCACTTTATAAACAAATTCCCATTGTATTTGGACATTGGGCAAGTTTAGTGGATGAGCCAACTCCACAAGGTATTTATGCCTTAGACACTGGTTGTGTGTGGAATAATCGAATGACTATGTTACGTTGGGAAGACAAAAAGTTCTTCACACAAAGTGCGGTCAAAAATTACAGTGATTTTTAAGGAAACACGATGCTCTCACTTAATGCTGAATCTTGCGAACTGTTCAATATTCCTTTCTACCAATTCGCCCAGATGAAGAAATTTTGTCCGGAAGATATTCCTGCGATCAAAGCTAATTACAAATTACATTGGGATAATTGGAAAGCGATTATCCAAGAAGTTGCAAAGCAACTCGGCACACCTTTTGCGAAACCACATATTGAAAGCTGGACCAATGGCTGGCAGGTACGCGCGCATTTCTTCGCTTATTTTAAATATGAGTTTAATCAGAATTCTGCAGCCATTTTTTCGGTGCTATTAAATCGTCGTCGGTTAAGAGTGTGTTTAGATTGGCATTGCTATCGCGCAGATCGCTCACAAATTAATCTGCAACAATATAATCAATGGCTTGATCAATTTGATTTCAAACAATTTGCCGATTTTGATATTTGGCGAGAAGATGAAAGCGAATATGATGATTTTCGCCAAGTGAAAACTATTTCTGAAAAAGATCTTCTCTTGCGTTCAGAGGACGATTTTTGGTGTATTGGGAAAAGTATTGAAAAAGATCAACTAAGCCAAATTGATCCTGTTTTATTTATCACGCAAACCATCCAACAATTACAACCGCTTTACGATCGCTGTCATCAATAAAGTGCGGTCAATTTCCATTAAATTTTTTCGCCTTGTTTATTTGTTATGCTATCATTACATTAGTTTAACATTTTTAACAATTTTGCTTTTAGGAGTACTTTATGAAAAACGTCGTGATCGTTGGCGGTGGCGCTGGCGGCATTGAATTAGCGACATTTTTAGGTGACAAATTAGGTCGTAAGAAACAAGCTAAAGTAACGCTTGTTGACCGCAATGCGACCCACTTGTGGAAACCTCTATTACATGAAATTGCAACAGGTGTCATGGATGATGGTATGGATTCTCTGAGCTATCGTGCTCACGGTAAAAACCATCATTTTAGCTTCGAGCAAGGCTCAATCACACGCATTAATCGTGAACAAAAATATGTTGAGCTTGCCCCTGTTTATGGACAAGAAGGCGATATGCTTGTGGTTGCGCGCCGTATTCCTTATGACTACTTAGTGATTGCAATCGGCAGTAAATCGAATGATTTCAATACAAAAGGCGTCGCCGATAACTGTATTTTCTTAGATAGCTCTGATCAAGCGCTTCGTTTTCAACAAAGAATGTTGGAATTATTCCTTAAATTCTCTGAGAACCGTGCATTAGATGATATCGGTGAAGAAGAGTTTAAACAAAAACTAGTGGATGAAAACAAAGTCAATATTGCAATTGTTGGCGGCGGCGCAACTGGTGTGGAATTAACTGCTGAACTTTATCACGCGACTGAAGACCTGTCTTCTTACGGTTACGGTAAAATTGATAATTCTTGCTTACAAGTCACCTTAGTTGAAGCAGGTCCGCGCTTATTGCCTGCTCTACCTGAAAATTTATCTGCGGCAGTATTAGATGAATTGCAAGAAATGGGTGCAAACGTGAAATTAAATACGATGATCACAGAAGCCCAACCTAACACGCTTATCACCAAAGATGGGGAAGAAATCAAAGCTGATCTGATTGTATGGGCGGCAGGTGTTCGCACCTCAACGGTGACACAGCAATTCGATGGATTAGAGCTTAATCGTATCAATCAATTAGTGGTAAAAGATACCCTTCAAACTACGGTAGATGATAGTATTTTTGCCATTGGCGACTGTGCAGCATTAATGCAACCAAACGGTAAATTAGTTCCGCCAAGAGCGCAAGCGGCACACCAAATGGCAAAAGCTTGTGCAAAAAATATCTTTGCACTTTTTGAGCAAAAACCATTAAAAGCATTCAAATACAACGATAAAGGAACCTTGGTTTCTCTTTCAAGCTTTACCGCATTGGGTAGCATCTCAAATAAATTTGGGAAAAACCCTCTGACTGTTCAAGGTAAATTTGCACAATTTGCGTATGTGTCTTTATATCGTATGCATCAACATGCTTTGCATGGATGTATTAAGATCGGCTTGATTATTTTAGTGGATAAACTTAACCACTATTTAAAACCAAGATTGAAATTACATTAAGACTAAAAGTGCGGTCAAATTTAACCGCACTTTTTTATTTCTTAAACCAGTTGATTGTTATGCTCATAAGCATAAAGTGTATTAAACATCAGCATGGCAACTGTCATTGGTCCTACTCCACCCGGTACCGGCGTAATATAAGCCGCTTTTTGTAGCGCCACATCATATTCCACGTCACCCACTAATTTGCCATTGATACGGTTAATCCCCACATCAATGACTGTTGCCCCTTCTTTAATCCAATCGCCCGGAATAAAACGAGGTTTACCCACAGCTACCACTAAAACATCTGCCTGACGAATATGATGCTCTAAATCTTTGGTGAAACGGTGCGTCACTGTGACAGTAGCGCCTGCCAATAATAATTCAAGCGACATCGGACGCCCCACAATATTTGATGCGCCGACGATCACCGCATGTTTACCATGTAAATCAATGCCCGTGGTTTCTAATAATTTCATTACACCATAAGGGGTGCAAGCACGCAAGGTCGGAATACGCTGACATAAACGCCCCACATTATAAGGGTGGAAACCATCTACATCTTTTTCAGGACTAATACGCTCAATCACTGATGTGCTATTAATTTGTTCAGGCAATGGAAGTTGCACAAGAATACCATCAATCGTTTCATCCGCATTCAATTGATCTATCAGTTGCAGTAGTTCTGCTTCCGAAGTGGTTTCAGGTAAATCATAGGACTTTGAAACCATCCCGATTTCCTCACAACTTTTTCGTTTACTGCCGACATAGACTTGAGAAGCGGGATCTGCCCCCACCAAAATGACCGCAAGTCCTGGTGCACGTTTGCCTTGAGCACGATAATGTTCAATTTTATTGGCAACATCCGATTTAATTTTTTTTGATAGTTCAGTACCTGAAATAATTTGAGCGGTCATGCGTTTTTCCTCAAGATAGCATTAAGTAAACGTTTGCTATTTTAACTGACAACGCCTTATTTTACAAAGACAACAAAAGTGCGGTTGAAAAACTGGAATAATTTTGAGCAATTGAAAGAGGAATCTAAAAAATTAATTGACTGAAAAGAAAAGCTCACTATAATTGTGCTCAATCGTCGGCGAGTAGCGCAGCTTGGTAGCGCAACTGGTTTGGGACCAGTGGGTCGTAGGTTCAAATCCTATCTCGCCGACCACTTCTTTTATATTTCCCTCGAAATTCCATACAAAAGATGTAACCCTTAAAATGCGCCCTTAGCTCAGCTGGATAGAGCAACGCCCTTCTAAGGCGTGGGTCAAAGGTTCGAATCCTTTAGGGCGTGCCATTATATACATTCTCAAAAAATCAAATCATCTCATAAAATTATAAGCCATTGTTTTACAATGTAAATCTTTGTAAATTTTTACGTTAAAATATTTACCAAATTATTTCATACTAGTATTATTCATTTCGTTTCATACCGAATGAAACTTTTATTATATTTCGGATATTTTTTATTTAAAGGAATTAAACCTGATGAAAAAAACACTCTTATTTGTATGTTTATTTGGAAGTGCATCTCTTGCTTTTGCAGAAGATACCGCTACAAAAACTGAAGTTTATGCTCAAGTAGGAAGACTCGACGATCGTATTACTGAAACTCGTTCAGTTCTTGATAATCGAATTACAAATGAGCGTAAAGAACTTGACGATCGCATCACGGGTGTCGATGTTCGACTAAATCAAACGGACAAAAATTTAAACGATCGTATTAATGAAACAGATAAAAATCTCAACAACCGCATTAATGACGAAGTGGGGCGTTTAGATAAAGATATCACAGAAAATCGCCGAGCATTAGATGAACGAATTACGAATACTCAAACTGAAATTGATAATCGTGTAACAACTGAAGTGGGTCGTCTTGATGAGCGCATTACCAACGCTCAGAAAGATTTAAATAATCGTATTACTGGCGTTGATGAACGTTTAAACCAAACAGATAAAAATCTAAATAATCGCATCAATGATGAAGTGGGTCGTTTAGATGGTCGCATTACTGAAGATCGCCGAGCACTGGATGAAAGAATTACTGAAAATCGCAAAGATCTAGATAATCGTATTACGGAGAATCGTAAAAATTTAGATGAACGAATTACAGAGAATCGTAAAGATTTAGATAATCGTATCACGGGTGTAGAAGAGCGAGTTACGGATACCCAAAAAAATCTAAATAACCTAGATAACCAAGTAAAAAATAATACGAACAATATTCAAACGAACAGAACTGATATCGATGATCTAAAAAATAGAATCAGCCATAATTCATCAAGTAATACTCAAAATACCAAAGCACTTGCTGATAAAGTAAACAATAACGTGCAAAATATTGCGAATAACGCTTCACGTTTAGATCACTTATCAAATCAAGTGATGACAAATACAAAAGAGATTTCTGATTTACGCTCTGAAATGACACGTTCTACTGAATCATTGCGCTCAGATTTGAAACACAACGTGAAAAAATTACGTGCAGGCATTTCCAGCGCTATTGCATTAACACAAGTCCCCCAAGCAATTACTTCTGGGGAAAGCGTGCTTGGTGTGGGTGCAGGAACTTTCCGTAATGAAAGTGCGCTAGCAGTCGGTTATTCTCGAGCTTCTGATAATGGCAAACTGCTATTTAAAGTAGGCGGTACTGCAAGTAGCCGTGGTGATTTTGGTGCGGGTGCAGGTGTTGGGATACGTTGGCGCTAACTAAACACTCGTATAAATAACAAAAGCACGCTTAATGCGTGCTTTTTTATATCCATAAAATATCAAGAATCTATGATTTAAAAAATGCTCGGATATTTATAAAGGATTGTAATTTGAATGGCGGTGAGAGGGGGATTCGAACCCCCGATGCACTTTCGCACATACACGCTTTCCAGGCGTGCTCCTTCAACCACTCGGACATCTCACCGTTTTGAAGTGCGTGAAATATAAAGATTTATCCAAGATTAGTCAAGTTTTTTGAGCTAGAACATGAAAAATCCTTTTCCTTTTAGCTAAAATATAAACTTATCTCTTTTCTATCGTCGTATTTTTATGCAAATCAAATTACTCTTTTCTAAAAATGTGTTTCTGGCTGTAAAACCATTTAGCGCATTGAAAGAATCCTTCCGTGAAGGTTACGGAAAACAAAAATTGATTAAAGATATTATCGCGGGTCTGACTGTAGGAGTTATTGCGATTCCGCTCTCCATGGCTTTAGCCATTGCCAGCGGTGTTCCTCCACAACATGGTCTTTATACGGCTATCGTGGCTGGTATTGTGATTGCATTAACCGGTGGATCACGTTTTAATATTTCTGGGCCAACTGCGGCATTTGTTGTGATTTTATATCCCGTTACCCAACAATTTGGGCTCAGCGGGTTACTTATGGCGACACTGCTCTCGGGGATTATTTTGGTCATCATGGCGTTGTCTCGATTAGGGCGATTAATTGAGTACATTCCTCTCCCCGTTACACTTGGCTTTACCTGCGGAATTGGGATCACCATCGGTACTCTGCAAATCAAAGATTTCTTAGGTTTAGACATTGCTCAGATGCCACCTCACTATATTGAAAAAGTGCAAGCTATTTTGACCGCACTTCCGACGATTAACTGGGCAGACAGCGCTGTTGGTGTGGTCACCTTGTTTGTACTCACCCAATGGCATAAGCTTCGTTTACCCGTGCCAGGTCATTTACCTGCGGTCATTATTGGGACACTCATAGCATTAGTCTTAGGGCAATTTGGTTTCTCCGTTGAAACTATTGGTACGGCATTCCAATACACCTTATCTGATGGCACAACAGGACATGGTATCCCTAATGTCTTGCCTGAATTTGCCTTACCTTGGAATATTCCTAATGCCCAAGGTGAAGTCATCAATTGGAATTTTGATCGCATACAAGATATCTTACCTGCTGCCTTTTCAATGGCTGTATTAGGGGCGATTGAATCGCTACTTTGTGCGGTCATCTTAGATAATATGACGGATACCAAACATCATTCCAATAATGAATTACTCGCCCAAGGTTTAGGTAATATTATTTCACCATTCTTAGGCGGCATTACGGCAACTGCAGCAATTGCACGTTCTGCAGCCAACGTTAAATCTGGAGCAGTATCACCAATAGCCAGTGTAATTCATGCACTCTTAGTTTTATTCTCGCTATTATTCTTTGCGAATGCCCTGTCTTATTTGCCACTCTCTTCTATGGCTGCATTGCTATTAATGGTAGCTTGGCATATGGCGAATGTACCTGAAATCATTCGTTTGGCGCGTCGCTCAACAAAAAATGAAATTGCTGTGTTGTTCACTTGCTTAATTCTCACTGTGTTATTTGATATGGTGATCGCCATCTCTGTCGGCGTATTATTAGCGAGTCTCTTATTTATCCGCACCATTGCAGAAATGACAAAAACGATTGAACAACCTGTGCCAGAAGATTTAGATGATGTGTTAGCTTATCGTATCAGCGGTCCATTGTTCTTTGCAGCTGCAGATAAACTCTTTGCAGATTTGCACGATAAAACCGTACATACCGATCACGAGATCAAACATATCGTATTACAATGCGATGCCGTGACTGTTCTGGATACAGGGGGCATTCATGCACTCATCCACTTTGTACAGCATATGTTGCCACATCAACAAATCTACTTGTGCAATATGCAATTCCAACCACTCAGAATGTTAGTAAAATCTAACTCTGTGCCTGAATTGCAAAAAATTAACTATGGTACAGATTTACAAGATGTGTTTAATAAAATTCGTGAGTTTGAACAAGCAAATCCATAAAACACTAAAAAGCGTGCTAAAATAAGCACGCTTTTTTTATCAATAAAAATAAAGGAATTCAGAATGCGTCCAAATAATCGTGAAAATCATCAGCCTCGTCCAATTAAAATCACCCGTAATTACACGAAACATGCTGAAGGCTCAGTATTAGTGGAATTTGGTGATACTAAAGTTTTATGTACGGCGAGTGTCGATGAAAGCGTACCGCGTTTCTTAAAAGGACAGAATCAAGGTTGGGTGACAGCAGAATATGGCATGTTACCTCGCTCTACACACAGCCGTATGCAACGTGAAGCGGCAAAAGGCAAACAAGGTGGACGCACCATGGAAATTCAACGTTTAATCGCACGTTCATTACGTGCAATGGTTGACTTAGAGGCTCTTGGCGAACGTTCTATTACCTTAGACTGCGATGTGATTCAAGCGGATGGCGGTACAAGAACAGCTTCTATCACCGGTGCAGCAGTAGCTTTATGTGATGCTATCAATGGTTTAATCGCTAACGGCACATTAAAAGCCAATCCAATCAAAGGTCTCGTTGCTGCAATTTCGGTTGGAATTGTTGAGGGTGAGACTGTATGTGATTTGGAATATGTAGAAGATTCAGCCGCCGAAACAGATATGAACGTTGTGATGATGGAAGATGGTCGAATGATCGAAGTACAAGGTACCGCAGAAGGCGAACCATTCAGCCACGAAGAATTACTCACCTTATTAGGCTTAGCAAAACAAGGCTGCGAACAAATCTTCGCTGCACAACGTGAAGCATTAGGTTTATAGGAACAAAAAATGGAAAGCTATAAAATCGAATTTATTAAATTCGCCTTGAGCCGTAACGTGCTTAGATTTGGTGAATTTGCACTAAAATCAGGTCGAAAAAGCCCTTATTTTTTTAACGCAGGATTATTTAGCACAGGTGCAGATCTTGCTCGTTTAGGTGAATTCTATGCGAAGGCAATTCAATCAAGTGCGGTCGATTTTGATGTCATTTTTGGTCCTGCCTACAAAGGTATTCCAATTGCGACGAGCGTTTCCATTGCACTATTCAATCAATTTAACCGTGACACACCTGTTTGCTTTAACCGCAAAGAAGCCAAAGATCACGGTGAAGGCGGTAATTTGATCGGTAGCCCATTAACCGGCAATGTGTTGTTAGTCGATGATGTCATTACAGCTGGCACAGCCATTCGTGAATCTATGGCGCTTCTTGAAACCAATAACGCGAAATTAGCCGCTGTCTTTATTGCATTAAATCGTCAGGAAAAAGGCAAAGGGGAACTTTCTGCCATCCAAGAAGTAGAACGAGACTACCAGTGCCAAGTGCTTTCCATTATTGATTTGAATGATTTAATGCAATTCATTGAAAAAGAACCCGATTATCAGCAATATTTACCTGCGATGCGGGCTTATCGTGAAAGTTATGGTGTGTAATTCATCACTTGAAAAATAAGAATAAAGCCATATTAATGTAGGGGCAGACATTTGCGTCTGCCCATTATTGTCAAAAGACCTTTTGACCGCACTTTAGGGGAAGAGAATGTATTTTTTTGGAAAGATTATCGGCGTTTTTCTCGGTTTTAAATGGGGTGGCTTTTTAGGCGCCATCGCTGGACTTATTTTAGGCTCTATCGCAGATAAAAAACTCTATGAGCTTGGTTCGGTTAACTCTAGCTTTTTTAAGAAAAAAACGACCCGACAAGCGCTCTTTATGCAAACTACTTTTGCGGTACTTGGACATTTAAGTAAATCCAAAGGTCGAGTGACAGAAGAAGATATTCAACTGGCAAATCAGTTGATGAATCAGATGCAATTAGATGAGAGTCATCGCAAACTTGCTCAAGAGGCATTTAGTCGAGGTAAAGCAACAGATTTTCCACTACGTCAGGTGATTCGCGAATTCCGTATTGGATGTGGACAACGTGCTGACTTGCTGAGAATGTTCTTGCACGTACAAGTGCAAGCCGCATTTGCTGATTCTCAATTACATGACTCAGAAAAAGAAGTGCTTTATGTGGTGGCCGAAGAGCTTGGTCTTTCCCGTATGCAGTTTGAGCAAATGCTCGCAATGGAAATTGCGGCTCGCCAATTTACCCAAGGTGGATTCTATCGCCAATATCAACAAGGTGGTTATCAACAGCAAGGTGGCTACCAATACCAACAACAAGGCGGATACCAACAATCTTCAGGCCCTACATTAGGCGATGCTTATAAAGTATTGGGCGTGAGTGAAAGTGATGATCGCAATGCGGTAAAACGTGCATATCGTCGTTTAATGAATGAACATCACCCAGATAAATTAGTCGCAAAAGGCTTACCGCCAGAAATGATGGAAATGGCTAAAGAAAAAGCGCAACAAATCCAAGCTGCTTACGATTTAATTTGTAAAGCAAAAGGCTGGAAATAGTGCGCGTAATCCTCGCCCCTATGCAAGGAGTGCTTGATCCTTTCGTTCGTCAGCTTTTAACCGAAGTGAATGAATACGATCTTTGCATCACCGAATTTGTTCGCGTGGTGGATCAACTCTTACCCGAAAAAGTCTTTTATCGTCTTTGCCCTGAACTCAAAAATCAGGGCTTTACCCCTTCTAAAACACCTGTTCGTGTCCAACTTTTAGGTCAACATCCAAACTGTCTTGCTGAAAATGCTAATCGCGCCATTGAGCTTGGCTCACATGGTATTGATTTAAATTGTGGCTGTCCATCCAAAACCGTTAATGGGAGCAACGGAGGAGCAGCACTTCTCAAACAACCTGAATTAATTTATCAAGCGACTCTAGCCTTGCGACAAACCGTACCTAGTCATTTACCTGTCAGTGTGAAAGTAAGATTAGGTTGGGATTGTACTTCACAAGCGTTTGAAATTGCTGATGCCGTACAACAAGGTGGCGCCACTGAAATCACTATTCACGGTCGAACTAAAGCCGATGGCTATCGTGCCGATCGCATCAATTGGGAAAAAATCGGTGAAGTGAGATCTCGCTTGACGATCCCAGTGATTGCTAATGGTGAAATTTGGCGTTGGGAAGATGGTCAAGCATGTTTGAAAGCGACAGGTTGCGAAGATCTAATGGTCGGGCGTGGTGCATTAAATATCCCAAACTTAAGCCTTGTACTCAAACAAAATTGCGAAAAAATGCCTTGGGTGGATATTCAAAAAATCTTGCAAAAATATGCGGAAATGGAAAATTTCCATGATTCCGGTTTTTATCATGTTGCCCGGATCAAACAATGGCTACGCTATCTTAATAAAGAATATCCTGAAGCAGATATCGTTTTTGAACGAATTAAAACCAGCAAAACTGCAGAAGATCTGAGAGAGCGACTCTGTCAGAGCTAAAAAAGTGCGGTCAAAATAGACGGCTTTTTTAGCATTACCCCACTCGTACGATGAGTGCTTACACACAAACAAAACTTGACCAAAATCAAAAAGCTATCATACAGAATCAGTAGAATCGATGAGGCATATACCACAAAAAAGGAGAGGTGCCTCATGAAGACTCGTCTATTGCTTTCTAGCTTACTTATCGCATTAAGCGCATCATCATTTGCCCAAACGCATAAAGCGCATTGGTCTTATAATGGAAAAGAAAGCCCTGAACATTGGGGTGATTTGCTCACCGAATATCAAACCTGTAAGCTAGGGAAAGTTCAGTCGCCTGTTAATCTTGAAGCAGATAACGGCATGAAAGTGGCAAATAAACCACTTAAGATGAATTACTTCCCTGCGGAGTATCAAGTAGAAAACAATGGACATACCGTGCAAGTTAGCGTTGCACAAGAAAATGCACCATTTATTACGCTCAACAACAAACCATTTTATTTAAAACAATTTCACTTTCACACACCAAGTGAACATACTTTTAAACGCCAACATTATCCTTTAGAAATTCATTTTGTCCATCAAAGTGAAGATAAAGCTTTGGCAGTTGTTGCCGTAATGGTCAATGAAGGCGAAGCGAATCCAGCATTAGCACCGGTAGTTGAGAAAAAACTCACCGTTGGACAAAAAGAAAAATTGGCTCAACAGATTGATATTAAAGCGCTAATGCCAAAAGAGATGGCACGCTTCCGCTTAAATGGATCACTCACAACTCCACCTTGTAGTGAAAACGTGGCTTGGACCATTTTTAAATCACCAATTCAAGCAAGCAAAGCACAAATTGCCGCGATAGAAGAAATGGAAGGGAAAAACAACCGTCCAACGCAACCATTAAATCAGCGTGATGTGGAAGTTGAACAATAAATAAAAAATGCGTGGATAATCTTCCACGCATTTTTTCTTCAGATTAGAAAAGATTAAAGGTGAATGTTGCCATCATAGATATGAGTCGCATCGCCAGTCATATAAAGCGGTGAACCTACGCCTTCCCACTCAATAAGCAAGCTACCACCGGGTAAATCAACTTGCACTTTTTTATCAAGTAAACCTTGCATAATCCCAACAGCTGCCGCTGCACACGCCCCACTGCCACAAGCTTGTGTTTCACCAGCACCACGTTCATATACACGCAACTTAATGTGGTTACGGTTGACGACTTGCATAAATCCAGCATTTACCCTTTCTGGAAAACGTTCGTGATTCTCTAATAATGGACCTAATTCTGCTACATTAGCCGTTTCAATATTGTCCACTTGAACAACACAATGCGGATTACCCATTGATACTGCACCACAAAGCACCGTTTGAACATCGGTACGTAGAATATAGTTTTTTTCAAATTTGTTTGCAGTAAAAGGTATTTTATTCGGCTCCCAAATCGGCTCGCCCATATTGACGCGAATTTGCCCATCTTCTTTTACCGTTAAAACCATTTTTCCTTTTTGTGTGCTTACTGCAATATCCTTTTTATTGGTCAGCCCTTTTAAAGTCACAAAACGCGCAAAACATCTTGCCCCGTTTCCACATTGCGATACTTCACTGCCATCTGCATTAAAAATACGGTAATGGAAATCTAAATCTGGATCATAAGGTGGCTCAACAATTAAAAGCTGATCAAAACCAATGCCACGATGACGATCAGCTAAGCGTTTAATGGTTTCAGGGGTAAAATAGGCATTTTGCGTCACAGCATCAACAACGACAAAGTCATTGCCAAGGCCATGCATTTTGGAAAACTGCATGTTTCCTTCCTTGATTTGAAAATTTTTTGGCATTATAGAGAGCAATAAGCCGAATGGCAAATAGCCAGAATAGACAAAGTGCGGTCAAAAAACACTTTATTTTATCACCGCACTTTCATCATTACATCCAAGCGTTATTGCGGATAATCCCTACTGCAATACCTTCAATTTCAAAATGAGGCTGTTCTTCAAGATTCACCACAATTGGTTGGAACTCTTCGTTTTCTGCATGCAAATAAATAACGGAACCTTTGCGTTCTAAGCGTTTTACTGTCACTTCATCTTCAATTCGTGCGACAACAATCTGTCCATTACGTACATCTTTTGTACTATGAACCGCAAGAAGATCGCCATCTAAAATGCCGATATCTTTCATGGATTGACCGTATACTTTTAATAAAAAGTCAGCTTGTGGCTTAAACATATTAGCATCAACACGGTAGGTACCTTCAATATGTTGCTCGGCTAAAATTGGTTCCCCTGCGGCCACGCGACCAATGAGTGGTAAACCTTCTTCTTCCTCATCATTTGCACTGTCATCAATAATTCGAATACCGCGAGAAGCCCCCGCAACAATTTCAATTGCACCTTTCCGAGCAAGCGCTTTTAAATGTTCTTCCGCCGCATTAGGGGATTTAAAGCCTAATTCACGAGAAATTTCTGCACGAGTTGGCGGCATACCCGTGGTTTCTAAATGGCGTTTTAAGAGTTCCAGAACCTCTTGTTGTCTGGCTGTTAATGGTCTCATATACACTCCTGTTACTTTATACAGAATAACTGTTAGTATATACAGAAAGATGGCGATTGCAACAACTATTTTCTAGCGATAAAAGTGCGGTCAATTTTTTCATATTTTTGCGTGTTCATCATAAATCTCAAATGTAAATTTTTAGAATTTGACTGGTCGAATGTGTTAAAATGCCAGACAATACCTGGAAATGTCTAACAAAAAGAGAATATTAATTATGTCTGGCATCGTAAGTACTTATCGTAAATTATTAGAATTACCGCTTTCGGTTCTAGTAAAAAATAATCCTATTCCCGCTCAACCCATCGAAGAGCTTCAACTCAATATCAATCAACCCATTCTTTACGTTTTACCTTATACCTCTCAAACTGACTTCGTGATTTTCCGTCGTAACTGTTTGAGCGTCGGTTTACCTGATCCAGCTGAAAAGAATGTGATTGATGGCGTAGCATTACCACGTTATGTCTATTTAGACGAAGGTCGCCGCTTTTTTAAATCAAAAGGCGCAAAAGATGAAACTGTCAAAGTCTTCAATAAATATTTAGAGTTGCACCGTGATGTTGCTGATTTAGATGTACAACTGATTCCGGTTTCTGTGCTTTGGGGGCGTTCACCAGGTAAAGAAGATAAAGCAAGCTTACCTAATCTTCGCTTATTAAATGGTCTTCAAAAAACCTTTGCGGCAATTTGGTTTGGACGTGATACTTTTGTGCGTTTTTCTCAGGCACTTTCTTTGCGTTACATGGTAAATGAGCACGGTTCAGATGAAAAAATTGCACAAAAACTGGCTCGCGTGGCTAAAATGCACTTTGCTAAACAACGCATTTCCGCGACTGGACCTCGTTTGCCAAACCGCGAAGCGATGTTTAATAAACTCTTAAATTCTCAAGCAATTCAAAATGCGATTGAAGATGAGGCAAAATCAAAAAATATCAGCCGTGAGAAAGCCTATGCTGAAGCCGAAAAAATTCTTCATGAAATTGCGGCTAATGTAAGCCATTCAAGTCTTCGTGCGGCGGATCGTTTCTTACGTTGGTTATGGAACAAGCTATATTCCGGTATTGATGTACAAAATGCGGACCGCGTGCGTAAATTAGCATTAGAAGGACATGAGATTGTTTATGTGCCTTGTCACCGTAGTCACATTGACTATTTGTTACTTTCTTATGTGCTCTATCACCAAGGTCTTGTACCACCACACATTGCAGCAGGAATCAACTTAAACTTCTGGCCAGCGGGTCCTTTATTCCGTAGCTGGGGGGCATTCTTTATTCGCCGTACGTTTAAAGGTAACCGCCTTTACTCTGCAATTTTCCGTGAGTATTTAGGGGAATTATTCCACCGCGGTTACTCCGTCGAATACTTTATTGAAGGTGGTCGTTCTCGTACAGGCCGCTTGCTTGCACCGAAAACCGGTATGATGTCAATGACACTACAAGCACTTCAACATAACCAAACGCGTCCAATTTCTGTGGTACCCGTGTATATTGGTTATGAGCACGTATTAGAAGTAGATACTTACGCGAAAGAATTACGTGGTGCTGCAAAAGAAAAAGAAAATGCCGGCTTAGTTTTACGTGTAATTAAAAAATTACGTAATTTAGGTCAAGGCTTTGTGAATTTCGGTGAGCCAATCACACTTTCCAATTACCTCAATCACCATTATCCAGAATGGAAAGAACAACATCATGAAGATAAACCTCACTGGTTTAACCATGCGGTTGGGTCGGTTTCTAATCAAGTCATGGTAAATATCAATAAAGCGGCAGCCGTTAATGCGATGAATTTAGTGGGGACTGCACTCCTATCTTCCCGTCAGCGTGCGCTTTCTCATGAACAACTATTAGAACAACTCTCTAGTTATCAAGAGATGTTGAAAAATGTCCCATATTCTACTGATGTGGTAATCCCAACCGATACACCAAAAGCAATGCTTGACCACGTATTAAGCTTAGATCGCGTAGGTGTATTAGTTGAAAAAGATAACTTTGGGGAAATTATTCGTTTAGAACGTAATTCGGCTGTTCTTATGACGTATTACCGCAATAATATTCAACACTTATTTGTGTTGCCTTCACTTGTTGCGAGTATCGTTTTACATTATGAAGCGATTCAAAAAGATTTATTATTGGATGCGGTTCGTAAAATTTATCCATTCTTAAAAGGCGAACTCTTCCTTCA
Source organism: Haemophilus parainfluenzae (assembly GCF_014931415.1). Taxonomy (NCBI): domain Bacteria; kingdom Pseudomonadati; phylum Pseudomonadota; class Gammaproteobacteria; order Pasteurellales; family Pasteurellaceae; genus Parahaemophilus; species Parahaemophilus parainfluenzae. The sequence goes on along the minus strand of NZ_CP063121.1, from coordinate 839,239 downwards.
TTTCAATGAAGAAGAATTAAATACACAAATTGAAGCCATTATTGATGAATTTGCGCGTCAGGATGTTATCCAAGCCAATGATAATTTCTTATCGATTCACCGCGCTAAAGTTCGTATTTTACAACTTTGGTCTGCTGGTATGCGTGAAATCTTACAACGTTACTACATCACAGTGAGTATTTTACGTAAAGATCCTGGAATTGCTCGTGGCTTATTAGAAAAAGAAAGCCAATTGGTGGCACAGCGTCTTTCTGTATTACACGGTATTAACGCACCAGAGTTCTTTGATAAAGCAGTCTTCTCGGCCTTCATTGCTAACTTAAAAGAAGAAGGTTATTTCGATGATGATAAAGAAAAATTACACGAACTAGCAACAATCTTAGAGCATTTAATTTCTAGCGAAGTTTGCTTAACGATTAACGGTGCTGCAGACAAAGCAGATGACGTTGAGATTGAAGTAGAAGAAGAGGATAAATCAAATAAAGATGAATAATCTTTATTTGGAATAATAAAAGGGCGTGTTGAAGATATCCAACGCGCCCTTTTCTTTTATACGATTAATTCAACCAGAAATAATATCCTATTGTCGCGATAACGAGTATACACACAATATTTAAGATAAACCCAGCTTTCACCATATCACTCTGACGAACATGTCCCGTACCAAATACGATTGCATTTGGCGGTGTCGCCACTGGTAACATAAAGGCACAAGAAGCACCTAAACCGATGATTAAGGCAAGACCAATTTCTGGCATACCAAGAGATTGCGCGATAGAAATAAAGATTGGCACTAATAATGCTGCACTCGCAGTATTGGACGTAAATTCAGTTAAGAAAATAATGAAGGTTGCGACCAATAAACCAATGAGATAGTAATGTTGTCCTTGAACTAAGAATACAATACCGTCAGCTAATACTTTACTTGCACCAGAATCTTTTAACACGGCGCTTAAAGTTAAGCCACCACCGAAAAGCATTAATACACCCCAGTCCGTGCTTTCTTGGATTTGTTTCCAATTTGCCACACCAGTTGAACAAATAATGACAGCAGCAAGCAATGCGACAACGCTATCAAAACTACCGATATTTTTAGCAAGACCAAATACACCTGAAATGATTGGATTAATATAACTACTAAATACCCAACAAAGCGCAATGAGACCAAAAATCACAAGCGTTAAAACACGTTGGCCATTCATTTCAATACGTTCAAAGTTTTGTTCAAAATGTAAATGAAGTCTTGGTTTAAAGACAATGAAAAGTGTACCAATCATCAACGGCATCAAAATGAGCATAATTGGTAAACCATACCATAACCAATCAGAGAAAGTTAAATGTAAGTTACTTGCAACGATAGCATTTGGTGGGCTACCTACTAATGTTCCCATACCACCAATACTTGCACTATACGCAATCCCTAATAAGACGAAGACATAAGTATTATGTTCTTTTTCTTTATCAAGTTTGCTTAAGATCCCCATCGCTAAAGGTAACATCATGGCAGCTGTTGCTGTGTTACTCATCCACATGGAAAGGAAAGCAGTAATAGCAAAAAGATACATCACAGCGACAAACAAATTACCACGTGCCATTGCCATGATTTTATTGGCAATCATTTTATCGAGTTTTTGTATGTGCAAAGCTGTCGCTAAAGCAAAACCACCAAAGAATAAGAAAATGGTTGGATCAGCAAACGCCACTAAAGCTTGTTTGGTTGTCACCAAATCAAGAGCAATTGCAAGTAATGGCACCAAAAGAGCGGTCACGGTGACATGTAACGCCTCAGTTAACCAAAGAATCGCCACAAAGGCTAATAATGCTAAACCAGCATTTTCCTTAGGTGCGAAAGGTAAAGATTTTAATAAAATAAAAAAACAGGCTATCGCCAGCAGAAAGATAATCCCACTTTTATAATTTTTAGTTGTGTTTGTTTCGTTCATGAGTCCCTCCAAACTGATTACAAATGAACTATTTTCGATGTTAAATGAATGTTACAAACTTTCAACTAACAAATGTCTAAAATGTGATCTTGTTCAAAAAAATTTTAACAAAAAAAGTGCGGTTATTTCTAACCGCACTTTAAAGAGGTCAATAATTTCAAAATTATTCTTCTTCGACGTCTTCTAAATCTAATGCTTCCTGTGAAAGAATGATACCTGTTAAATCGGCATAAATATAATCTTCAGGGAAGAATGTTACACCACCAAAATTCACTGGAAGATCACTTTCACCATGATTATTTTCATCTGCACCAACTGGAATTGGGGCAAGCGCATGAATACCAATATCAATATTTTCAAGTTGTTGAATTTGACGCACTGCACCATAAACAATGATGCCCGCCCAGTCATTATCTGCGGCAAGTTGTGCAAGCTCAGCATCAATTAAAGCACGGCGAACTGCACCACCACCATCTACGACAAGCACTCTGCCTTCACCATTTTCTTCAAGGATCTCGGCAATTAATCCATTATTTTCAAAACATTTTACTGTCGTCACTTTGCCGTAGAAATTGCTGACGCCACCAAAGCTAGAAAAAATTGGCTCAACCACATCCACTTGATCAGCATAAATATCACAAAGTTCTGAAGTATCGATATACATAATGTACCCCTTGTCGTTAAAATTTTTTCTCTAGTATAAGCCGATTTAGCCGATAAGCAAGCCTAAACTAAACAAGATATTGATAAATAAAGAAATCATAGACATCTGAGCCAACATCGGACGCAACACTGCGGGCTCTTTGCTTCGATAAACAAATAATGCGTGTTTTAATAACAATGGAAATGCCAATAAAAATAAGAAATGCCAAGGGCTAAATGCTGTTGATGACGCAAATAACACATAACATAAAGCGGCAACGCTTAATAAAATACAGTGATAAACACGTCCCTTCTTCGGACCAATACGTACCACCAAGGTATTTTTCCCGACTTTCGCATCTTGCTCAATATCACGTAAATTATTGATATTTAAAACGGCTGTTGCTAATAAACCAGAGCCTAGCGCAGGTAAAGTAATTAAGCTATCAATGCTGTGAGTTTGTAGATAATAAGTTCCACCTACACCTAATAGTCCAAAAAAGAGCAAAACAGACAAATCGCCTAAACCTAAATAACCATAAGGTTTAGCGCCTACGGTATAAGTAATGGCAGCAATAATGGCAAGAATACCCAAACCAGCAAAGGCCAATAAATCAGTAAGACTTTGATATGCGATACCAATTAAGAATGCACCTGAGAAAAACGCCCCCACCGCCATTAAAATTAAGCCCCATTTGAGCTCATTCGCGGAAATTGCACCTTGCTGAATACCACGTAAAGGCCCAATACGTTCTTCGGTATCTGACCCTTTTTGATGATCGCCGTAATCGTTAGCAAAGTTAGAAAGTACTTGCAATAAAATGGTAGTAAGTAAGCAAAGTAACATCACGGTGAGATTAAAACTCTCTTTATCCGCCCAATATGCCAATGCAGAGCCGGTAAAAATAGAAGCTAATGCCAAAGGCAAGGTTTTTGGGCGAGCGGTTTCCCACCACATTTTCAATTTATGATTTGTCATTTTTTTTGACCGCACTTTTGATTACAATAAAGGGCGTATTCTACACGGAAATTGCCTTTTTATGAATGATTTAACACTGACTCTTCACCCAATTGCGGTGATTCATACGCCTTACAAAGAAAAATTCTCGGTGCCACGCCAACCAGATTTAGTACAGGATGGCATTGGTATTGTGGAACTGCTCCCCCCTTATAATTCGCCAGAGGCGGTGCGAGGCTTAGAGCAATTTAGCCATATTTGGCTTATTTTCCAATTCGACAAAGTACCCCATGGGAAATGGCAATCCACTGTTCGCCCCCCTCGTTTAGGAGGCAATCAACGTGTCGGCGTATTTGCCTCACGCGCTACACATCGCCCAAATCCGCTAGGCTTATCCAAAGTTGAATTACGCCAAGTGGAATGTATTCATGGGCGTGTTTTTCTGCATTTGGGCTCCGTGGATCTTGTCGATGGCACACCTATTTTTGATATTAAGCCTTATATTGCCTATGCTGATAGCGAACCTGAGGCAAAATCAAGTTTTGCACAAGAAAAACCACCTGTAAAATTAAACGTAGAATTTACAGAAATCGCCCAAAGTGCGGTGAAAAAATATCACAAAAACCGACCGCACTTAGCGAGATTTATTACGGAAGTGATCGCACAAGATCCCCGTCCCGCTTATCAACAAGGTAAAGAAACCGATCGTATTTATGGTATTAGTCTGTACGAATTTAATATTAAATGGCGTATTAAAGCAGGGACAACAGATTGTGTCGAAATTCTGGATATCCAAAAATTAAAAGAACAAAAAAGCTGACTTTCGTCAGCTTTCTTTTTATCGTTTTAATCCTGTCTAATCCGGCAATGCATTTATCACAGCTTTGACGAGCGTTGCCAATGGAATCGCGAAGAATACTCCCCAGAATCCCCATAATCCGCCAAAAATCAGCACTGAAATAATGATTACTAAAGGGTGTAAATTAACGACTTCAGAGAATAAATACGGTACCAACAAGTTTCCATCTAGAAGTTGACTCACCGCAAAGGCCACAATTAAATACCAAAACGTTGGGGAAATGCCAAACTGGAACATCGCCACTAACGCAACAGGAATCGTCACCAATACCGCGCCGATATAAGGCACTAATACAGACAACCCAACGGCAACAGAAAGTAAGAGCGGATAATTCAAACCAAAGCTTAAAAAGATGATATAAGTCACCACGCCGACAATCAAAATTTCCAACAGCTTACCATGAATATAATTCGCAATTTGTTGCTGCATTTCATTCCATACTTTAGAGGCTAAAAGACGATTTTTAGGTAAAAATCGGCTCACGCCAGCAAGAAGCTCAGTTTTATCTTTCAGCATAAAGAACATCATTAATGGCACTAAAAACGCATAAATACCCAGTGATACAAGGTTCATTAATGAGGTAATCGACAATTTCACCGCAGATTCACCAAAGCCCAAAATCTTCGCTCGAGCAGCACTGAAAAAGGTGTCAATCATGGTATAGTCAATGAGTTCAGGATAATGCTCAGGAAGGGCTAACAACCATTCATGTAACTTATTGAACATCGCCGGTAAATCACTTAACAAAGAAATGGTTTGATTCCATAGTGTAGGTACAAGCCCGAAGAAAATTAATAATGCCAAAGTTATAAATCCACCAAAAATGACTAGAGTGGCGAGCATTCGAGGAAATTTTAATTTTTTCGTTAGGAAATTAATTGGCATTTCCAATAAATATGCTAATACAATGGCAATCAGCAACGGGGCGATTAAATCACTAAAGAAATAAATCGCAATAAAGCCAAACAACAAAATGGCAAGTAGCCCCATCGCCTGCGGATCGCTTAAGCGACGGCTATACCAATTTTTTAGCATTTCTAACATAAAGTCTTCCTAAACAAGTATTTTTTGTCATTATAAGTTAAAATTTAAATCAATCCTATATCCACTCATTCAACATAAAATAGAAGGAAACGTTATGTCTGTGACGATTTATCATAATCCGCGTTGCTCAAAAAGCCGTGAAACCTTAGCTTTATTAGAAGAAAAAGGCATTCAACCGACGATTGAACTTTATTTACAACAACACTACTCTGTTGAAGCATTGCAGCAACTGGCTAATAAATTAGGATTAGATGATGTCAGAAAAATGATGCGTACCAAAGATGAGCTTTATCAATCATTAGGGTTAGCTAATCCTGCATTAACGAATGATGATTTATTAAAAGCCATCAGTGAAAATTCAGCCCTATTAGAACGCCCGATTGTCGTAAAAGGTGAAAAAGCTAAAATTGGACGACCGCCTGAAAGCGTACTCACCATTTTGTAATTCTATTCATTTTCGCTATAATGACTTGCCGTGAACGACTTCACGGCAATTTTTTAGAGGTAAATATGACGAAAAAAACAAAAAGTGCGGTTGAAAATCAGCCCATTTATCAACACACCAAAGGTGTCGTGAAAGATAATGCCGTGATGGCACTATTACACGACAAATTATTCCGCCAACGCGTTGAGAAAAAACGTAAAGGTAAAGGCAGTTACCAACGCAAAGCAAAATATGCGAGCAATTGGTTTGAAAAGCCCGATGATAAAGTTTTTGATTTCAGAAATTTTATCATCGGGTTTTTCGTTTCAATTTCAGTATAAAAAATAACAAACAGAGGAAGTCTATATGTCAATCAAAACAGAAGTTTTATTTAACAATACTTGGAATGTCCGTATCAGTGATCCGGGTGAAGAAGGGGCTCAAAGCCATTTTTTTGAAACCATTTATCTCACGCTCACGGCTTATTTTGAAGGCGAAAATGTGCGTTATGAATTTGTGCGTAAAGTAGAAGATCAAGTAAAAATCAAACGCTCATTTACAGAATTAAGTGAGTTATTCAAATTCTTAGGGGATTATCTGGATCCGGTTTCTCTCGGTAATCTTGGTGTAAAAATTGGTAACTTAGGCGTAAAAGCTGAATAACGTCTCTACCAATAAAAAAAGTGCGGTCAAATTGAACCGCACTTTTTATTTCTCAACTCATATTATTGTGCAAGTAATACACTTAATGCTGAATACAAGGATTGAGCCGCTTCATTTGGTAATGCCTTGCCATCTTCATCAGTGATCACGACCGCACTTTGTTTACCCACTGCAGAAATTTGCATTTGATAAACACCTTTTTCTAAATTAGGCGGATTCACACCTAAACGTAGCCACTCTTGTTTATCCAATGGTTTATATTTTAACTCGCGATAGCCACGGCCAGCAGATTCCGATGTAGCTTTAAAGCCTAATTTCGGTAAAACCGAACCTAAACGTTGCCATGCTTGACCAAAGCTTGCATCCATACCTAATGCCATTCTACCATTCGTATCAGTAATTAAACCTGATTGGAAAGGTCCTGCAGAAGCATTATTTAAATCTTGTTGTTGCTTGTTATAAGCATTAGTAAGCGCAGCAACAAAACGATTTAAACGATCCGATGCATAGCGTTGTTTATCTGCTTGATTTGGTGTGTAAATCACACCATCACGACGCATTTGCTCTACAGAAACCGCTAACGCACTTGCATCTTGCGCCGTAACTTGTTCAATTTTATAACGGATCTCTGTATTGGCTTTATCATCTGCACGACCTGTTGGCGCCCAATCGCTAATTAATACTGCACCATTTAAAGTTGAATTCGTGCCTTCTTCTTTTAATAAACGCTCAATTTGTTTGAGATTATAAAGCTCTGCTTGCGCATCCGTATAAACAATCAATGCACGTTCGCCATCAAATTGTGTCAAAGAATTTTTGATAATCGCTAATGGGGTTGAAGGCGGACGAATATCCACGCGTTCTTTTTTCGCATTAAGCTGAGGAAGTTCATAAGTCGGATCGGCTTGCGGCAATGTTACACCACCACTTGCTAAAGGAGAAAAGCTCGGTATTTCACGATCAGAATTTTGATAAGTGTCATTAGCCGTCTGCATTTTTTCTACGCTGTTTGAACACGCCGATAATAATGCTGCTGCGACTAAACTCAGTACGATTTTTTTCATTCCTTAAATCCTTCAATAAAAAATAATTAAAATAATGACCGCTCTTTGACAAATAAAAAAGTCGAAAGTTTAAAGGGCTGTAAAAACAACCCTTTAATTTATTAAATTAAGCCAGCAATTTTTAATGCTTCTTCTACTCTTACTTGCGCGCTTTCACTTAACACAGTAAGAGGTAAACGTAAATGTGGAGTCTTAATTAAACCTAAACGATATGCCGACCATTTAACCGGGATTGGATTTGATTCAATAAATAAATCTTTATGTAAAGGCATTAAACGTGCATTAATTTCTTCCGCTTTCGCAAAATCGCCCGCTAAAGCATAGCGACACATTGCAGCCATATCTTTTGCTGCAAGGTTATTTGTCACAGAAATAACTCCCTCTGCGCCTAATTTCATCGCTTCTAGTCCTGTTGCATCATCACCACTTAACACAATGAAATCTTTACCTGCAAGCTCTTTAATTGCAGTAACACGTGAGACATCTCCCGTCGCTTCTTTAATTCCTACAATGTTATCAATTTCTGCTAAGCGTGCCACGGTTTCAGGTTTCATATCACTACCCGTACGACCTGGTACGTTATAAAGAAGTTGTGGTAAATCCGTGCATTCTGCAATGGCTTTAAAGTGTTGGAACATACCTTCCTGAGTTGGCTTATTGTAGTAAGGCACCACAGATAAGCAACCCACTACACCGCTATCATGTAATAACTTTGTCATCACAATGGCTTCGCTCGTTGCATTTGCTCCCGCCCCTGCAATAATAGGAATACGACCTTTTGCGAACTCAACCGTCTTCTCAATTACTCGTACATTTTCATCAATGCTTAAAGTGGCTGATTCACCCGTTGTCCCCACAGAAACAATCGCATCTGTGCCAGAATTGATATGAAACTCAACTAGTTTTTCTAGCGTTTCAAAATCAATGTGTCCATGATTATCCATTGGGGTCACTAAAGCAACAATACTGCCTGAAAATAAGGGGGTTTGCGTAGTCATAAGCACTCCATTTATATCTATCCTATTTTTTAACCATAACATTTGAAAATGCTTAGTTATAATCGCTAAAATAGCTTGAATTTACAAATCATTTTTTACATTTTTAAGGATTTTTTATGAAAACATTACAAGCGGGTGACTTAGCACCACAATTCACACTTTTAAATCAAGACAATCAACCGGTTTCACTTAGCAACTTTAAAGGCAAAAAAGTACTCATATATTTTTATCCAAAAGCTTTAACACCAGGCTGTACAACTCAAGCATGCGGTTTGCGTGATACCAAAAGTGAATTAGAAAAATTAGGTGTGGTTATTTTAGGCATCAGTACAGATTCCCCAAAAAAACTCGCTCAATTTGTTGAGAAAAAGTCGCTCAATTTCACCTTGCTTTCTGATGAAGATCACCAGGTTGCCGAGCAATTTGGTGTATGGGGGGAAAAGAAATTTATGGGGCGCACTTATGATGGTATTCATCGTATTAGCTTCCTCATTGATGAACAAGACAAAATTCAACACGTTTTTGATAAATTCAAAACAGGCGAACATCATCAAGTTGTCTTAGATTACCTGCAATCCCTTTAAATCCCCTCTAAAAACAACCGCACTTTCGATGATTTATCTCAAAGTGCGGTCAAAAAAATGATCATTTTTCTGATTTATATTTACGCTCTATTTTCCATTTGATAAAATTCCCTCCTAATTGAAATTAATTCTCAATTCATTTTTATTTTTTAGAACACACAAAGGGATTATCAGATGCCAAAACTTTTTGAGTTTTTACAACAATATAGTGATTACATCATTATCGGACTTTTACTTCTTATGAGTGTAATCATGCTTGCTACTGTGATTGAACGTTTTATCTTTTTAAGCCGTGTCAATGTCGCTAAATATTCCAATATACACGCTCTTGAAATTGATTTAAATCGCAATATGACAATCATTTCAACCGTTGGCGCAAACGCACCTTATGTGGGTTTGTTAGGAACGGTAATTGGTATCTTATTAACCTTTTATCAAATTGGTCAGGCGGGCGGTGATGTTGATGCTGGCGCAATCATGATGCATCTCTCTCTTGCCTTAAAAGCAACTGCTTTGGGTATTTTGGTGGCAATCCCTTCCATGATTTTCTATAACGGTTTAGGTCGTAAAGTGGAAGTTAACCGCTTAAAATGGAAAGTGTTAAACGCTCAAAAAGATAAGGAATAATTGTGAAAAAATTTGATGAAATCAACATTATTCCTTTCATCGACATTATGTTGGTGTTATTAGCGATAGTGTTGATCACCGCATCCTTTATTTCTCAAGGAAAAATTCAAGTCAATGTGCCCAAAGCCAGTTCAACGGTCGCATTCAAATCAGATGAATTAGCCAAATTATTAACCGTGACGGCAGATAAACAACTTTATTTTAATGATAAACCGATCTCCCAAGAAGCCCTTGAAAAAGAGATCGCGAGCTGGAATAAAGATCAGAAAGTCACATTAAAAATTGATGCAGAAGCCTCTTTCCAGGATTTTGTGACGATTACTGACATGTTATCGAAAAACGACATTAAAAATGTCGCGATTGTTTCGATGAAAGATAAAGGTTCACCAAACAAAACAACGCAAGAAAATGAAACAAAAAATACGCCAACACTAGGCGGAGTTGCACGTGGAGGCGTTGGAGTAGGACATAATCAATGAACAGCCAACAAGCGAAACGATCATTATTAGGTTTGGTTATTTCTCTATTGGTTCATGGTGCCATTGTAGGCGCATTGCTTTGGAATTGGCATAAGCCAAGTGAAGCGGCAAGTAATGCGGAAGGCGAAATTTCTACAACGATTTCAATGGAAATGATTCAAGGAATGAGAGTGGAAGAACCAGCTCCAGAGCCGGAACCTGAACCTCAACAGGCAGAGCCTGAACAGGAAAAACAGGAAACTGTCGCGGATCCGACAAAGCAACCGGAACCCGAGAAGAAAAAAGAGCCTGAGAAAAAGCCAGAAAAACCAATTGAAAAACCGAAACCAAAACCGAAAGAGAAGCCCAAAGAAAAACCTAAAAATGAGGTAAAAACAGAGAAACCGGTAGAGATGCCAAAGAATTTACCGATTGGTGATAAGAATATCAATTCAACGGCTACGGCGAATTCTAAAGCAACGACTACAGGCCAACCTGGTACAAATGGTGTTCAAGGTGGTTCTGGTACTAATACGGATGAACTGAATGCTTATCGTGCAGCGATTCGACGTGAAATTGAACGCCACAAACGCTATCCCGCTCGTGCTAAGATGATGCGTAAACAAGGCGTGGTGAGTGTGAGTTTTAGCGTGGGAGCAGATGGTTCCTTATCTGGAGAACGTGTAACAACTTCCTCTGGTGATGAAAGCTTAGATAATGCAGCGCTTGAGGCTGTGAGAAGTGCGAGACCTGTTGGTCCAAAACCCGCGGGATTTGCTTCTTCAGTCAGTGTACCAATTAGCTTCACTATTCAATAGATAAATAAAAAGGCGAACAATAATGTTCGCCTTTCTTTTTGCTAAGCTTAAATTAGCCCATACCGTATTTTTTCAATTTCTTACGCAATGTACCACGGTTAATACCGAGCATGTTTGCCGCACGGGTTTGGTTACCGCGGGTGTATTGCATAATCATATCTAACATCGGGTGTTCAACTTCCGCTAATACTAATTCGTAAAGATCATTCACATCTTGACCATCTAATTGTGATAAGTAATTGCGTAAAGCTTGTTTTACTGAATCACGTAATGGTTTGTTTGTTACTTGTGATTGAGAGTTTAAAACTGAAACGGTTAACGCTTCAGACGGACTACGTTGTTGTTCTAACATTTTTCTTTATCCAAAATTGAATTTAAAAAATCTTCCAGCACAATTAATTGCTCTTTCGGTTCATTAATTGCGTTAAAAGTCTGTCTAAAAACGGAATCGGGTTGAATTCCCTGTAAATACCAAGCGACATGTTTGCGGGCTATTCGATAGCCTTTTTGCTCGCCATAGAACTGATGAAGTTCTTGAATATGACGCAAAATATGACCGCACTTTTCACGTAAACTTGGTGTTTGAATTATCGTATCATGTTCTACTAGCGCTTCCACTGCTCGGAAAAGCCACGGATTGCCTAATGAAGCACGACCGATCATTATTGCATCGGCACCTGTGTACTCAAGTACCTTTTTCGCTTTCGAGGCAGAATCAATATCACCATTCGCAATAACAGGAATTGAAATGGATTGTTTGACTGCTCGAATATTGTCGTATTCCGCTTCCCCTTCAAATAAGCATTCTTTCGTCCGCCCATGAATGGTTAAAGCTTGAATACCAGATTGTTCTGCAATTTTGCCGATTTGCACACAGTTTCGGTTTGCCTTATCCCAACCTGTGCGAATTTTCAACGTCACAGGCACATCAACGGCATTCACCACTTCTTTTAAAATTTTTTCCACTAAATCAGGAAATTGAAGCAGTGCAGAGCCCGCTAATTTTCGATTTACTTTCTTTGCGGGACAGCCCATATTGATGTCGATAATTTCAGCACCATAGGCTACATTAATTGCTGCAGCTTGGGCCATTTCTAAAGGATCAGAACCTGCGATTTGCACCGCATTTAATCCTAACTCTTCACTATGTGCTAAACGAAGTTTCGATTTCTCTGTATGCCAAACTTGTGGATTAGTAGACATCATCTCTGAAAACGTTAATCCTGCACCATAATGGGCACATAAACGTCGAAAGGGCTGATCCGTGATACCTGCCATGGGTGCCAATAAAATACGATTTTTTAATTCGTAAGAACCAATTCGCATTTTATGTTATCCCCAATTACAAGTCCTATCTCCATCAAGTCAGGTCACAATAGCAACCGACAAGGGGTGCTATATTACGCATTTTTCTTTTTTTTGCAAAGTGAATTTTGTTCAAAAAATGCACTTTTTTTAATTGACAAAAAGAAATTAAGCCGATTTTAATTTACCTGTAATACGGCACCATTCCTCTTTCACTGCAACAGGATCTAAATCAAAGGATTGTGTATAAGCATCACATACCGATTGTGCTTGTGTTTCTAAAATGCCCGATAATCCAAGATTGCCCCCCTCTTTCACTAATTGGGAGATAATCGGGTAAAGTTCTTTTAACGGGCCCGCAAGAATATTCGCCACAACGACATCTGCTTTTAAATTGGCAGGTTTATCATCGGATAAGAAAAGCTGAAGACGGTCTGCCACCCCATTTTGTTCCGCATTATTACGACTAGCGAGAATCGCTTGTGGATCGATATCAATACCGATCGCATTTTTCGCACCTAATTTAAGAGCAGCAATGGCAAGAATGCCTGAGCCACAGCCAAAATCGATGACAGTTTTGCCTATTAAATCTAAACCATCTAACCACTCTAAACAAAGTGCGGTTGTCGGGTGGGTACCTGTCCCGAAAGCTAAACCAGGATCAAGCATCACATTCACCGCATTTTGATCCGGTACTTCACGCCAGCTTGGGCAAATCCATAAGCGTTTGCCAAATTGCATTGGGTGGAAGTTATCCATCCATTCACGTTCCCAGTCTTTATCCTCGATTTGCTCAATTTTGTAAGGCGTATTTTCATCTAGATGATGTGCTTGTTTTAGCAGGCTCACAATTTCATTCATATCGGTTTCTGCATCAAACAAGGCGATCACATCGGTATTTCCCCACAGACGCGTTTCGCCTGGAAGTGGTTCAAAAATCGGCGTATCTTGGCTATCCATAAATGTGACCGAAACTGAGCCAATTTCTTCTAAAAAATCGCTAATTTTCTCAGCTTTTTCATTTGTACTATTTAAGCGAATTTGAATCCACGCCATCTTCTTTTCCTTTTAATTAATTTCTTTATGTAACCATTTCGGTAATAAACTTACGCCTAGGGCTGAAGCCACAATAATGATAATCCCAAGTGCTGAAACAAGTGAAACCTCTTCGTTAAGCAATAATACCGCCAAAAAGACACCGAAAATCGGCTCAAGTGCGGTCAAAATTCCAGAGATTTTTGCATCTACTGAATTTAAGCCTTTATTCCACAACCAAAAGGCAAACCAACTGCATGCTACGCCGAGATAAATCAAACCGAAGAAACCAAGCCAGTTAAAATGGATATCCCAGCTTTCCGTCAGTAATAAAGTAAATGGCAGCATGGTGATGGTCGCTAATACGATAGAAATCGATGTATAGGCTTGAGCAGAAACCGTTGCTACCACTTTTTTCGTCCAACGTAAACAACAAGCAAATACAATACTTGCCGCAACCACTAATGAGCAACCCAATAAACTAATTTCACTTGCGCCTTCATTGCCATGCCCACCTAAAATTAAAATGGCCACGCCTAAAAAGGCAAAAGCGCCACACAACCAATGATACCATTTCGCACGATCTTGAAAGAAAAAATGCCCAATAAAAATCACACATAACGGCTCTAATCCAATCATAGTCGTTGCGCTCGCCGCGCTCGTATATTTTAAGCCAATAAATTGCAGCAAAAAGGTGGCTGTATAATTAAAAAAACCTAGCCACCAAAGCTGTTTTCGCATCGGTTTAGACACGCCTTTCCAACGACGAAAAAAGAGTGGCATCACAATAATTGCCGCCATGAATAAACGAACTTGGATCATCAAAATGGTGTCCATCATTGTAAAGGTGTATTTAGCGGCTACAAAGGCACTACTCCAAATAAACAATGCTAGGATTTGATAAACCATAAAGTGCGGTCCGTTTTTACTGTTTTTTTGTACCGAATTGGTTACCCAAGATGAAAGCTATCAAACCAAATACAAGTGCAGGCACAATCGCATTAAAACCAAATAGTTTGATACCAAATTGAGTCAGAAGCACATAACTGCTTAATCCCACCACCATTGAACTTATTGCCCCTGCTGCATTTGCTTTATCCCAATAAATGCCTAATACAATCACCCAAAGGAATGCGGCTTCTAATCCCCCGAAAGCAAATAGATTCAACCAAATAATCATATCTGGTGGATTCAGTGCCGCGAGAATTAGCAACGCCGATAAAATCAGTGTGATGACTGATGAAATACGGCTAATTCGTTTTTCATTCTTCGCTGCTTCAGGTTTGCTTGCAAGATATAAGTCTTTCACAAAAATTGAGGAGGATTGAATGAGTTGTGCATCAACTGTAGACATGATCGCAGACATCGGCGCCGCTAAGAAAATCCCTGCAACAATAGGTGGGAGCACTTCCAACATTAAGGTTGGAATGACTTTATCTGATACGGTCAAATCAGGCACAACGGCACGTCCTAAAGCACCCGCCAAATGCATCCCTAACATAATCACAGAAAGGACAATCGTCCCAATGAGCATACCTCGATGTAAGGCTTTACTGTCTTTGAAAGCCATGCAACGCACGGCTGTATGTGGTAAACCAACCACACCGAAACAGACTAGGATCCAAAACGATGCCATAAATTGAAAATCAAGCATTTCATTCGGGCCGTAAGGACTTACTAAGCTCGGATCAATTTCAGTTAATTTATTGACCGCACTTTCTACACCACCAAGATGGTAAATAACGCCCACTAATAGCACGATTGTGCCAAAAATCATTACTGTACCTTGAATCGTATCGGTTAACACGACTGCTCGGAAACCACCAATAAACGTATAAATACCAACCGTTAAGGCGAAAATAAGCAAGGCATGAGTGTAAGGAATACCTATCGTGGTTTCGAGCAATCTCGCCCCACCAATAAATTGCACAACCATGGCAGCAAAGAAGGCAAGCAACAATGCTAGACTGGAAATCCAAACGAGATATTTATTTTTATAACGATAGAGAAATAGATCATTGATGGTGAGTGCATTGGTTTCGCGAGAAAGTAATGCAAACTTTTTGCCCAATGCACCTAAGGCTAACCACACCGCTGGCACTTGGATCATGGCGAGTAATACCCAACCTAGCCCATATTTATAGGCAGCCCCTGGTCCTCCAACAAAAGAACTGGCACTGGCATAAGTGGAAGCCGTTGTCATCGCAAGCACAAAGCCCGTCATGGAGCGATTTCCTACATAATATTCCGTAAGGAAATCACCTTTACTACGTTTTACATAAGCAAATAATGCTGCACCAAAGATAAAGACTAAGTAGATGACCAAAGGGAGAATAATACCTAAATTCATTATTTATTCTCCTTTGACTCAACATCTAGCGGGATATCTAAAAAGACAATTTTGACAATCCAATACCCAATGACCACAAACAAAATGGGTAAATAAATACAAGATAATTCAAACCATAACGGAAAACCTATCGGCCCGGGTGAATCTTTCGGGAGATAAGCGCACACACACCACCCAATCACATAAAAAATTGCTAAACCTAATGCCCAGCGAGCTTCCTCAGCCGCTTGTTTATACCGCTGTGATAAATCCATTATGAACTCCCCCGTTAGAATGTTTTACCCATTTCAAGGAAAATACGATTTTTGTCGTAGCTATAAAATGGGTGATTACTTGAAACTCGTTGATAAGACCACGTAATTTTAGGCGTGATTCCCCAGAAGTAAAGATTTCTATGCCATAATGTTACTACAGATTGATATTCATTATTTTTCTGACGAATATTGAATAAATCAGCACCTTTGTAAGTTCTACGTGCATACGCAAGAGAAATGCGGGTTGAAATACCCCATCCCCACTCTTGTCCCCAACCTAAACGGAGATTTTTACGTTGATAAGCATTGTCTTCATCTCGTGTATTTTCACGATTATAATCAGCGCCTACGAACCAAAATTGACCACTCTTAGGAAAATAAGATAACGTATTTGACCAAAGATAGTTATTGCCATTCAAGTGTTTACGAGTGGTATAACGCTGTTCACCATATTCAAGTGCGGTTGAAATTTGCCACTTTTCATTCAGCCAATAGGTTAAATCTAAACGAGCACCTGAATTTTTCGAATACTGTTTCATTGACTCACTACCCGAGGAACCTCCTGCATACCATCGTCTTTCTGTAAATGGCATTACTGACATCTCGAAACGCGCGGTTTGATAACCGAATCCTGTGCCAACTCTACCATTAAATTCATTATATTTTTTATTATCCCAGTAATATTTCCCACTTCCCTCAATAGAAAATTTAGTGAAATAATTATGGGGTAATGACCATTTTTTCTCTGCTTCTGCAAAATAAGAAAAACCTGTTGCACTTTCGCGCTCCCAGGCATTCCAATTTCCAATGCGAGTACCTGCTTTTGGTGCATTGTTAATATTACTTTCGTTTAAGAAACTCAGACCACCTTGAAACTTCCACTGATCTCTGCGGTTAAGTGCCGAAAGATATTGGTCGATCATGGCGATAGACTCGGGCGAAACTTGTTCAGCTCTCAGTTTTTGGAATTGATCTTTGGCAGCCTCATTATCATTGTTTAAAAAGAGTGCTTGTGCTAACTGATAACGTAACGACAGAATGGTCGAATCTTGAGAAAATAGAGTACGATAACGCGTTACTGCTTCTGAAAAACGCCCCTCTTCGCGAGCATTAATCGCATTTGCCCACTCAAGTAAAAATGGATCTTGTTTAGGCAAATTTTGATACAACGGCAATAATAGTTGAACGGCTTCACTGTTATTTTGCAACACTGCAGGAATCAATCCACGTACGATCAAATCAGGATGTTTTGCCAATTCTTCTTTCGTAATAGAAAGTGTATGTTTATCGTCACGTTTTTTTGAAATTTGTGGCTTTTGAGTGGATAAATCCGGTTTCGCAAGCTGAAGCTGATCATCAAACCGCTCATCCCGAGGTTGAGGAGACTTCTCTGCTGCAAAAGAGAATGAACTAAGCAACAATGAGGAGCTTAAAAATAAAACAAGTTTCGATTGTGAAGTCATTTTTTATTCCTATAAAGAAAAATAAAGCAAGCCAAAGGCTTGCTTCAAAATTTACAAAAATTTTCTAATTTTTTCTAGCACCAAAAACACCAAATTTATCATTTCCTTGATAAGTTCCGGCTACTTCGTCTGCATCTTTTCCATAGAAGCCCCCTTCAACCTGAACACCTTGATTATTTGTTCCACTAAATTGATTGTCTTGAATTTTGGCAGATAAGGAAACATCATCAAAATGTACATTAGGAGAAAGAGCTCCCCCTGCAATATTATTTGATACAAGAACGTCCTTATGGCCTGTTTTAGCGAAAGAAATTGTTCCATTTAATGTTTTATCTGCAAAATTAGCCGTTAGTGTTACGAATGATAAGTTAGAGTCTAAGTAATCAGCCCGCTTCTCTACATGCATACCATTTCCAGTATAATTTGCAGTACCTGATTGTGGCATTTCTGTCGTTGGATTTACACCAAATGCGACATAATAATCAGAACCTAAAGCAGGCTCCGTAAATTTCCCCCAACGAATATTTTTATAGTTTTTGCCACTAACAGAACGCAATTCAGGATAATCAGCCTGTAGCACTTCTTTCTCATTCGTTCCAATGACTGGACGTTCGTAATACCCTGATGGAATAATTTCAATTTCATGACCTTCAACATTAACAAGATTAACGTTATTGTCATCATGTATTTGTCTTTCAATGAACGTCACTGTTTTATCTTCTTTATTAACCTCAAACCCCACTCGTTTAAGCGCGATTTGTTCAGCTGGTTTAGGTTGTTCAACTGGTTTAGGTTGTTCAACTGGTTTAGGCTGCTCAACTGGTTTAGGTTGCTCAACTGGTTTAGGCTGCTCAACTGACTTTGGTTGCTCAACTGACTTTGGTTGCTCAACTGACTTTGGTTGCTCAACTGACTTTGGTTGCTCAACTGACTTTGGTTGCTCAACTGACTTTGGTTGCTCAACTGACTTTGGTTGCTCAACTGACTTTGGTTGCTCAACTGACTTTGGTTGCTCAACTGACTTTGGTTGCTCAACTGACTTTGGTTGCTCAACAGGTTGAGTATTACTACTCCCACAAGCTACTAATGTTAGACTTGTAAGAATAATTAAGCTTAGTTTAGAGAGATTAAATTTCATTATTTTCCTCTGGTAAAAAGTAAATTTAAGTTATAAATAGATTTAAAATTTTTTCAAAAATTATTAATTGTAGATTATATAAAAACTAAACACTTCTAATAAAAAAGCGGACCAACTTGCGTTGTCCGCTTGATTTTATCACGCATCCTTAACTTTGTCTCTAACCTAAATAATAGATACCCTCTATCACCTTTTAAAAGTTAGATATTACAAATGGAATGCGAATTTAACTTTATCAATATCTGTAGTTAAAAATAGATAAAACTATTTCTTAGCCGCAAAAGCCGCTCCCCAAGAGTTATCATTAGCTTTAGCTAAACCACCTAATTCTTTCGCATTTTCGCCGTAGAATTTTCCTTCAGCTGTACCTTGAGAATTTAACAAATCTGATTTAGCAGTACCTGAAAAACCATTTCCTGAAATATTTGCATCAATTTTCACAACATCAACATTAGCAGCGCTAATCGTCCCTGCTAATTTTTTATTACCAAAATCAGCTGTGAAGCTTGAAGAACCCTTTACATAATCTTCATCAGGTAATTTATCTGTATCTGCTGTAATAATGCTATCTCCAACATAGGATGCTACACCAGATGATGGCATTGAAGTTGTTGGGTATCCGTTATAAAACAAGATATCATCTTGACTAGGATCTTGGCTCTCAATTGCTCCAAAACGAACATTGCTATAAGAACCACAACAAACTTCTAATTTACCATTTAACTTCATACCATTAATCGTTTGGGCTGAAGCTACTGTCCAACCTCTTGCACTAATACCTGGACCAAAACCGATAGGAATATCTTTTCCATCAACATTAATTTTATATAAATTTGCTGAAGTAAGCGCTACAGTTTTAGTTGTAACATTTCCCTTATTATCTGAATCAATTACGATTACACCACCTGTCTTATTATTTAAAGATGGTGATGCTGAATCGCTTACATTGTTCTTATTTTTAGTAGTCTGAGTCGCTTGAGCGGTTTGTTTATCTTTTGTTGGAGCTTGACTACTACTTCCAGCATCACCACCGCCACTACTTCCACAAGCAGCTAATGTTAATGCAGCTAAAGCTGTTAAACTAAACTTTAAAATAGTATTTTTCATAATTTACCTCTTAGGTTGTTAACGAAACACAATTAATAGACAGACGTAACATAAATTTATGTATATTTGCATCTTATCATAAAATTAATAATATTATATATACCTATATAAAAAATAAGGTAAAGACAATATTTGTCTTTACCTTAATAATTTATAAATTAATCATACATTCCTAATTTCTTCTCTAAATAGTGGATATTTGCACCACCTTTTTGGAAGTTTTCATCTTCAAGAATAATTTCATGAAGAGGGATATTGGTTTTGATACCGTCAATGATCGTTTCTGATAATGCATTTTGCATACGACGGATTGCTACATCACGAGTATCACCGTATGTGATTAATTTTGCGATCATAGAATCATAATGCGGAGGAACGGTATAACCACCATACACATGAGAATCCCAACGAACGCCTAAACCACCTGGTGAGTGCAAGTGTACCACTTTACCTGGAGATGGTAAGAATGTTTTTGGATCTTCTGCATTGATACGACATTCAATTGCATGACCTTTCACTTTAATATCTTCTTGTTTATAAGAAAGTGGTAAACCAGCCGCAATACGCAATTGTTCTTTCACCAAATCCACACCAGTAATCATTTCTGTTACTGGGTGTTCGACTTGAATACGAGTATTCATTTCGATGAAATAGAACTCACCATTTTCATATAAGAATTCAAATGTACCTGCACCGCGATAGCCAATTTCAACACAAGCCTTCGCACAACGAGAACCAATATCACGACGAACTTCTTCTGTAATACCTGGCGCAGGCGCTTCTTCCACGACTTTTTGGTGGCGACGTTGCATAGAACAATCACGTTCTGCAAGATAAATTGCATTACCGTGTGTATCCGCTAAAACTTGAATTTCAACATGGCGTGGATTTTCTAAATATTTTTCCATATAAACCATGTCATTATTAAATGCTGCTTTTGCTTCAGCTTTTGTCATCGCAATGGATTCTTCAAGTGCATCTTCGCTACGAACGACACGCATACCACGACCACCGCCGCCGCCAGATGCTTTGATAATAATTGGATAACCAATACGTTTTGCAATTTCTTTATTTTTCGCGATATCGCTACCTACAGGACCATCAGAACCCGGTACACAAGGCACGCCCGCTTTTTTCATTGCTTTAATTGCAGAAACTTTATCCCCCATCAAACGAATGACGTCTGCAGTTGGGCCAATAAAAATAAAACCAGAACGCTCAACTTGCTCTGCAAAATCTGCGTTTTCAGAAAGGAAACCATAACCAGGGTGAATCGCATCCGCACCGGTTACTTCTGCTGCGGCAATAATGGCAGGAATATTTAAATAACTTTTTACAGATGGCGCAGGTCCGATACAAACTGTTTCATCTGCAAGTAATACGTGTTTTAAATCACGATCGGCGGTAGAGTGAACCGCCACAGTTTTAATGCCTAATTCTTTACAGGCACGCAAAATACGCAGTGCAATTTCACCACGGTTAGCAATCACAACTTTTTCTAACATAACAATTTCCACTTGGGTGAAAAAATGGCGAGAAAGCTCGCCATTTCAGATTGATAGGGATTATTCGATAACGATCAATGGTTGATCAAATTCAACTGCTTCGCCATCATTTACTAAGATTGCTTTTACCACACCAGCTTTGTCTGCTTCGATACGGTTCATCATTTTCATTGCTTCAACGATACAAAGTGCATCGCCTACTTTGACTGTTTGTCCCACTTCAACGAAAGCTTTCGCTTCTGGGCTTGGGCTACGATAGAACGTACCTACCATTGGTGAACGCACTTGGTGGCCAGAAACTTCAGCGGCTGGCGCTTCAGCAGGTGATACAGGTGCTGGCACTGCTGCCGGAGCCGCAACCGGAGCGACTGGCGCCGCTGCATATTGAATTGCAGCAGGTGCAACAGCTGGTGCCGCACGACTAATACGTACTGTACCTTCTTCTTCTTGCACTTCTAATTCAGTGATACCCGATTCTTCTACTAATTCAATCAGTTTTTTGATTTTACGAATGTCCATACGCTCTTCCTAAAAATAATAATGAATTGTTAACCGCACTTTCAGAATTGATTTCCAAAGTCCGGTCATTTTGAAACCTGTTTTTGTGTCGGCAAGATTACCGCAAAATCACGCACTTTGCGATAAATTTCTGCGAAAATCTGTAAATTTTGTGAAATTTTATGCTTTTTTATTTAAAAAATCTAACGCAAATTGGAGAGCAAACTCATAGCCTTTTGCACCTAAGCCACAAATTACCCCTTCAGCCACATCACTAAAGTAAGAATGATGACGGAATGGCTCGCGTTTATGTACATTAGACAAATGAATTTCAACAAAAGGAATTGACACCGCTAGCAACGCATCGCGCAATGCAACACTGGTATGCGTATAAGCTGCTGGGTTAATTAAAATAAAATCCACTTTCTGAAAACTTTGATGAATTTTATTAATTAACTTTTCTTCGCTATTTGCTTGGAAACACTCCAAATTCACATCATGCTGCGCAGCAAGTTTACCCACATTTTCTTCAATGGCAGATAATGAAAGTGAACCATAATGTTTTGGTTCCCTTGCGCCCAACATATTCAAGTTCGGGCCATTTAACAGCAAAATATTGAATTTTTTTGACATTTTCACATCCTTTAACTTGTGCGAATTATAGCGATTTTTTATGTAATGGTGGTCGTATCTCTATGCAATTTTGGTAATAAATTCTGAATTCAAATCAATTAACGGTAAATCTGAGCCTGGCCATGCACGTAATACCTGATGTTGCATTAAGTTCAATGTATCCAGTCCAGGTGTCACATTGGGGGTATATTGCGCTGCAATACGAGCGAGTTGTGTCAATCCAAGACTACTTTCAATACTCGAGCTGATCACCGCTTTTATACCTAAACTATGCGCTTGTGCAATCAGCTTTTGACAATCTTGCAGCGAGCCAATCAATGTTGGTTTAATCACAATGGCGCTTAAGTGCGGTTCTTTTTCTAAAAGAAAATCTGGCTCTCGCACACTTTCATCCCAAGCAATATTTATGCCTGTTTGAGCGGCAAACTGGCGGCTTTCTTCACGGGTTTTACAAGGTTCTTCCAAAAATTGAATGCGAGAACGATGTTGTAGTTTTACTTTCTCCGCAAATTTTAATGCCTTTTCTAAGGTCCATTGACGATTCGAATCTAGACGTAATTGCAAATCAGGAATAGCTTCAAGAAACATATCCGTAATCAAACCATCACGATTTGCTTCATACATACCGACCTTAATTTTAGCCACTTTGTCACCTGGCATTTGATTCAGTTCTGCATATAATTCATCAGGATCGCCATAGCACAACGGTGCAGTATGATAGTTACCTTCCTCATTTAAATAACGCTTCATCTCATCCATCGCCGTGCTAATACCGAAAGCAACAGAAGGATAGCAACCGTCAAGGGGCACCCTTGGCGCTTCACAGCTCGCATGACACCAATTCGTTAGCCATTCAAGTGCTTGCTCTTGCGCTTGATCAAGGGTTTCTTCGCTAAACCCTGGTAAAGGTGCGATTTCTCCCCATCCATCACGGCTACAAGCAACACGCACGATTAACCCCTCACGACGTTTTAAAAAACGTCCACGTAAAATTAACTGACTATCGACAGGAATAGAATAACGATAAAGATTAAATGATTTGGTTTCCATCTTATTCTCCTTGATGACAAAAGTGCGGTTAAAAACACACTGATTTTTAACCGCACTTTTATGTTCAAATTAAGGGTTGCGTCTGAATTTGCTGAAGTCTGGTGCGCGTTTCTCGTTAAACGCGTTACGGCCTTCTTGACCTTCTTCAGTCATATAGAACAGCATGGTTGCGTTACCCGCGAGCTCTTGTAAACCTGATTGACCATCACAGTCTGCATTTAATGCGGCTTTTAAGCAACGTAATGCAATTGGGCTGTTACGTAACATTTCACGGCACCAACGCACAGTTTCTTTTTCTAAATCTGCATAAGGCACAACAGTATTCACTAAGCCCATATCTAATGCTTCTTGCGCATTATATTGGCGGCATAAGAACCAAATTTCGCGGGCTTTTTTCTGACCCACTAAACGCGCCATATAGCTTGCGCCCCAGCCACCATCAAATGAACCCACTTTAGGGCCAGTTTGACCGAAAATCGCATTGTCTGCCGCAATCGTTAAATCACATAACATATGCAGTACGTGACCACCACCAATTGCATAACCTGCGACCATTGCCACCACTGGTTTTGGACAAGTACGAATATCACGTTGAAAATCCAATACATTTAAGTGATGTACACCGCTTTCATCTTTGTAACCGCCGTAGTCGCCACGAATTTTTTGGTCACCACCAGAACAGAATGCTTTTTCGCCCTCACCGGTTAATACAATTACGCCGATTTTTTCATCGAAACGCGCGTTAGAAAACGCATGGATCATTTCTTTGACTGTTTGCGGACGAAATGCATTACGCACTTCCGGACGGTTAATCGTGATTTTTGCAATACCATCAATCGATTTGTGGAAACGGATATCAGTATAACCTTCGCTATGGTCAACCCACTCAACTGGTGCATATAAAACATCATCTTTTGGATTTTGCATTGTTCTTTCCTTTATAAGTGTAAAAAGTGCGGTCATTATAGCGGAAGTTTTTTAGTTCGGGAAAGAAAATCACTTCTCAATTAGAGAATCACTTTACAATCAGATTGTTGTTGTTAAAATTTTGTCATTCTAGATGTTATAAGGAAATTTAAGTGAAAAAAATTATTTTTTTAAGCAGCATCATGTTATTGAATGCTTGCAGTTTATTTGGTTCATCACAATCAACTATTCCTGCTGAATTCGCACAAGCAGACTACCTTCTGTCTGATGCCAATGCAAAAACATGGGCTATAGCAAGTAAACAAGCTGAACAATGTATCTATCCAAATTTAACTCGTATTCAGCAACAACATTTTGCAAAAGAAGATAGCTATATTCATTCCCAATATGTCTTTTTCTATCCGTTAGAAAAAATCATCGGTGAAGATTATGTAAAAATGATTCAAAAAGATGAAAAATCGATGAATTATGCGACATATCAATTTAAGAAATTCCGCGCAGAACTTGGTGATGTCGATGCATTAGAGCCAAAAGCTTGCCAAGTCTTACGTACTCAGGCAAAAGAAGATTTGGATGTCGTGAAAGGGCAATATGTAAATGGTATGGTGGATGAAACCAAAAATGATGATGGCACATTGAAGAAAACGGGTGATGGCATTGCCACCAATCAGAACAAATTCTTCTTTGATATTATCAAATGGGGTTCTGCTCTTCTTCTCTAATTTTTATTATTTTATATAAATTTATATCTCATTCACGGCGTAAATATTTTTTACGCCGTTTTTATATCAAGAGAAAACGGTTGCGATCAAAAAAAGCTTAAATTTTCAGTAAAAAAGCAAAATAGTCATTTAAATTAAAGTCATTTTCAGCTAGTCTAACAAGAATTAGTTTTTACAAGGAGAAAACATCATGACAACGCTTTTTGATATTGCACAAAACTGGTTAAACCAAGATCCTGATGCAGAAACTCATGCAGAATTAACCGCACTTTTAACCGCGGCGAAAAATGGTGATGAAAAAGCACAATCTGAATTACAAGCTCGCTTTAGTGACCGTTTACAATTTGGTACTGCTGGGCTTCGTGGACCATTACAAGCAGGCCCTATGGGGATGAACCGTGTTTTAGTGGCTCAGGCAGCAGGTGGTTTAGCAGATTATTTAAAAGATTACGACAAACAACCTTCTATCGTGATTGGTTATGATGGTCGTAAAAACTCTGATGTTTTCGCACGTGATACCGCTGAGATCATGGCGGGGGCAGGCGTGAAAGCTTATTTACTTCCTCGTAAATTACCAACTCCAGTATTAGCTTACGCAATCCAATATTTTGATACCACCGCAGGTGTTATGGTGACAGCAAGTCACAACCCACCAGAAGATAACGGTTATAAAGTGTATTTAGGCAAAGCGAACGGCGGTGGCCAAATCGTTTCTCCAGCAGATAAAGATATCGCTGCATTAATCGACAAAGTCGCAGCGGGTAATGTAAAAGATTTACCTCGTAGCCAAGATTATGTGGTGTTAGATGATGAAGTGGTTAACGCTTATATCGAAAAAACCGCTTCTCTTGCGAAAGAACCAGAAGCAGACATTAACTACGTTTATACTGCAATGCACGGTGTAGGCTATGAAGTATTAAGCAAAACCTTAACCAAAGCGGGGCTTCCACAACCTCATATTGTGGCAGAACAAGTATGGCCAGATGGCTCATTCCCAACAGTAAACTTCCCTAACCCGGAAGAAAAAGGTGCATTAGATTTAGCTATTAAAGTAGCAAAAGAATACAATGCAGAATTCATTATTGCCAATGACCCAGATGCAGACCGCTTGGCGGTAGCTGTTCCAGATGCACAAGGTAACTGGAAACCTTTACACGGTAACGTAGTCGGTTGTTTCTTAGGTTGGTATTTAGCAAAACAATATCATGCAAAAGGTGAGAAAGGCGTATTAGCGTGTTCTTTAGTATCTTCTCCAGCGCTTGCTGAAATTGCGAAAAAATACGGCTTCCAATCAGAAGAAACCTTAACCGGCTTCAAATACATCGGTAAAGTTCAAGGCTTATTATTCGGTTTCGAAGAAGCGCTTGGTTACTTAGTTGACCCTGATAAAGTACGCGATAAAGATGGTATTTCTGCAGCGATCGTGTTCTTAGATTTAGTGCGTCACTTAAAAGCACAAGGTAAAACCTTAGCGGATTACGCCAATGACTTCACGCAAGAATTCGGTGCTTATGTAAGTGGTCAAATTTCTATTCGTGTAAGCGATTTATCTGAAATTGGTAAATTAATGGCCGCACTTCGTAACACACCTCCAGCTGAAGTAGGTGGCGTTAAAGTGGCACAATTCATCGACCACACTAAAACAGATCGTCAAAGCGACATCCTTGTATTCGTATTAGAAAACGGTAGTCGCTTAATCGTTCGTCCATCTGGTACTGAACCGAAAATCAAGTTCTATCTTGATGCGCGCGGTAAAGATCCAAAAGATGCGGATCACGTTTTAGCACAATTTGATGAAGGCGTTCGTCAAATTCTGCGTCAAGATGCTTACGGTAAACAAGATTGCTAATTGAGCAAACTATTAAATGATAAAAAACGCTAGGTTTGATGCCTAGCGTTTTTATTTTTACTTATTTCAATGTAAGTTGTAACTTGCCCTGATGTTTTTCTAATAAAGCCTCTGCTTGAGCACGATCTAGTCCACTCAGAATCATCATAATTGCTAATTTCGCATTTTGGTCGGCAAGCTTTAATGTCTCTTCTGCGAGCGCTTTATCGCAATCCGTAGCTTGCATCACGATACGAATGGCACGAGCTTTCAGCTTTTCATTGCTTGCCTGCACATCCACCATTAAGTTTTGATAGCATTTGCCCATTAAGATCATGGAAGCCGTAGTGAGCATATTCAGTACTAATTTTTGGGCAGTACCCGATTTTAAACGACTCGAACCAGTCAGCACTTCTGGCCCCACTACCGTATCAATGGCAATATCCACAATATTTGCCATCGCTGAATTCGGATTACTTGCAATCGAAACGGTCACAGAACCTAAACTTTTCGCATATTCCAATGCACCAATCACATAAGGTGTTCGGCCACTAGCTGCAATACCCACCAAGACATCTTTTGAGGAAAATTGAATGGTTTGTAAGTCAACCACGGCTTGCGTTTTGCTGTCTTCTGCGCCCTCAATTGGATGACGTAATGCGCGCTCACCGCCTGCAATAATACCTTTCACCATTTCAGGTGACACACCAAATGTTGGCGGGCATTCAGAAGCATCGAGTACGCCTAATCGACCACTGGTTCCAGCGCCAATATAGACTAATCGACCGCCTTGTTGAAATGCTGCAACAATACGTTCGACCGCTTGGGCAATTTGAGGTAAACATTTCTCAATTGCCAAAGGCACTTGTTTATCTTCCTCATTCATTAACTGCACAATTTCTAATGCAGACAAGCTATCCACATGCATGGAATTGGAATTCCGTTGTTCAGTAATTAAAGTTGAAAGGGTTTGTAATAAATTCTCTGCCATAGTTTATTCCTTTGGAAAAATTGCCCCTAAACTGACCGCACTTGTGGCGCCTGTTACACTCGGCAAATTAGCCGGCAAATTATGCATACGACGATAGGCCAACCAAGCAAAAGCTGTCGCTTCCACATAATCAATATCAAGATCTAATTCAGTCGTCAGCTGAATACGCCAACTTGGCAATGCTTGTTTTAAGCCATTCATTATCGCCTGATTTTTAGCGCCACCACCACAAACAAGTAATCGGCATGGTAATGTCGTCTGAATATTGTTAAGGGCTAAAACGATACTTTGCACGGTAAATTCTGCCAAAGTGGCTTGCACATCTTGTGATAAAAGTGCGGTCGTTTTGCCTACTATTTTTTGAATTTTATTCTCTAACCAAGCTAAATTAAATAATTCACGCCCCGTGCTTTTCGGTGGTGGCAATTGAAAGAAATCTTCATCTAATAATGCCGCTAACAAATCTGAATTCACTTGACCTGACTCCGCCCATTCACCATTTTTGTCATAAGCTTTTCTTTGATGCTTTTCGATCCATTGGTCGAGCAAGGTATTACCGGTTCCTGTATCAAAGCCAATGACAGGCTGTTCGGGTATCAATAAGGATACATTACTAATGCCGCCAATATTAAGCACCACTGTTGCCCAGTTAGGATCAAAAAATACCGCTTGGTGAAAGGCGGGTACTAAAGGCGCCCCTTGTCCACCGAATGCCATATCTTTACGGCGCAAATCACCAACGACCGTAATACCTGTTTTAGCGGCTAATAAATTCATATCACCGATTTGCATGGTAAACGGAAATTGACCTTTTGGGGAATGCCACACTGTTTGTCCATGACAGCCAATGGCTTCGATCTGTTCTGGTTTTAACTGGTATTTATGTAAAAAGGTATTTACGCAATCGGCATACAGTAAACCAAATTGATGGTCAAGTTCTCCCAGAGCCTGTAATGTAGTTGTGCCTGATTGAATAAGTGCGGTCACTTTTTCGCGTAAATTTGCCGACATCGGTGTAAAATCTGCCGCAATTAATTTGGTTTGATTAGATTGGATATCAATAAGGGCAATATCCACTCCGTCAAGGCTGGTGCCAGACATGATGCCAAGATAATAAGTCATAGTGTTCAATTCATGAGTTTTTCAGAATTATAGCGGATTTTAAAAAAATAAAAAAAGAGAGAACATTGTAGTTCTCTCTTTTCATCATTTATGATTCTTATAAGTCATCAATGACTAAATCGTTTTTTAGCTATTGATGGAATAAGGTAACGGTTCAATTTTCAGAACGGAGCCATCTTCAGGTAAACGGAAATGCGTCCCTTCTTCTAAATCATTATTCATCACCACTTGCAACCATAACACGCCGTCAAAATTGACCGCACTTACGATCGTCCCTGTTTTACGCCAAGCTGTTTCTAACTGCATTTCTATTTCGCTGCCGATTTTCGGTGTAACCGTGGTTTCCCCCGAAAACACATACATCGCACGTTTATTGGCACCACGATATTTGGCTCGCGCGACAGTTTCCTGCCCGATATAACAGCCTTTCGTAAAAGAAATCGCTTGTTCGATAGCTTGTAGATTCAATGCCTGTGGGATAAATTCATTTTGTGTTTCCGCACTCAAGCTTGGTAAGCCCGCTTGAATATCCGCACAAAGCCATTGTTTTTCATCGCCATTAAAGGTGACATCTAACGGTGTAGGATTGAGCAAAATTGTGCGATTTTCATCAATATCCAAGGTAATTTGCGCTTGAATTCGACCGCACTTTTCACCAATTAAGCCGACAATTTGCCAGTCCAATACTTGAAAAGTCACTTTTGAAAACACGGCGTATTTTTTTAAATGATCGAGTGGAGCAAATAAATTTTTCGGCATTAAAATCAAAAACTGCTCTGCAGAAAGCTTAATTAAGCGGAACAACGAGTTCATTTTGCCTTTAGGATCACAATGCGCTGTAAGCGTTGAAGCGCCTGCTGCCAAATGCACCACATCACAAGTTAATTGGCCTTGCAGATATTTCTCCGCATCTACGCCCGCCACTTCCACCAAATCATATTGGTTTAATGAAATAAATGTTGCCATGATTTTCCCTATTCAAGGTTTTGAATTTGCTCACGCATTTGTTCGATTAATACTTTTAATTCCACGGCAGAAGCGGTGATATCAGCATTAATGGATTTTGATGCCAACGTGTTAGATTCACGATTCAGTTCTTGCATCATAAAATCCAGTTTACGCCCCACTGCTCCACCTTTTTTCAAGATATTGTTGGTTTCTTTCACGTGCATTTGCAGACGATCTAATTCCTCCGCCACATCCACACGTTGCGCCAATAAAATCATTTCTTGTTCGACACGTTGTGGATCTAGTTGAATCTTCGCTTCTTCAAAACGTTGCAATAAACGCTCACGCTGCCATTGTAAAACCGCTGGCATTTGTGACCGCACTTTTTCAGCTTCTACCGTAATACCATCAAGACGCTGTTGAATAATGGCTTGCAATTTTTCGCCTTCACGGCCACGCATTGCAATAAATTCCACCAACAATTCATCAAAAGCTGTCAACAAATCTTGACTGATGGCATCTAGATCTTGCTCAGCCGATTCCACCACGCCAGGATAACGCAATACATCTGCTAAATTGATTTCACCCTCGCCAGCTTGCGCCTTAATCCATTGTAAAGATTGAATCACTTGATTCGCTAATTCTTTATTTAAATTGAGCTCAGCCGTTGCTTGTTTTTTGCTATCAATACGCAATGAACATTCAATTTTACCGCGGGTGAGATTTTGACGAAGTTTCTCACGCAAAGCATTTTCTAAACCTCGGAATTGCTCTGGCAAGCGGAAAAAGTTTTCCAAATAACGTTGGTTAACCGAACGAATTTCCCAAACTGCATCGCCCCAATCTTTCTTGATTTCAAAGCGTGCAAAGGCTGTCATACTATAAATCATAAGCGCTCTCCTACTATTGTCTCTTGTCTTAATTGATTTGCCGGCTATTTTATCGGGAAAGTGCGGTCATTTCTACCGTACATTTTGTAGAAGAATTTTGTTTCTTCTACTTTACACAATGTAAAGATTAAAATACAATCATCGTAAATTTATCATTACAACCAAAGGAAAGTAAAATGAACAAGACTGTGGGAAGTACCTTGCTTGTAGCAGGAACCATGATTGGTGCGGGGATGTTGGCAATGCCGCTCACCTCTGCAGGAATTGGTTTAACGGCGACGGTTTTCTTATTAATTGGCTTGTGGGCGGTACTCACATTCACCGCGTTGTTATTCGTGGAATTGTATCAAACCGCTGACAGTGATGCAGGGATCGGCACACTTGCTGCACAATATTTTGGTAAGGCAGGGCGAATTATTTCCACTGCTGTTTTAATTGTCTTTTTATATGCCTTAATTGCCGCTTATGTGAGTGGTGGTGGTTCCTTATTAATGGATTTACTCCCAGCCATGGGCGATAAAGACACCATGAATAAGATCACGGTGCTTGTATTCACCATTTTCTTTGGCAGTTTTATTGTCATCGGTACCCATAGCGTAGATAAAATCAATCGCGTTTTATTCTTTGTGATGATTGCCACTTTTATCTTAGTTCTCGCATTAATGTTACCAAACATTAAATTTGATAACTTAATGGCGATGCCGATTGATAATGCCTTAATTATTTCTGCAAGCCCTGTATTTTTCACAGCATTTGGTTTCCATGGTTCCATTCCTAGCTTAAATAAATACTTAGACGGCAACGTGAAATCCTTACGCATTGCGATTTTAGTCGGTTCTGGCATCACGTTATTTGCTTACTTTTTATGGCAGCTTTCTACGCACGGCTTACTCAGCCAAAATGAGTTCTTACAAATTTTACGTGAAGACGCCACATTAAATGGCTTAGTGAAAGCAACCTTAGAAATCACCCAAAGCCCAATTATTGCGAATGCGGTAAAAATCTTCTCCACTTTGGCGTTGGTGACTTCATTCTTAGGGGTGGCATTAGGTTTATTAGAATGTATCGAAGACTTACTCAAACAATCTTTTGATATTCATGCAGGACGCATTTCATTAGGTTTAATGACCTTTATTCCACCGGTGCTTTTCTCCCTTTTCTATCCAGAAGGTTTTATTCTCGCACTGGGTTATGCCGGTCAAATGTTCGCGTTCTACGCAGTGGTTTTACCAGTAGCATTAGTTTGGAAAGCACGCAAAATTCATCCAAACTTGCCATACCGCGTATGGGGTGGGAAAGCATTGTTAGTGATCGTCTTAGTGCTTGGGGTGATTATTACTTCGATTCCTTTTGCTATCCGAGCCGGTTATTTACCTTTTGTCGTGGGTTAAAATGAGCATAAAAAAGACCGCACTTTTTAGGTGCGGTCTTTTTTATTTGTTTTCATATGAATGTGCCACTAACTGACCATTCAAGTATTCGCCAATATACACTTGCTCAATCGTCAGGTTCTGTTTTTCTAACTCAGCTTTAACCCATTCTTCATCACGATCAATAATTTCTAAAACATCATCATCTAATTGTCCATCAATAATTAATGGATAACGTAAATCATCATCACCGTATCGAATAATCGAAAGTTGTCCATTTTGTTCAAATACCGCACGTTTAACCGTTTTGATTTCATAAATACCGGCAGCACGTAACTTAAACATGAGGTCATTAGCAGTAATACTGTTTTTCATACATTCAGCAGTTTTTACCTTGCCGTTTGAAATCACCCAAACAGGTTTACCATCAATCAAAGATTTAACTAATTTGTTATGATTTTTGATAAAACGGAGGGTAAAAACCAATAATGTCCAAAGCACGAGCACGAGAGAGAACTGGAATACCCCAATACTATCGCTATAAATCACACCACCAATAATGCCACCTAGCACATAGTTTTGTACCTGATCCATCGCGGAAGTCGGTGCAAGGTTACCTTTTCCCATTAAGTTAATTTGGAGTACCAGTCCAATAATACCCATGGCCAATTTCAAGCCTAATAATGTGTAGCCATCCATTATTTATCCTCCTTATCAATCACAGTAACATTAGGGTTTACTAAGTTAATTGGGGATAAGGTATACGCTGAAAAATCATTATTAAAATGGACTTCGAAATACTGATCCCGAATATTTAAAATCATGCCGTTCATTAATGTACGGCTATTGGTACGAATATCTTCTTTCTGTAAATTTTGACTATCTTTCACCGAATTTAAAAATGTCACCACGCTAGAGATATCAGCTGCATAGACTTCATTTTGCTCATATTGCTTATATTGCACACCGAGCAAGAAAATAATTAATAAAAGAAAGATAATACTGAGATCGCGATATTTGGTTTGTAACCGATGACGTAAATATAAGCTTGTCACCACAAGCAATGCACCTAACGAGACAAAAATGGCGATATATTTAAAATAACCTTCAAAAGACATCGCATTTTCTAAAAAAGCAAAAGAGAAAAAAGACATTTGTCATTCCTAATTTTAAAGAGAAAAACAGGTTGCTACTGTAGCACAACGAAAACTGACTAGCTATCTTTATCACAGAAATTAAATTCGTTTTTCCGAAAAATCCCTTTTATAATGACCGCACTTTTGAAACAAAAAGAGAAAAATATGAAAGCAATTCAGCCCGAAGATCAGGGATATTGGCTGCTCACCAAAGGATCGACACTTTATTGGCAGGAAAATGATCTGCCTTTCGGAACAGCAAAGGAACTCGGCCTCACAACGCAAAAAGCAATGTTGCTCGGGAAATGGAAATCACAACCTTTATGGCTTGTGGCAGAAAATGATCAAGATGAACGAGAATACCTTTCCTTACGGAGTTTGTTGTCATTACCGACTGAAGATTTTCATTTATTAAGCCGAGGCGTGGAAATCAATCATTTTTTGAAAACCCACCAATTCTGCGGAAAGTGCGGTCAAAAAGCGGAACAAACTCACGATGAGCTAGCGGTTCAATGCACAAGTTGCGGCTATCGTACTTACCCAGTTATTTGCCCTTCGATTATTGTCGCCGTTCGCCGTGGCACAGAGATTTTATTAGCCAACCATAAACGCCATTACACGCCAGGCAAAGCAGGTATTTACACCACGCTAGCCGGTTTTGTAGAAGTGGGTGAAACCTTCGAAAATGCGGTTCGTCGCGAAGTCTTTGAAGAAACGGGTATTCGCATTAAAAATATTCGCTATTTCGGTAGCCAACCTTGGGCATTCCCTAATTCACAAATGGTGGGCTTTTTAGCTGATTACGACAGCGGAGAAATTCAACTGCAAGAAACAGAACTGCATGATGCACAATGGTTTTCTA
Organism: Haemophilus parainfluenzae; assembly: GCF_014931415.1. Taxonomy (NCBI): domain Bacteria; kingdom Pseudomonadati; phylum Pseudomonadota; class Gammaproteobacteria; order Pasteurellales; family Pasteurellaceae; genus Parahaemophilus; species Parahaemophilus parainfluenzae. The sequence continues at coordinate 805,023 of NZ_CP063121.1, read as the reverse complement.
GCGCTGCCCCCTTGCCAGAATTACCGCCAACAGGTACTATCGCACTCAAATTAATTAATGCTACGCTTGAGCTTTGCAAAGCGGAACAAAATAAATAAAGGAAAGCCCATGTCTGAATTAAAAAATGATCGTTATTTAAAAGCTTTATTACGTGAACCAGTGGATATGACACCCGTATGGATGATGCGCCAAGCGGGACGCTATTTGCCTGAATATAAAGCAACACGCGCTGAAGCGGGCGATTTTATGTCTCTTTGCCGTAATGCGGATTTAGCTTGTGAAGTCACCTTACAACCACTTCGTCGCTATGCTTTAGATGCAGCCATTTTATTTTCAGATATTCTGACTATTCCTGATGCAATGGGCTTAGGATTAAGTTTTGGTGCAGGTGAAGGCCCGAAGTTTGCCCATCCAATTGAAAACAAAAGTGCAGTCGAAAATTTACCGATTCCTGACCCTGAAGGCGAACTTCAGTATGTGATGAATGCTGTGCGCACAATTCGTCGTGAACTAAAAGGCGAAGTGCCATTGATTGGTTTCTCTGGTAGCCCGTGGACACTGGCGACTTATATGGTTGAAGGCGGTAGCAGCAAAACCTTCAATAAAATCAAAAAAATGATGTATGCCGAACCGCAAACTTTGCATCTTTTATTAGATAAAGTAGCAGATTCCGTGATTTTATACTTAAACGCTCAAATCAAAGCCGGTGCACAAGCCGTCATGGTATTTGATACTTGGGGCGGTGTGTTAGGTCATCGTGAATATTTAGATTTCTCTTTGCAATATATGCACAAAATCGTCGATGGTTTAATTCGTGAATACGATGGCCGTAAAGTGCCGGTGACTTTATTTACCAAAGGTGGCGGCTTATGGTTAGAAGCCATGGCAAATACAGGCTGTGATGCGCTCGGATTAGACTGGACAGTGAATTTAGCGGATGCGAAAGCACGCGTAGGCCATAAAGTGGCACTACAAGGCAATATGGATCCAAGCGTGTTATATGCACCAGCTGAGCGTATTGAGCAAGAAGTGCGGTCAATTTTAGCTGATTTTGGTCAAGGCAGCGGACATGTATTTAATTTAGGTCATGGAATACACCAAGATGTGCCTGAAAGTGCACCAAAAATCTTCGTAGATGCAATTCATGAGTTCTCTAAAGCCTATCATAAATAAGCGAGAAAAAAATGCGAAATCCGATTCACAAGCGTCTCGAAAATCTCGAAAGCTGGCAACATCTGACCTTTATGGCTTGCTTATGCGAGCGTATGGCACCTAATTTTGCCCTATTCTGCCAAATGACGGAACAAAAGCCTGCAGACAAAACCTATCACAACATTTTAAACTTAGTGTGGGAATTTCTAACAGTTAAAGAGGCAAAGATTAATTTCGAGAACCAATTAGAGAAACTTGAAGAAATCATTCCTGATGTGAATGATTACGACTTCTTTGGTGTAGTACCCGCTCTCGATGCTTGTGAAGCGTTAGGTGAATTATTGCACGCAATTATCGCGGGCGAGACACTAGAAAAAGCAGTTCAAATTAGCCAAATTTCATTAGGCACAGTTTGTTCTTTGTTAGAAACACAAGAAGATCGTGATCTTTCTGAGACTGAGCTAAAAAGCCGTGAAGAAATTGAAGAAGAACTTGACCTTCAATGGCAAATCTATCGCTTACTTAAAGACTGTGAAAAACGCGATGTAGACTTGATTTTATCCCTTCGCAACGAGATAAAGCAGGAGGGAATCTCCAATATTGGTATAAAAATTGAGCAATAACGTGAGATTTGTCACAATTTTTGCAAATCGGGCTTTTATTTCCCCCCAAGTTCGATTAGACTTTGCCAAGCCGTAGCAGTTAAAAGCTACGCTTATTTAAATAGAGTCAAATTTTAATTTAACAGAAGGTACAAATTTATGAACAAAACAGATTTAATCGATGCAATTGCAAGTGCAGCTGAATTAAACAAAAAACAAGCTAAAGCTGCATTAGAAGCTACTTTAGCCGCTATCACTGGTAGCCTTAAAAAAGGTGAACCTGTTCAATTAATCGGTTTCGGTACATTCAAAGTGAACAAACGTGCAGCACGTACTGGCCGTAACCCACAAACTGGTGCAGAAATCAAAATCGCAGCATCTAAAGTTCCTGCATTCGTATCTGGTAAAGCATTAAAAGACGCAATCAAATAATTTGTCTTAAAACGGATTTTAATTAAACCCTGCTTTGTCAGGGTTTTTTGTTACCTAAATTTTAGCTTTACAATCATTATTTTGCCGATATAATTCCGAACCAAAACTTATTGTGGAATATAAATAATGAAACGAAACATTCAACACCGAAATACTCAACAACGCAGACATGCCATCATGCAACTTCTGCAAGAACAAGGTGAAGTCAGTGTAGAGCAACTCGTACAGTTATTTGACACCTCTGAAGTGACGATTCGAAAAGATCTCACTGCATTGGAAAGTAATGGTTTCCTTCTTCGTAAATACGGTGGTGCCATTTTAATGCCACAAGAAATCATCGAAGAAGAACAAGATAATGAACTTTCGCAACGAAAGTTAGTCTTAGCAAAGGCAGCTGCAGAACGTATTCGTGATCACAATCGCATTATTGTGGATAGTGGCAGCACAACCGCCGCCTTGATTAAACAGCTTAATCGTAAACAAGGCTTGGTTGTGATGACGAATTCGCTTTCGGTGGCCACCGCATTACGTTCACTCGAAAATGAACCGACGCTCTTAATGACGGGAGGCACTTGGGACACGCGTTCCGAATCCTTCCAAGGCAATATTGCCGAGCAAGTGCTACGTTCTTATGATTTTGACCAATTATTTATTGGTGCTGATGGCATTGATTTAGAACGGGGTACAACGACATTTAATGAGTTGGTTCGCTTAAGCCAAGTGATGGCTGAGGTATCTCGCGAAGTGATTGTGATGGTGGAATCACAAAAAATTGGCAGAAAAATGCCAAATGTGGAATTAACCTGGCAGCAAATTGATGTGCTGATTACCGATAACAAATTATCTCAGGCCAACAAAGAAGCCATAATGGCGCAAGGTGTGGAAGTGATTTGTGTGGATGTAGCATAAAGTGCGGTCAGAAAAACAAGACTTTTAATTTTATTAAATAAGGAAAAACTATGTGTGGTATTGTTGGTGCGGTAGCACAACGTGATGTAGCAGAAATTTTAATTAATGGTTTACACCGCTTAGAGTATCGTGGTTACGACTCAGCAGGTGTTGCTGTCGTGGATCCAAACCATGAATTACACCGCGTACGCTGCTTGGGTAAAGTAAAAGCCCTTGATGAAGCCGTTGCAGTAAAACCATTAATCGGCGGTACAGGGATTGCTCACACCCGTTGGGCAACTCATGGTGAACCGTCTGAAGCTAATGCTCATCCGCATACTTCAGGTAACTTTGCTGTTGTCCATAACGGTATCATCGAAAATCACGAAGAATTACGTGAATTACTGAAATCACGTGGTTATGTGTTTAATTCTCAAACCGATACCGAAGTAATTGCTCACCTTGTTAATTGGGAAATGCGTACCGCCTCAAATCTTCTTGAAGCAGTCCAAAAAACCGTAAAACAACTTACTGGTGCATACGGTATGGTGGTATTAGATCGCGAGCATCCAGAACATTTAGTGGCAGCGCGTTCAGGCAGCCCGTTAGTGATTGGTTTAGGAATTGGTGAAAACTTCCTTGCATCTGACCAACTTGCGCTATTAAGCGTAACTCGTCGTTTCATCTATTTAGAGGAAGGCGATATTGCAGAAATCACACGTCGTACCGTGGATATTTACGATGCAAATGGTCAAAAAGTAGAACGTGAAGTGCACGAGTCTAACCTTGAAAATGATGCAGCAGAAAAAGGCAAATTCCGCCATTTCATGCAAAAAGAAATCTATGAGCAACCAAATGCATTAATCAACACCATGGAAGGTCGTATCCTTCATAACAACGTGATTGTGGATGCTATTGGTAATGGCGCAGCTGAAATTTTAGAAAAAGTTGAACACATTCAAATTGTGGCTTGTGGTACCTCTTATAATGCAGGGATGACTGCTCGTTACTGGTTTGAAGCACTTGCTGGCGTAAGCTGTGATGTTGAAATCGCATCTGAATTCCGCTATCGCAAATTCGTGACTCGTCCGAATAGCTTGTTAGTGACTATCTCTCAATCTGGTGAAACAGCGGATACTCTTGCCGCACTTCGTCTTGCAAAAGAAAAAGGTTACATGGCAGCCTTAACGATCTGTAACGTATCAAGTTCATCTTTAGTACGTGAATCTGATCTTGCCTTCATGACACGTGCAGGCGTTGAAGTCGGTGTGGCATCAACCAAAGCCTTTACCACTCAGTTGGCCGCATTATTAATGTTAGTCACTGCCATTGGTAAAGTAAAAGGCAATATCTCAAACGAACAAGAAGTGGAAATTGTAAAAGCGTTACAATCACTTCCGGCTGAAGTTGAAAAAGCCCTTGCATTTGATAAAGACATCGAAGCATTAGCAGAAGACTTCGCAGAGAAAAACCATGCGCTTTTCTTAGGTCGTGGCGAGTTCTACCCTATCGCAATGGAAGCTTCATTGAAATTAAAAGAAATTTCTTATATCCATGCTGAAGCTTATGCGGCAGGTGAATTAAAACACGGTCCATTAGCCTTAATCGATGCAGACATGCCGGTTATCGTGGTCGCACCAAACAATGAATTACTTGAAAAAGTGAAATCAAACATTGAAGAGGTACGTGCTCGTGGTGGGCAACTTTATGTGTTCGCTGATAAAGAAGCAGGCTTCACACCAAGCGAAGGCATGAAAATTATCACGATGCCAAAAGTGAATGAAATTATTGCGCCAATTTTCTACACCGTTCCTATGCAATTATTGTCATACCATGTGGCATTAATTAAAGGAACTGACGTGGATCAACCTCGTAACTTAGCGAAATCGGTAACCGTAGAATAAAGTGCGGTTGAAAATCAGCACGTTTTAATACAAAAAAGCACAGGTTTAATCCTGTGCTTTTTGTTTAAATAAACCGATAACCGTTTTCTGTTACTTCCAGAATTGAAGCATAATCTTTTCGCCAATCGCCTAACACAATTCGCGTGTACCCTTTTTCCTGATGAATGGCTTCTCGATGCGTATGACCGTGAATTAATCGATTTACGCCAAATTCTTTTACGGTTTGTGCCGTAAACGCTAAATTCACATCCATGATATCCAGTGACTTATATTGCTTATCTTGTTTACTCTTCGCGCGAATTTTCTCTGCAATTTTTAACCGCACTTTTAATGGCAAGCATAAAAACAATCTTTGTCGCCATTTTTGATGCACCTTCCGGCGAAATTGTTGATATTTCACATCATCAATACATAAGGTATCACCATGACAAATTAAGGTTTTCACACCATAAAGATCAACACAATGATAGTCAGGCAATAACGTTAAACCACAATCTTGTGCAAATTTTTTCCCTACCAAGAAATCTCGATTACCATGAATGAAATAACAAGCTATGCCCTTTTCTGTTAGGTTTTTTATCAACTGTTTTACTTGTGAGATTAAAGGTGACGTTTCATCGTCACCAATCCAAAAATCAAAAAGATCCCCCAAAATATAAACCGCTTGCGATTCTTGTGCTTGGTTTTGCATAAAATCACAAAAAAGTGCGGTTAATTCCGGATGCGTTTCGCTTAAATGAAGATCTGCAATAAAATAAATGGGTTTCATAACTATTCCGTCATTTTTTTCATTAGATTAGCACACATTTTTGTGTAATTTGCTATACTTTCCAAAAATTTTAATTAGGTATTTTCTATGTTAAAAATCGCCAGAATTCTCATCGTTGCACTTTGTTGTATTTTAATTTGTGTGCTCGGTACGATCTATTCCTTTATTCGTTTCAAAAACCCAAGCAATGTGGGCGTTATGGCTCGCTGGTTTGGTCGTTTATACCCTTTATTTGGCTTAAAAGTAGAACACCGTTTTCCACAAAATAAAGAGAATATGCCGCGTTGTATTTATATCGGTAACCACCAAAATAATTTCGATATGGTGACCATCTCTTACATGGTATTACCTCGTACGGTAAGTGTGGGTAAAAAAAGCCTAATTTGGATTCCTTTCTTCGGTATTTTATATTGGGTAACCGGCAATATTTTCTTGGATCGTGAAAATCGTTCTAAAGCACACAGCACCATGACTGAACTTGCTCGCCGTATCAATAAAGACAATCTGTCAATTTGGATGTTCCCTGAAGGTACACGTAGCCGTGGTCGTGGTTTATTGCCATTCAAAACCGGTGCATTCCATGCTGCAATTGCGGCTGGCGTACCAATCGTGCCAGTAGTATGTTCGACGACTCACAACAAAATTGATTTAAATCGTTGGGATAATGGTAAGGTGATTTGTGAAATGATGGATCCAATTGATGTGTCATCCTACACAAAAGACAATGTTCGCGAACTTGCTACTTACTGTCACGATTTGATGGAAAAACGCATCGCTGAACTCGATGCTGAAATTGCACAAGGAAAATAATATGTTGCGTCTTTCTCGTCGCCAATTATTAAAAACTACCGCAATTTCAACCGCACTTGCTGCCACACCTCAATCGGTATTAGCGGCATCCCGTGAAAAATTAACCATTCCACCGTTGATGGAAACGAAACGTGGTCGCCCCATTATTCTTAATATGGAAGAAACCGGCTATAAGCTAGATGGTTCCCATAGCGTCAGTGTGTGGGGCTTTAACGGCAATTATCTTGGCCCCACTATTCGCATCAAATCGGGTTCCTTTGCAAAACTCAATTATCACAACAATTTGCCACAAAGCATTGCTCTCTCTATTCAAGGATTGCAAGCCAGTGGCGAATTATTCGGTGGTGCTGCAAAAGTCCTAAAAAAAGGGGAATCTTGGGCACCGATTATCCCAATAGAGCAACCTGCCGCAACTTGCTGGTATCGATCTGCAACCCTGGCCAACTCGGCTTATCAAACCTATCGCGGCATTGTAGGAATGTGGTTGATTGAAGATGATCAAAGCCTAAAATCACAGCTTCCTCATAAATACGGCGTGGACGATATTCCATTAATCTTACAAGACATGGAATTTAACGGCGACGGATTACAATTATTTAAGCAAAATCAACCGCACTTTGTCGGTAATCGTCTTCTTGTGAATGGACAAGAAGCGCCTTATCTTGACGTCCCTCGCGGCTGGGTGCGTTTACGCTTACTCAATGCCTCATTGGCAAGAGCCTATGATCTCCGTTTAGATAACGAACAAGACATGTTGCTTGTTGCAAGAGATTTAGGTTTTTTACCACAAGGTAAAGCGATTAACTCTCTTATTCTTGCACCGGGTGAGCGTGCAGAAGTATTAGTTAATTTAAGCGAAGGAGAAGGTGTATCACTCATCTCTGGGGCTAAACGTGGTTTCTTCGACAAAATCAAAAATGTGTTCAGCTCAGGTAATGATTTTGCAGATAACACCGTTTTAGAACTTCATCCACAAGGTGAAATCTCTGCATTCAGCAAAAAAATGAATGAGTCATTCAATACTGATGCCACAGCTATACTCGAGAGTAAAATCGCCCAAGAACGCACCTTTGAATTGGATGTAACGAATGGCTTAATCAATAAACAACGCTTTGACCCGCGCCGTGTTGATGTTTCAGCTAAAGTCGGTACCGTCGAACGTTGGGTCATCAACAGCTCGCTACCAGTAGGTTTCACTATTCAAGGCGCTAAATTTGTGATTGAAAGCCAAGATGACACCAACGTTGATTTGTCGGAACTAGCCTGGAAAGATACGGTTTGGGTGAAAAAGAAAGCACAAATTTTAGTAAAATTTGAACAACCTTCGTCAAATACTCATCCCTTCTTATTTGGCTCATCCAATTTAATGCTGGCAGATATGGGATGCCTTGGTATAATGATCGTTCAATAAAATAATGATATAAAAAGGAATCTAACATGAAAAAAATCTCAACATTCGCTTTAATTGCAACCCTATTTTCAACAGCCACATTTGCTGCATCACCAGAATCAAAAGACACTGCTAAAGATACGGCAAATGAGCCAACTATTTATCTCTCTGTGTTTGATAGAACTCAGGAGCCATCACCTGATTTAAATAAAAAAGAAACCTCTCGTTCCAGTAAAGCTGAGAAGGTATGTTGGCTCGCAACAGGTCATTTTGGTAAAAAAGCAACGGTAAGTGAAACCTTTAAAGCTCAAGCCCAAAGTGAATTCGCCAGTTCGATTGAAAATGCGAAAGTGGTGTCATCACCAAATAAAAAACTCCATACCATCACTTATACCAGACCAACATTAGAAAATGGTAAATACATGATGAACTGCTGGACATTCGACCGAAGAGATCCAATCGGCAAATATGTGCTGACTGTCAAAATCGGTAAACACGAATTTGAAAAACAAATTTTCTACGTGACTGAGTAAGAAAAACACTCAAAAAAACGACCGCACTTATATGTGTGCTGTTTTAAGACTAAGGCAAAGACCGTCTGAAATTCAAATTTCAGGCGGTCTTTCTTTACTTTAGTCATCTCCAGTAAGATAATTAATGAAAACTATTATCAAAATATAGGCGTTAGACTTGTTTCATCATAAGGAGATAGCTATGGCACTGAATAGACGTGATTTTTTAAGAATGAGCGCAGCACTTACGGCAGCGGGCATGTCGCCTTCTCTCTTTGCGGCAACAAAAGAACAATTTACCATTTATGGTGCACCGGCGATGCCAAGTGTGACCATTGCAGTGGCGGCAGCACAAGGTAAATTAGCCAAACAAGCGGATGTCGCATTAGAGATTTGGCGTTCACCTGATCAACTACGTGCAGGTGTAGCAAGTGGTCAATTTAAAGTGATGATGAGCCCAAGTAATGTGGGCGTGAATTTACGTAATCAAGGGCAACAAGTTGGCATGGTGAATATTCTGACTAATGGCATTACGCAGTTGATGTGTAAAGATACGCCTATCACTTCACCGCAAGAATTAATAGGTAAAAAAATCCTTGTGCCATTTAAAAACGATATGCCAGACATCGTATTACAAGCTTTACTGAAAAAACTAAATATTGATATTAATAAAGTAGAGATCACTTATGCGGCCACACCAACTGAGGCGATTGGTTTGTTCTTGCTTAAAGATTTCCATGCTGCCATTCTGCCAGAACCGATGGCGAGTGCCGTTGTGCAGAAAGCTAAAATTGTCGGTACAGAGATTGTGCGAGGCTTTGATTTAGTGAAAGAATGGGGACAAGCGTTTAACACCAAACCGCTTATTCCAATGGCTGGCATTATTGCTAACGAAGAATACTTCCACGCACATAAGGCAGAATTTGATCTATTCCATCAAGATTTAAGTGATGCGTTAAACTGGATTATGGCTAACCGCAAAAGTGCGGCTGAAATTGGCGCTAATTATCTGCCAGCACCAGAAGCCGCTATTGAAATGGGTTTAGACGGTGCACGCTTAACAGTAACCAAAGCCAGTGAACTGAAAAATGAAATCATGCAATTCTACGAAACCTTGATGGAGTTCAATCCAAAACTGTTAGGTGGTAAATTGCCAGATGACAAATTCTTCTTGGCTTAATTTGAAACAGAATCACAACACATGATTAAAACTGACAAAATCCGTAAACCACAACCTGTGCTGTTTTACATCATCGACTATCTCTGGAGCGGCTTTACCGGCTTGAGTGTGGCGATGATGGTGGTTGCCTTGTGGGCTTGGGGCAGCGCAGTATTTGGTGAATTTATGCTGCCTGCTCCCGCGGATGTTTTTCAAAAAGCCCTTGATCTGCTTGAGCATTTCCAACAAAACGAAATCGGCATTTCGTTATGGCGTGCTGTGGTGGGTATTACCATTGCCTTAGTCGCTGGCTTAGCCGCTGGGCTGATTGCGGGCAGCTTTAAAACCGCTATGGCATTGCTCAAACCCGTCATTACGATTTTGTTAGCCATGCCGCCAATTATTTGGGTCGTGATGGCATTATTTTGGTTTGGCTTTGGCAATCCAAGTGTGCTATTTACCATTATCGTATTAGTCGCCCCGCTGACCTTTGCCAGTGCAGCTATGGGCATGGCAAGTGTCAACAAACAACATGAAGAATTGTTTGATGCGTACAAACTCGGGTTGTGGAAAAAAATCCGCTATTTGTATGTTCCCCATCTCACAGGCTATGTAATTTCCAGCATTGGCGTCGCGGTTGCCATGGGCGTGAAAGTCGTGATTATGGCTGAGCTTTTGGGTGCCAATGAGGGTGTAGGTGCCAAAATTGCTGATGCCAGAGCCATGTTAGATACGTCAACGGTCATGGCTTATGTGTTGTTGGTGATTGTGTTTGTTTCCCTCTTTGAATATTTGATTACCAAGCCATTGGAAATCCTGTTTATGCCGTGGAGAAGATAATGCTGAGTTTAAAAAATGTGCGTTTTGAAATTCTCCGTGATCCCATCGTGCGCGATTTCAGTATGGATTTACAACCGGGCGAAGTGAAAACTTTATTCGGCCCAAGCGGTTGTGGCAAAACGACAGTGCTGCGTTTGATTTCAGGTTTAGAAACGCCAAAATCGGGCGAAATCAAGAATACATTCCGTAAAACGGGGTTTCTGTTTCAAGAAAACCGTCTATTAGAAAATCTCACTGCCATGCAGAATATTGCCATTTTTATGGATAATCCTAATGAAAATGAAATCATTGCGCTGGCAGAAAAGATCGGACTTTCTTCGGGTGATTTGAATAAATACCCGACCGAATTATCGGGAGGAATGGCAAAACGCGTAGCATTTTTGCGTCTACTACTATGTGGCTGTGATTTAGCCTTATTGGATGAACCTTTTATCGGTTTGGATCGCGATTTACGTGATATTTTAGCCACCATGTTAGTCGAGAAAATTGAGCAACAAGGCATGGCCTGTATTTTAGTGACGCATGATCGTTTTGAAGCGGCTCGATTAAGCCGAGAGATCATGCAGCTTTCTCCAAAAGGGATGGATGTGCAAAATGTGATTACCTTGCCAACGCCATTATCCGAACGCAATTCAGCCTTTGAAGAAACCGTAGTCGCACGCGAATTTCAAGGAATCCATTATTATGAATAATTTCTTTACCCATCCGATGCGACCCTTTTTTGTTGGTGCAGCCATTCTTGCGATTGTGGGGGCGTTGAGCTTTTTCATCAGCCCCGATGATCTCATCCTACATCGCAAAATTTTCTTAGAATTTATGCTACCAGCTGCATACGGCGGTTTTCTGACGGCTTCCATGCTTGAGTGGACAAATTACAAAGGTAATTTAAAACCTATTGCGACGATTTTAGCCGTGCTCTTGCTTTCTGGATTGGTGTTATTGCCATTCTCCCCGCAAACTGCCTCGTTTTTAGTGGCTGCTTATTGGCTCGCACTGTTACTCTTTTGTGCTTGGCTGTTTTGGTTGGATCGCAATACCGACAATTTTACTTTACTGATATTACTTGCCGCATTTACAGTTTGTCAGACTGCTTACGCCATGACTGATAGCCTGAAATTATTGCGGGCACAGGTGCATTTGAATATGGCGGCAGTGATGTTTGTATCGATTCGAGTGAGCATTCTATTAGGCGCAGAAGCACTGAAAGAAAGCACATTAAAAGATCCCGTATTTATCCCGAATGTCGTGTATAAAAATATCGCAATTACATTCTTGCTGATCCATACCGCAGCAGAGCTCTGGTTGCCTGCGCAAACAGCTGCTTTTACTGCCTTTGCCGTTGGCTTTATCTTGCTGGCCAAGTTACGCGAATTACATCACCACGAACTCCTACGTAAACATTACGTACGCACTTATTATTTCCTTCAATTGTTCGCCGCGATTGGCTATTTGTGGATGGGCATCGATAAATTAATTGATGAGCCTACTGCCGATCCGTTACACATGGTGACACTCGGCGGGATTCTCGGCAGTATGATGATGATTTGGCTCACCGCGGGATTATGGCATAGTGGCTTTACGAAACTGGATTACCCAAAACTCTGTCGCCTTGCCGTGCTTTGTCTTTTCACGGCGGCACTTTCCCGAGCTTGTTTAATGTATGTAGATGAGCTGTTTTTTATCACGATTCCCGCTATTTTAATTGCCATTGTGTTTGTGCTGTATCTTGCAACCTTTGTGCCTATATTCCGAAATAATGCCTTTACAGATGATCCGGAATAATGACCAATCCGCACATCCACGTGCGGATTTTTAATATTTTTTGACCGCACTTAATAGGCTTTTAATTGAGCCATGGCTTTACAATCTGCAGCTTGATGATCATCTTCGGTAATTAAACTTTGTAGAAAATGTTTAATTTCGGTCAGTTCGGCAATTTTTTCTTCAACTGAAACCAAATGTTTCGCCAACATGCTATCCACTTCGCAATGTTGAGATTGCTGTGTTTTCAACGCATTAAAATATTTAATTTCCGCCAAGCTGAAATCTAACGCTCGGCAGGTTTTTATAAATTTTAATTGCTTCAAACTGGCTTCATCATAATCTCGATAACCGTTTGCCAGACGTTTAGGCTCCGGCATTAACCCCATTTTTTCATAATAGCGAATGGTTTCTAAATGAATACCGCTTTGTTTACTGAGTTCATGAATCTTCATCTTGTTAAAATTAAGCCTTGACCTTGTAGTTGCTACGGACTTTATACTTTATCCAAAATTAATCAAAGACACAATGAGGAGCAGTATGTCCGAACATCATACCCATGAACACCATGACCATTCATCTCATGCGCATATTCCACAAGATAAAAAAATCTTAGCGCTCAGTTTTGCCATCATTACGAGCTTTATGGTTGTCGAATTTGTTGGTGGCTATTGGTTTAACAGTTTGGCGCTCATGGCTGATGCCGGACACATGGCAAATGATAGCTTATCGTTATTTTTAGCCTTGTTAGCGTTGTTTCTATCCGCTCAAAAACAACGATATATTGCCTTACTTAATAGCGGCTCATTGATTGTCGTGGCATTGATGATTTTATTTGAGGCGATTCAACGCTGGCAAAATCCCATCGAGATGATGGCATTACCGATGCTTGGCGTGGCATCTTTAGGATTATTGGTGAACCTTCTCGTGGCAAAGATCATGTTGAACAGCGATCATGATAATCTCAATATCAAAGCGGCGTATCTACATGTACTGACCGATTTATTCGGTTCCATTATTGCCATTCTTTCGGGTCTCAGTGCCTATTTTCTGGGATGGTTATGGGTTGATCCACTAGCAAGCATGATATTAAGCGTACTGGTATTAAAAAGTGGGATGAGTGCGTTCCGTTTGGCGCTTAAAAACATCTAAAAAATGAACCGCACTTTGTTTTGAGATTAACAAAGTGCGGTCAATTTTCCGCGATTATTTCAATTCGCCTCGTTCTACAATAATTCCGACATTATTTGCTTGAGCAACCGCTTTAGGTTTGCTTAATTTCAGACGTAACCATGAAATCCCAAAACGTTGTTGTAATTGCTCTGCTACTTCATAAGCTACTCGCTCAATCAATAAAAATGGCTTAGCTTGAACATAATCTAAAATAAATTGGCTCACTTCGGCATAATTTAGGCAGTATTGCACATCATCCATTTCTGCAGCTTTTCGACAATCCCATGCCATTTCCAAATCAAAAACAAGCTTTTGTTTAATTTGCTGTTCCCAGTCATACACGCCAATTTGTGCGAAGACCACTAATTCTTCAATAAAAATTCGATCCATCTCTCATTCCTGTAAAAATATAGTGGGCTTATGCTATCAAGTTTGGTTAAAATAACGAACAAGTTTTTCAAAGACAATCAAGATTGTGGAGCACAAAATGAGCCTATTTGCCCTTTTTTATATGATTTTTGCTTATTTACTGGGTTCGATTTCCAGTGCAATTTTGATTTGTAAGGTTGCTGGTTTACCTGACCCACGAAAGAATGGTTCTCATAATCCAGGTGCAACCAATGTATTGCGTATTGGTGGACGTTGGGCGGCGCTCGCAGTATTAATTTGCGATATGTTAAAAGGGATGCTACCGGTTTGGGCGGGGTATTATTTAGGGCTCACGCAATTTGAATTAGGCATGGTGGCATTAGGAGCCTGTTTAGGACACATTTTCCCTATTTTCTTTCAATTTAAAGGTGGGAAAGGTGTCGCGACCGCATTCGGTGCCATTGCGCCCATTTCTTGGGGTGTAGCGGGAACAACGTTAGGGACGTGGTTGTTGGTCTTCTTAATTAGTCGCTATTCTTCATTAAGTGCGGTCATTACGGCACTTCTCGTGCCATTTTATGTTTGGTGGCTTAAACCTGAATTTACCTTCCCCGTTGCCTTAGTTTGTTGCTTACTAATTTATCGCCACCATGACAATATCCAGCGCTTATGGCGAGGCCAAGAAGATAAAATGTGGGGAAAATCCAAAAAGAAATAAATAAAAAAACCTGTCGATAATCGACAGGTTTTCTTTTTATCAAAACGGCTTAGAAATCAACCGCACTTTTAAGCTTTTTCAATGCGTTGGCTTCAAGCTGACGAATACGTTCTGCAGACACATTATATTTTGCTGCAAGATCATGAAGAGTCGCTTTTTCATCATCTAACCAACGTGCTTTGATAATCTCTTGGCTACGTTCATCAAGATTTGCTAAGGCTGTACCTAATTTTTCTGTCGCTTGTTCTTCAAAGTTTTCACTTTCAAGTTCTGCCGCAAAGTTTGAGCTTTTATCTTCTAAATATAAAGAAGGTACATAAGCTTCGTCATCATCGTCTGTTGGCAAATCAAAGCCCACATCAGCCCCTGTCATACGAGATTCCATTTCGATGACATCTTCTTTTGATACGCCAAGCTCATTCGCCACCATATCCACTTCGTTTTCATTGAACCAACCTAAACGTTGTTTCGTTTTACGTAGGTTAAAGAACAATTTACGTTGCGCTTTCGTAGTCGCGACTTTCACAATACGCCAGTTACGAAGGACATATTCGTGGATTTCTGCTTTGATCCAATGCACCGCAAAAGATACAAGGCGAACGCCCACTTCTGGATTAAAACGTTTTACCGCTTTCATTAATCCGATATTACCTTCTTGAATTAAATCTGCTTGTGGTAATCCATAACCTGAATAACCACGTGCAACATGAATAACAAAACGTAAGTGTGATAAAACTAATTTTTTCGCTGCTTCAATATCACCGTCATAATACAAACGTTCTGCTAAGCTTTTTTCTTCCGCTGCAGTTAGCATCGGATATTCGTTTGCTGCTCGAATATAACCTTCGATGCTACCTTGAGGTACTAACATCATTTGAGTTTCTTTATTCATTCTTCTCCTCACAGCATGCGGAGCAACGCCCCGACTCATTAGTTATTTGTTATTGTATAACAACTATTGTCATTATACCTCAATTTGTTTTATTTGACAGTTTTTAACGATTGAAAGTTCAGATTAATCACTAAAAATTTTCAAATTATTTTAATGGTACAAGCGAATAAACCACATCTTCCGCCACCACTTTAAACAATAAGTCAATATTGGGATGTTTTCCAGGGTTTTGTTTCGCATCTTCAACATGTTCGGCAAACCATTCAATGCCTTGCTGCGCAGAAGTGCGGTCTAATTTCCCATTAAATTTTTCTGCTAAGGCATTATAAAGACGGAGCGAGCCAAGTTTACCTGGTGCTGCCGGAATATGATGAATCACGGTTTCACCGTTTAATACGTCTAAACCTGTTAGATGATCAATGCTTGGTAAAGTCTCTAAAATGTCTTTAAAGTTCATGATTGCTTTCCTCTATAAATTAACTGATGGCTTGCTCTGAATTCACTTCGCCATTTGCGCCCATAAAGCGTACCTCTGGCTGTAAATACACACCAAATTTATCTGCCACGGTTTGACGGATATGATGCGCAAGCTTCACAACATCCTGACCTGTGGCATTACCTTTATTAATCAGTACTAACGCTTGTTGTTGATGAACTGCTGCACCACCGATTTGAAAACCTTTTAAATGGCACTGATCGATTAACCAACCCGCAGCAAGTTTCACAGAACCATCCGGTTGTGGAAAGTGCGGTAGATTTTCTACCTGTTTTTGGATTTTCGCAAATTGTGCTGCACTCACCACTGGATTTTTGAAGAAACTGCCGGCATTACCAAACTCTTTTGGATCAGGCAATTTGCTGCGGCGAATATGGCACACTTCATCAAACACTTGTTTTGCCGTCACGGTTTGAGGATCAAAATTCACTAATGAGCCATATTTTAAAATCGGTTGCCAATTTTTGGCTAATTTCAATCCAACCGCCGTAATCACATAACCTTGTGCATATCGGTGTTTAAAAATACTTTCGCGATAACCAAATTCACATTCACTTGCCTGTAAGCGGAATTGTTCGCCTGAGTTGAGATTCAACACCTCCACGTAACCACATACATCTTTAAATTCTACACCATACGCACCAATATTTTGAATCGGTGCTGAACCGGCACAACCTGGAATGAGTGCAAGGTTTTCTAAACCATTAATTCCTTGTGAAAGCGACCATTCCACTAACTGATGCCAATTTTCGCCACCATTAACATGCAAATAATGGTAATCTCTATCTTCTGTATGTTGAATACCCGATAAACGGTTAACAATTACAACACCTTGGAAATCTTCTAAAAACAGCATGTTGCTGCCTTGACCTAAAAATAAGACAGGGAGATTTTCAGCTTGCGCTTTTTGCCAAGCTTGTTGGATTTGTTCAATCGATGTGGCTTCAATGATTTCACGTGCATTTGCCGGAATATTGAAGGTGTGAAACGGTTGTAAACTTTGCATTAACTTTCCTTAAAAAAACGTGTGAGGAAGCGTGATTTTTACTTGCGTACCACCTTGCTCCCTTTTTGAAATTGTAAGCTGAGCATTTAATTGGCGACTGCGTTCAGTCATGATATTTAAACCATAATGCCCTTCTGGCTCGTCTAACGTCGGAATCCCTACGCCATTATCTTGCACAAGAATTTCGTATTCCCCTTCTGCATTGATGTGTGCTTTTACCTCAATCAACGTACCTTTTGAGTGTTTAATCGCATTCAGCGTTGCTTCACGCACAATTTGCAGAACGTGCACTAATTCTTGTGGATTTAAACTTTGTGATGGCAAACTGCAGTCCACCGTCATTTGCATCTTCGTTTGCGAACGTAAACTTTCGATAACTTGCTCCAAAGCAACCTGTAGGTTGGCTTCTTGTACCGTTAAACGGAAGGTCGCTAATAATTCTCGTAATTGAGAATACCCATCTGATAAAGCTTGTTCAAATTCACCAATGATCGCAATGCTTTTCTCTTTTGATTCCTCGTCTTCTTTCTTCAAATTATGCTTTAACAGCGTTAATTGAATTTGTAAGAAAGACAGCACTTGCGCCAAAGAGTCATGTAATTCCCGTGCAATAATGGACCGCTCTTCCATCAATAAGAGTTGCTCTTGCTGGCGTTGCGTTTTGTGCGAATACAACGCTTTTGCCACCATTTGTCCTAAGTTTTTCATCATGCGGGGATCAGGACAAGGCAAGCCGGCTTGCCACGAGAGCACAGCCAAGTTTTCATTTTCAATAGAAAGTTCTTCGACTTGAAGTGATTGTTTAGGATCTTTTTGACCAAAAGAAATTTCCCAATGTTCCGAGCCAAAAATTTCTAACTCAATGTAGCGTAAATGTTCGCTGACACGAATATGATTGAGCACTTGGCTGAGAATTTTATCATTAATCTTTGTGGGCGTAAGCAACTGCGAGCTTTGATAAAGCGTCGTTAAAGAGCGGTTAGTTTGGCGCAACTTTTGCGTTTTCTCATTAACGGCATCTTCTAAACGTGAATAAAGTCGCCCTAATTCCGAGGACATTTGCGTAAACACTTTCGCCAAAACACCAAGCTCATTACCACTTTCTGTATCAAGCTGGATATGTTTAAACTGCCCCATTTGCACTTGCATACTGGCTTTGGTCATCAGCTCTAAAGGCTTCACTACTTCGCGCTTTAGATACCAAATGACATAAGACACCATGGCCAAAATTAACAACATCGACACGCATAGCACTGAAACCGCACTAATCCATTTTTGTTCAGCAAAGCGTTGTAATTCCAACACGAAATCGTCGACATCTTGTACATAACTTTTCAGTTCTGCATGATATTTTTCGATTTGATGCGCACGGGCGAAATCAGACATCACCGCCCAGCGTTGTAGAATTTTTTGATAGGATTCCCTCACCCCTGAAGGTGCGAAAAGCTGATTCTGCACAGAAAGCAAGGCCTCTGCATTGAGGCTACGTTGATAACGCACCAGATTCTGTTCGACTGTATCCGGCGAACGTTCCATTTCCGTTAATAGTCGATAACTTTGCATACGCAAAGAACCGGAGATATTAATGGCTTCCGCATCCGATTTATTGCTTGCCATCACGAGTAAACTCAACGAGCTAATAATGCCCATGAAGATAATGACCACAAATAAATATTTAGCAATACGGGTAGAAACTGAACGTTTGGCGTACACGATAACTCTTCAAAATTAGGAAAATTGCCCATAGTTTAGCACAAAGTGCGGTTGAAATTGGCTGATTTTTCACAAATAAAAAACATCGGCTTTAACCCCGATGTTTTCAAAAACTTGAATTTTTTTGACCGCACTTAGCTCAATTCTTTGCCTTTTAATTCTGGCACTAAGAAGACTGTCGCCACCATGTCGATAACATAAATCACCGCCAAGAAAGCAATTGCAATACTGAATGAGTACGCAGAGACAATCGCTCCGACAACAACTGGTCCAAACCCACCAACAGCACGACCTAAGTTAAACAACACATTTTGTGCCGTTGCTCGTGCTTCTGTCGGATAGGCTTCAGCCATTAATGCACCATAACCGCCCATCATGCCGTTTACAAACATCCCCAAGAAGGCACCGGCCACCAACATTGCCGTTGGGTCAGTTAATTGAGAGTAAGTGATGATGCTGATCACAGCACCAAGTTGGAATAATAAGAAACTTGGTTTACGTCCGATTCTATCGGCTAGACGACCAAAAATCCAAATCCCTGCCATCATGCCGCATACGGTAACAGCCGTCCATAAACCTGATTTCGTTAAACTAAAGCCAAGTTGTTTAGATAAGAAGTTTGGCATCCAAATCATAATGCCGTAGTAACCGAAGTTTTGTACGGAAGTTAACACTACTATACCTAGGCTCACTTTTGTGGTTGCTTTGTCTTTTACTAAGAGTTGGAAAGATTCCAGTTTCGATATTTTTTGGGTTGAAAGTTCGGTCTGTTTTTGTGAGAAAATTTCAGGTTCGTGTAAACGGGTACGTAAATACCAGGCCACAAACGCTGGGAAGATACCAACAACGAACATGCCGCGCCAGCCGATATGTGGAAGCAATACAGGGGTAAGTAATGCAGCCGCTAACACACCAACTTGCCAACCTAACGCCACATAAGACGCAGCTTTTGCACGGTGTTTTGCTGGCCACGCTTCAATGGCTAATGCCATACCGATACCAAATTCACCGCCTAAACCGATACCCGCGATGGTGCGATAAATTAATAAATCCCAATAGCCTTGTGCGATTGCACATAAACCGGTAAATACGGCGAAGAGGACGATTGTCCAAGTCAGCACGCGTACACGCCCATAACGATCGCTTAATGCACCAAATACAATACCGCCCACCACGGCACCAATAAGTGTCCAGGTGACTAATGAGCCAGATTGTGCGGGAGTTAAATTAAGATCTGCCGAAATGGCACTAAGCATAAATCCAAGAATAAGAAGATCGAATCCATCCATCGCGTAGCCGACAGCTGATCCAACCAAGGCTTTCCAGCTATATTGATTGACGTTTGTCATGATTGAGGTCCCTTTTGCTACTCACCGGTAGCGTTTAAAGTGAAATGATGAGGAAAGAAATTTTCCGACGCGTAGTTTAGAGAAATTGACGGAATTTTGCAAGAATAAGAAAAGCAAAGTGCGGTTGATTTTATTCAAGTTTTTATTTTTTCAATAAAATTCGAATTAATAAGGCAATGGCTGCCGCATCATCCACTAAACCTAATGGACCAAGTACCGCTTCAGGCAAAATATCAATGGGACTGAACAAATAAATCAGAATGATGGCGATTTTAATTAACTTCGTTTTATTCATAGTCATTGGACGAAAAGAAAAAGATCAGGTAAATTCTACAACTTATCCGAATGGTGAATCATCACAAAACGTTCCCAAAGCTGCTCTTCGCTTTCTTGATGTTCAGGATCTGGCTTGATGCAGTTTGTAATCGGGCAAACTTTTTGGCAAGTTGGCGTGTCATAATGACCAACACATTCCGTACAAAGTACAGGATCGATCACATAGATCTCCTCGCCGATTGAAATTGCTTCATTCGGACATTCGGGGAGACACATATCGCAGTTTGTGCATTTATTTGTGATCAGTAACGCCATACCATTCCTTTATATGAGAAAGCGGCGAATTATAGCCGACAAAAGCAAAATTGACAAAATTTAAACAGGATTTTTATGAAAAAACAGGTTTCCACTCTTTCCCTTATTGCCCTTGCCGCATTTAGTATTTGGCAATATTTCACTGAACACAAAAAAGACACCAAACCCGCCCCAAAAACCACACAACAACAAAGTCAAAGCGCGGTCAAAAATACCAAAGATTTTGGGAATTATGATGTCATCATGCGTGATGATGCCATTGGACAAAACAAAAATGCTCCTGTTGATTACTATATGTTGACTTTATCTTGGTCTCCAGCATTCTGTGAAAAACAACGTGAGCAATATGGCAATAATTTACCTGATTCAGCACAATATCAATGTGATATAAAAAATCAATTTGGCTGGGTAGTGCATGGCTTATGGCCGCAAAATGCGAATGCACGTTCTGTTACGGATCACCCTCGTTTTTGTAAGGGTGATTTAGCGCCACTTCCAATTGAAACGCTCGAGCCTTACCTTTCAATCTCACCAGGCGCAAAATTATTGCAAGGCGAATGGGAAAAACACGGCAGCTGCGCTTTTGATTCAGCAGAAGCTTATTTCAAACAAGAGAAAGCATTATTTGAATCACTCTCTTTGCCAAACGAACAATTAAGCCGTAAAGAATTATTTCAATGGATGAAGCAACATAATCCGCAATTAAAAGGCGTTTATTTAGGGGCGAGCCATAATGAACTATTCATTTGTTACAATCGCCAGTGGGAAGTAATCGATTGCCCTAAATAAGCATAATTCGCTTTTTTATTTGATCTACATCGTTACAACCTAGTAAGATCTAGGTATAATATCCCCGTTTAATTTTAACTAACCCAAGAGGAAAGCTTATGTCAGTAATCAAAATGACCGACTTAGATTTAAAAGGTAAACGTGTATTTATTCGCGCAGACTTAAACGTACCGGTAAAAGATGGCAAAGTGACATCTGATGCGCGTATTCGTGCGACTATCCCGACGTTAAAACTGGCTTTAGAGAAAGGCGCAAAAGTGATGGTTACCTCTCACTTAGGTCGTCCAACTGAAGGTGAATTCAAACCTGAAGACTCTTTACAACCGGTTGTTGATTACTTAAAAGACGCAGGTTTCAATGTGCGTTTAGTGCAAGACTACTTAAACGGTGTGGATGTTAAAGAAGGCGAAATCGTTGTTTTAGAAAACGTACGTGTGAACAAAGGTGAGAAGAAAAACGATCCTGAATTAGGTAAAAAATATGCCGCACTTTGCGACGTATTCGTAATGGATGCATTCGGTACAGCTCACCGTGCGCAAGCATCAACTTACGGCGTAGCAGAGTTTGCACCGGTTGCTTGTGCAGGTCCATTACTTGCAGCAGAATTAGATGCGTTAGGTAAAGCATTAAAAGAACCTGCTCGTCCAATGGTTGCGATCGTAGGCGGTTCAAAAGTTTCCACTAAATTAGAAGTATTAAACTCTCTTTCAAAAATTGCTGACCAAATTATCGTGGGTGGTGGTATTGCGAATACTTTCATCGCAGCAGCAGGCCACAATGTGGGTAAATCTTTATATGAAGCAGATTTAATCCCTGTAGCAAAAGAATTAGCAGCAAGCACTGACATTCCAGTACCAGTTGATGTACGTGTAGGTACTGAATTCTCTGAAACTGCATCTGCAACAGAAAAATCAGTGACCGAAGTGAAAGATGATGAATCTATCTTCGATATCGGTGACAAATCTGCAGAACAATTAGCAGAAATCATCAAAAATGCAAAAACTGTTTTATGGAATGGTCCAGTTGGCGTGTTTGAATTCCCTAACTTCCGTAAAGGGACTGAAATCATTTCTCACGCGATTGCAAACAGCGATGCATTCTCTATCGCTGGTGGTGGTGATACTTTAGCGGCTATCGATTTATTCGGTATTGCAGATAAAATCTCTTATATCTCTACCGGTGGCGGTGCATTCTTAGAATTCGTTGAAGGTAAAGTATTACCTGCAGTAGAAATTCTTGAAAAACGTGCGAACGGTTAATTAAATGGCTTCTATCCCCTCTGCACAGAGGGGATAAATATTGATTCTTCAAACGGAGGGATTTGCCCTCCAAAACAAAAGGAAACACAACTATGGCTAAATTATTAGATATCGTAAAACCTGGCGTAGTAACAGGTGAAGATGTTCAAAAAATCTTTGCTTATGCCAAAGCAAACAACTTCGCGATCCCTGCAGTAAACTGCGTGGGTTCTGACTCCGTAAACGCTGTATTGGAAACCGCTGCACGTGTGAAAGCACCAGTAATTATCCAATTCTCAAACGGTGGTGCAGCTTTCTACGCAGGTAAAGGTATCAAACCAACAAGCGGTGCTCGTCCAGACGTTTTAGGTGCGATCGCAGGTGCGAAACACGTTCATACTTTAGCCAAAGAATACGGTGTGCCAGTTATTCTTCATACTGACCATGCGGCGAAAAAATTACTTCCATGGATCGATGGCTTACTTGAAGCGGGTGAAAAACACTTCGCAGAAACTGGTCGTCCATTATTCTCTTCTCACATGCTTGATTTATCTGAAGAACCAATGGAAGAAAACATGGCAATCTGCCGTGAATACCTTGCTCGTATGGACAAGTTAGGTATGACCCTTGAAATCGAAATTGGTATTACCGGTGGTGAAGAAGATGGTGTAGATAACTCAGATGTCGATGAATCTCGCTTATACACTCAACCATCTGATGTGCTTTATGTTTACGACCAATTAAACCCAGTAAGCCCTAACTTTACCGTTGCGGCTGCATTCGGTAACGTACACGGTGTTTACAAACCAGGTAACGTAAAATTAAAACCATCTATTTTAGGTGCATCACAAGAGTTCGTTGCAAAAGAACGCAATCTTCCTGCTAAACCAATCAACTTCGTCTTCCACGGTGGTTCAGGTTCTAGCCGCGAAGAAATCCGCGAAGCAATTAGCTATGGTGCAATCAAAATGAATATCGATACTGATACTCAATGGGCGGCATGGAATGGTATCTTAAGTTTCTATAAAGCAAACGAAGCATACCTCCAAGGTCAATTAGGTAACCCTGAAGGTCCTGATGTACCAAACAAAAAATACTACGACCCACGTGTTTGGTTACGTAAAATGGAAGAGTCAATGTCTAAACGCTTAGAACAATCTTTCGAAGACTTAAACTGCGTTGATGTTTTATAATCCATAAAAATAGACTAAAATGAAACCGCACTTTGTTAGTGCGGTTTTTTAGTTTTACATAACCCGAATGTTGGCTCTTATCTATGCAAATAACAAAACAAAATTGGTTAGCCACCCTAATAAACTTTGCGGTAACGCTTTTCTTTCTTTCGATATTTATTGTCAAAGGTGGATATAATGCTGCGCCTGCTCTATTGATGTTAATCGGTTTAAGTTATGGCATTTATGCTTTAATCAAGAAACCACTTTTAAACTTATCGAAAGTTGATAAATGGTTAATTTATAGCTACCTTTTTTATTTTCTTACATTTGTACTTTCCCTCTGCATTAACGGGGGAAAAATGCGTGATCTAGATACGGCAAGTCGCGTTGTTTTCTTAATTCCTGTTTTACTTTTATTATTAAAATATCCAATCAAAACCTGTGTATTGAGTTATGCTATCCCCCTTGGTGGTATTGTTTCTGTCTGTATCGCGCTTTATGATAAATTTATCTTGAATCTTAATCCGGATCAAAATCCTCGAATTATGCATATTCAAGGCGGTGACATTTCTATGTCATTAGGCATTTTGAGCCTGATTATTGCTCTATATGCTTATCAGAAAAGAGAGGTGAAACTGACCGCTCTTAGTGTAATTGGTGGCTTATGTGGCATCGTAGGAAGTTTGCTTTCTACCGCTCGTGGAGGATGGGTTGCATTACCGATCTTACTTATTGTTATCCTTTGGATTTATCGCCATTCCCTTTCAAAACGTTTTTTCCTGACTTTCTTTGGAATCATCGCCGTAGCAAGCATTGGTATTAGCCAAATGCCCAATAACCGCATTATGGAACGCATTGATGTTGCTCAAAAAGATATTCAACTTTACTTGGATAACCATGATGGAAATACTTCTCTTGGGGCTCGTTTTGAAATGTGGAAAAGTGCACTTGAAATGGCAAAAGAAAAACCTTTATTTGGTTGGGGCATTCAAGGGGCAACAGAAAAACGTAAACAAGAAACAAAAGAAAAAATTGCCACAGGTAACATTGGGCAATTTACTCATGCTCATAACCAATATTTAGATGACCTATCCAAACGAGGAATTATTGGCTTGCTCGCCTTACTTGCTGTTTTATTTATCCCTCTACGTAGCTTTATGAAAAACCTGAAAACAGCAAATAATGAGATCAAGCTAATTGCAACGTTAGGCGTTGCCCATATTTTATCTGTGATGATCTATGGCTTAAGCCAAGGGTTCTTGGTACATAATTCAGGTACTATTTTTTACTTTTTCTTAACGATTGTGTTTTATACCGCAATACGAACACAGCAAAAGGCAGAATAATGAAAATTTTAGTCATTCGTAATGATAAACTGGGGGATTTTGTTCAGGCGTTTCCGGCTTTTGCGATGTTGAAAGCCTCAAATCCCGAGCTAAAACTGACCGCACTTGTGCCAGCTTATACCGCTCCGCTTGCACAAATTTGCCCTCATTTAGATGATGTCATCATTGATAGTGCCAAGAACGACAAAGCGGATTTTAATCGTCTTGTTAAAGAAATCAAAGAGCAGCAATTTGATGGCATGATTAGTTTCTTTTCCAATACCCATAACGGTAAATTAGCATGGAAAAGTGGGATTCCTTATCGTCTTGCACCCGCAACAAAATGGGTGCAAATCCTTTATAACCATCGTTTGACACAACGCCGCTCACGCTCAGAAAAATCTGAAGCAGAATACAATCAAGATCTGGCTCGGGCGTTCTTAAAGAAACATAACATGCCGATTGTGGAACCCAAACCACCTTACCTTTCACTTCCTGAAAGTGCGGTTAAAAATCAACGTGTTTTTCTTCAAGAACAATTCGGTTTATCGGCAGATAAAAAATGGATATTTGTGCATAGCGGAACAGGTGGTTCAGCAACAAGTCTCTCATTACCACAATATGCTCAATTGATACAAGGTTTGTTAAGCGAATTTGATTGCCAGATTATCTTAACGGCAGGACCGGGTGAAAGTGAAAAAGCCCATGAGTTAGCGGCAAAAATCGACAGCCCAAATGTGGTTGTTTACGATAAGAATAAAGGATTGATTGATTTTGCACACTCTCTGGCTTGTGCGGATTTATTCATTGCGGGTTCTACTGGACCATTGCATTTAAGCAGTGCATTCAATGTGCCAACAATCGGATTCTATCCAAACAGTCGCTCATCTCAGCCTCGTCGTTGGAAACCGATTAACGATGCAGACAAACATCTTGCTTTCTGTCCACCAAAAGGGAAAGACGAAATGAACTTAGGCTTAATTTCTATTGATGATGCCTTAGTGGAGATTGTCCCCTTCGTGCGGAAGATGTGGCAAGCGAGCAATTGAATTTAAGCATAACTGCACAATCCAACCTATTGCGGCGGCAAAAACAACGGTACCTATTCCAACTGTGCCGCCGAGAATATAACCTAACACACAAACCGACACTTCAAGGCTTGTTCTCACAATCCCCACTTTTAAATGAAGGCGTTGACAAAGCCCCACCATTAAACCATCCCGCGGGCCTGCTCCTTGATGACAGGTTAAATACAATGCCGTCCCTAATCCATAAAGCAAAAGCCCAATCCCACCGAATAAAATTCGGCTAAAAAGTGCGGTTGGTTCTGACACAATTTTCGTGGTTAAACCAAGGAAAAAGGCAATCACAATGATATTCAGAATGGTGCCAAGCCCAAGTTTTAATTTGAGGGGAATCCAGGCTAACATTACCAAACAGCTAATCCAAAATGATGACCAACCGATACTCACCTTAGCTTGTAATGCCACACCTTGAGAAAGCACGGTCCAAGGTGAAGAGCCCAAATTAGCGAGCACAATTAAACCATCCCCAATGCCCAGTATTGCCAATGCAAATAAGAGCATCGACATGGTTTTACCTTCGACTGACCATAGCGATTTGGCTGCCCAACTGGTGTGGGGAATCACCCGTGCTTTTTTCATATTATTCCTGTTTATGTTTACCGCCGACATCATAATGGTAAACCCGATAAAACCCAAACATTTTAACGTCATATGATATAACCGAATTGACTGATAAATATCATAAATGTGATGTAGATCACATTGTCAAAATTGTCATCACTCATTCACTGACTTAAAATAAGCTACCCTTTTTAATTAGGACATTATTATGCTTGCGTCTCTTCAAGATATTTTGGATACCGTAAAATCCAATACACTCACCTATCAACAAAAACTCATGTGTTTAGGCAATATCGCCGAGCGATTATTTGATCCTCGTGAATTATTAGGCTATACGAATGAAGAATGGCAATTCCTTCAAAATCAAATGATCTGTGATTTAAACGAAGGCTACGCGATTTATCGCCCACGTTATATTTTGCCAGATTACAATGTGTATATTAAAAAAGGCTGTGAATTCCTTGAATTGCCAGCGCCCAAAGATCTTGATGAAGCATTAGATGGCTTATTGATTTTATATTCCCACGTGCCATCAATTACCACATTCCCAGTTTACATTGGGCGTTTAGACATGCTACTTGACCCGTTTATTACCGATGAAGAACAAGACTACATCAAAATTAAACGTTTCTTAAATCATGTGGATAAAACTGTGCCAGATTCATTCTGCCATGCCAATATTGGGCCTTATGACACCAAAGCAGGGCGTTTGATTTTAAAAGCGGTGATTGAGCTAGAAGCACCAACACCAAATATGACCATTCGTTACGATAAGAGTAAAACAAGTCGTGAATTTGCAGAATTAGCAGCAAAAGCCTGCTTATTGGTTTCTAAACCGTCTTTTGCCAATGATGCTTACTACATTTCTGACTTGGGCGAACAATATGGTATTGCAAGCTGCTATAACGCACTGCCTGAATGTGGTGGGGCTTACACCCTCACTCGCTTGCGCTTAGGGACTATCGCGCGCGCCTGTAAAACAGTGGATGAAATGGTCAATGAACTTTTACCTCGCGTAGCAAAATGTGCACTTTCCACTATGGATAAACGCCATAAATTTGTAGTAGAAGAAAGCAACTTCTTCAATACCTCATTCCTCGAAAAAGAAGGGTTTATCAAACGGACTAATTTTACGGGAATGTTTGCCATTGTTGGTCTCGCAGATGCAGCAAATCATTTATTGCAACAAGAAGGCTTAAACGAAACCTTTGGTAAAAGCCAACGCGGTGATGAAATTGCAACTTTAATTATGGATAAATTGAAAGAAGTCACGGATAACCATGAAGGCGTGTATGCTGAACGCACGGGCAACCGTTATTTATTACATGCGCAAGTGGGTGCAAGCAATCATGAAGAAGATAAACGTAATGCGCCTGCGCATCGTATTCGTGTGGGTGAAGAACCAACATTATTAGCTCATTTAAAACAATCGGCACCATTCCATAAGTACTTCCCATCAGGTACGGGAGATTTGTTTGCCTTTGACCAAACCTATGTGGATCATTTAGATGCTGTCGTTGATATTATCGATGGTTCATTTGCACAAGGTTACCGCTACATCACGACTTATCTCAAAAACACCGATTTAATTCGTGTCACCGGCTATTTAGTGAAGAAAAGCGAAGTGGAAAAATACCGTAAAGGTGAAGTGGCATTACGTGATACCACTTGGTATGGTTCGGGTACCGATGATTGTGCACAAGTCTTTGACCGTCAATTACGCGATGAACAAGATGTAAGTGCAAGCTAGAAAAAAAGTGCGGTCGAAAAATTCTTTGCTTTTTGACCGCACTTATTCTTTTTCAGCCTTTTCTAAAATCGCTTTGTGCTCTCGAATCAATGCCATAAACGGCTGCCCAAAGCGTTCTAATTTGATCGCGCCCACCCCATTAATTTGTAACATTTCAATATTACTTGTTGGCATATATTGTGCCATTTCCTGTAACGTTGCATCGTTAAAGACAATATAAGGTGGAATATTTTCTTTATCCGCAAGTTGCTTCCTTAAGAAACGCAAACGAGCAAACAGATCTTTATCGTAATTTGCTACCGTATTTTTATGGGACGTATGCACAATTTTATTAATAGATGAAATGCGTGGCATCGCCAATTCAAGCGGCACTTCACCTTTTAAAACAGGGCGAGCGCTTTCTGTGAGCTGAAGCGTTGCACTATTAAACTCACCGATCACTTGTTGAATAAAACCAAGGTGGATAAGCTGGCGAATCACGGATTGCCAATGTTCTTTGCTTTTATCTTTACCAATGCCATAAACACTTAACTTATCATGTTGGCGTTCTACAATTTTTTGATTATGCATCCCTCGCAATACCGCAATCACATATTGCACGCCGAAACACTGTCCCACACGATAAATCGTCGACATCACTTTTTGTGCATCAATTAAGCCATCATATTTCTTTGGCGGGTCAAGACAAATATCACAGTTTTGACAAGGCGTTTGACGATATTCACCAAAATAATTGAGTAACACTAAACGTCGGCAAGTCTGACTTTCCGCAAATTCACCAATAGCTTCCAATTTATGTTGCTCAATTTGACGTTGTGGCGTCTCTGGTTTCTCCAGCAGAATTTTCTGTAACCAAGCATAATCAGCCGGTTCGTAGAAAAGTACCGCTTCTGCAGGTAAATCATCCCGTCCCGCGCGACCGGTTTCTTGATAATACGATTCAATGCTTCTCGGTAAATCAAAATGGGCGACAAAACGCACATTAGATTTATTAATGCCCATGCCAAACGCAATCGTCGCAACTACAACTTGAACATTATCTCGTTGAAAATCTTGTTGGACGCGTTCTCGCAGTGTGGTTTCCATTCCCGCATGATACGCGGCAGCAGACACGCCTTTATTTCGCAAAGTTTCGGCTATACGTTCTACTTTCGAACGACTATTGCAATACACAATGCCGCTTTTGCCTTTCTGAGCCAACACAAAACGCGTAAGCTGCTCCATCGGCTTAAACTTTTCTTCCAACGTATAACGAATATTCGGACGATCAAAACTGCCAATGTATTTATGAGGATTGTCTAATTTAAGATGAGTGAGAATATCCTGTCTCGTCGCGTAATCCGCTGTAGCCGTTAATGCCATAATCGGCGCATTTGGAAAAGCCGCTTTTAAGCCACCTAGCTGAGTATATTCAGGGCGGAAATCATGGCCCCATTGTGAAATACAATGGGCTTCATCAATGGCGATAAAGGAAATTTGAGCATAAGAAATCAGCTGAAAAAAGCTGTTTGTCATCACTTTTTCAGGCGAAACATATAATAATTTTAATTGTCCTGAAATCAGCTTATTTTCAACTTGCTGTTGTTGTTCTGGCGTCTGACTAGAGTTTAGAAAATCGGCTTCAATACCGTTTGCTTGAAGTTGATCTACTTGATCTTTCATTAAAGAAATCAAAGGCGAAATCACTAATGTGAGACCAGGAAAACAAAGTGCTGGAATTTGATAAC
Organism: Haemophilus parainfluenzae; assembly: GCF_014931415.1. Classification (NCBI taxonomy): domain Bacteria; kingdom Pseudomonadati; phylum Pseudomonadota; class Gammaproteobacteria; order Pasteurellales; family Pasteurellaceae; genus Parahaemophilus; species Parahaemophilus parainfluenzae. Next base: position 774,847 of record NZ_CP063121.1, on the reverse strand, counting down.
ACAAGGATTTACCGTTTCCTGTAGCCATCACCACTAAGGCATCCTGACCGCTTAGTGCGGCATGAATCACTTCTTCCTGCCCTTTGCGGAAAGATTGGTAACCAAAAACAGACCGCAACGTATTAAGTGCGGTCGTTTTTAAGTCTGTTTTTTGCGGATCATGTTCCGCGAGTTCGGCCATTAGAATGTTACCGTTTCTCCGTGAGCGGCAACCGCCTCGGTTAAAGAATCCCAAAAGCGTTTACCACCATTTGCCACCCAATCATTATTTTTATAAGCAAAATGGAATCCACCCAAACGGCTCGCAAGCCAAAGCTCAAGAAGTGGTTCTTGTTTATTGATAACGATTTGTGAACGGTCATCAAATGTGATCGTGAATACCGAACCTTGCGTTTCGCAATCTACATCGCAATCTTGATTCTCTAACGTTTCTTCAATTTTTTGCCAAACCTGTTCAATATTTTGGTGAAATTCTGCAACATTCATAAAATTTTCCGATTAAATCTGATAGAATGCCGTGAATTATAAAGCCTTTCGCCTCGTTGGCAAAGGCAGATTTTACTTATTAGAGAGATTGAAAAATGAAAAAATTACTTTCTATTTTATTACTCAGTGCATTCTGTACTTTAGCGACAGGTTGTGGTGTAAAAGGGCCATTATATTTTCCTGAAAAAGAACAGCCGCAAAACACACAAAAAACACAATAAAAACTGACCGCACTTAAAGGATTCGTCATGGATTTTTTCCAATATAAAAACGAGCAACTTTATGTTGAAGATTTGCCCGTCAAACAACTCGCTGAAGAATTCGGCACACCGCTTTATATTTATTCTCGTGCCACACTTGAACGCCATTGGCATGCCTTTGATTCTGCTTTAGGAAAGCATCCACACTTAATTTGTTATGCCGTTAAAGCCAATTCTAATATTGGAATATTGAATGTCATGGCAAAATTAGGTTCTGGTTTTGATATCGTTTCGCAAGGCGAATTAGAACGCGTATTAGCAGCAGGTGGAGAAGCATCAAAAGTTGTCTTTTCTGGCGTGGCAAAATCTCGTGCCGAAATTATGCGAGCATTAGAAGTAGGAATTCGTTGTTTTAATGTGGAATCTGTTGCGGAATTACACCATATCAACCAAATTGCGGGTGAAATTGGCAAAGTAGCCCCTATTTCTTTACGCGTGAACCCCGATGTTGATGCCCATACCCACCCTTACATTTCTACGGGATTAAAGGAAAACAAATTTGGTGTGAGCGTAGATGAAGCACGTGAAGTCTATAAATTAGCTGCAACCTTACCTCATGTAAAAATTACGGGTATGGATTGCCATATTGGCTCTCAGCTTACTGAATTACAACCTTTCTTAGATGCAACGGATCGCCTCATTCGTTTAATGGAACAATTAAAAGAAGATGGCATCACATTAAAACACTTAGATCTCGGTGGTGGTTTAGGCGTAACTTATACTGATGAAACGCCACCTCATCCAAGTGATTATGCGACGGCGCTACTGAATAAATTAAAAGATTATGAAGATCTCGAAATTATTCTAGAACCAGGTCGAGCGATCGCGGCGAATGCGGGGATTTTAGTGGCTAAAGTTCAATACTTAAAAAGTAATGAAAGCCGAAACTTCGCGATTACCGATACTGGCATGAACGATATGATTCGCCCGGCACTCTATGAAGCCTATATGAACATCATTGAAATTGACCGCACTTTAGGGCGTGAAAAAGCCATTTATGATGTTGTTGGCCCGGTATGCGAAACCTCTGACTTCCTAGGTAAACAGCGTGAGCTCGCTATTGCTGAAGGGGATTATATTGCTCAACGTTCTGCTGGAGCTTATGGTGCAAGCATGTCCTCAAACTACAATTCTCGCCCACGCACGGCTGAAGTGTTAGTGGATGGAAACAAAGCTCACTTAATTCGTCGCAGAGAAAATCTCAGCGAGTTATGGGCTCTAGAAAGTATCGCAGAATAAAAATAGATAAAAAGAAAAAACGGTCGAGGATTGTATCTTGACCGTTTTTTGTATAACTAAATAATTCGAGAGAATTGTTGTCGTTTTGCCGCAGCTCTTGAATAGGTATCAAAGCATAAACAAATATTACGGATTAATAAGCGACCTTTAGGCGAAACTTGTAAGCCTGTTTCCGTTTCAGAAATTAACCCATCTTCAAGTAATGGCTGTAATAATTGTAAATCTTCAGCAAAGTGCTTTTTGAAATCAATATTATATTGTTTTTCAATTGGTGCAAAATCAAGCTTAAAGTTACAAATCAATTGCTTAATCACATCACGGCGTAAGCAATCTTCTTTTGTCATCGCTAAACCTTTATGTAATGCGATTCCTGAATTTTCCACATCATGATAATAATGTTTTAATTCTTTTTGGTTTTGAGCATATGTATCACCTAATAAACTAATGGCTGATACACCTAAACCGAGCAAATCACATTCTTCCTGAGTAGTATAGCCTTGGAAATTTCGGTGTAAGATACCTTTCTCTTGGGCAATCGCTAATTCATCATCAGGTTTAGCAAAGTGATCCATACCGATAAACTTATAACCCGCATTACCTAAGGTTTCGATAGTTTTCTGTAAGATTTCTAATTTGGTTTCCGGTGGCGGTAATTGATCTTCTTTAATTTTTGCTTGTCCTGCAAATCGACTTGGCAAATGGGCATAGTTAAAGATACTTAAACGATCTGGATTTAATTCAATCACTTTATGTAATGTAAACATAAAGCTTTCCACATTTTGAAGTGGCAATCCATAAATTAAATCAAGGTTAGTCGATTGGAAACCTAACTCACGAGCACGAACAAGTAATGCATTCACAAACTCTTCATCTTGTTCACGGTTTACCGCTTTTTGAACAGCTTTATTAAAATCTTGTACACCCATGCTAATTCGGTTAAAACCAATATTGCGTAAATGATCAAGCATGTCTAGCTCAATTTCGCGTGGGTCCATCTCAATACTAACTTCTGCATTATCCGCAATCGTAAAATGATCTTTAAGCATTTTCATCAAACGAGCAGATTGCTCTTCTGTCAAATAAGTCGGTGTACCGCCGCCCCAATGCACTTGAGTCGCAACACGATTTTTGAATAATTCTGAACGCGCTTTGATTTCTTTTTCAAGGTAATCAAGATAAATATCCGCCTTATGTTGATGGCGAGTAATCACCTTATTACAGCCACAGAAATAGCAAAGTTTGTGACAAAACGGAATGTGTACGTAAAGGGAAAGTGGTCTTTCCGGATAACGATTAGCCGCTGCAATAAAATCTTCGTTTGTGTAACTTTCATTAAATTCTAATGCAGTTGGATAAGATGTATAACGAGGTCCTGATTGGTTATATTTTTGAATTAACGCAAGATCCCAAATAATTTCAGACATTAAGCTTCCCCAAATTTCTCTACGTCATTTAAAAACTGACGTAACTCCAACATAATTTCTTCTTCAAATTTTGCTTCTGCACTTTCTCGCTCAAGATCGAGTTTCATTCTTTCTTTTTTTAACAATGCTTTCCGAGCTTCATGCGTAGGCATTTCTTTTACAATATTATAAAGTGCATACATAGCTTGATATGGCTGCAAAGATTGTCCAAAAGGGAGTAAAAGCATTGATAAACGAATTACCCCTTCTGAATGGTTACAATCTCCATTTTGCATCGCTTTAGCGATAATTACCATACTCTCTTTTAGGCGTTTTGTACGCGCTATTTTAGCCTGTTTAATGAAAGTGTTTTGATGGTGTAACTTCCTAAGTAATTTGAAAGCATAAAATGATACGCCAGCAATAATTCCCAAAGCAATAATACTTAAAATAATCGGCCACATGACAATTATCTGAATTGGTTTATATCAATTTTCTCGAAGGTTCGATAGAGATCATCCTCTGTCTCATCTTCATCTTGAATACCTAATTCTTCCATTAATTGAGCAATACGATCTAAGCATTCATCCACAAATTGTTGATCAGCTTTACTAATCGTTTTGCCTTCATCTAAGGCATCCAATAATTCATTTAGAATTTCATTATTTTCTAAACGTTCTAACTCAACTTCAGGCGCAAGTTTTTTCGGTTCTTTTACTGCTGGAATTGTCATCCCTTTCTCAGGCTTATTCACAAATTCAACAATCAGTGGAACCTTTTTACGACTGCCAATACGTGGATCTTTTTGTTCAACGACTTGGTTATTTTTATTTTGCTCTGCGTTACTATGACGAGAACCAGATGCTAAACCTTTATGTTTACGTTTTTTCTTATCTTCTCTTGCCTTAGCATCTAATTCATAACGTGTTAATTTCTTACCTGATAGTTTCGGTGCTTCAGGTTTCTTATCTGATTTACGAATTGGCATAATATCGCTAATTTTACGAGTTTTCTTTTTACGAGCCATTTGTGTTATTTATCCTATAAAAAATTTTGGTGATTGTACCATTCCACCTCTATTTTCTCATTAAAAGATTTAAACATCTTTAATAAAACTATTCTGATTTTGACCGCACTTTTACTTTATTAAAATCAAATCTAAAAACAAAAACCCCAAGCCATTTAGCTCGGGGTTCACATTCAGTACCTGGCGGTGTCCTACTCTCACATGGGGAAGCCCCACACTACCATCGGCGCATCGGCGTTTCACTTCTGAGTTCGGTATGGGGTCAGGTGGGACCACCGCTCTATCGCCGCCAGGATTATTCCTTTAATAACTTTTCTCTATTCTGCTCTCACTATCTCTAGTGTCTCACAACCAAACAAGCTGATTTAACCTCAAAACTTTCTCTTTCGTCTCTGAGTTTCGTCTCGTCTTACCCAACACCCAAAACCCTTGAGCGTTGTATAGTTAAGCCTCTCGGGCAATTAGTATCTGTTAGCTCAACGGCTCGCACCGCTTACACACCAGACCTATCTACGTCTTAGTCTTAAACAACCCTTACTGTCTTAAAAACAGGGAGAACTCATCTCTTGGCAAGTTTCGTGCTTAGATGCTTTCAGCACTTATCTCTTCCGCACTTAGCTACCCGGCAATGCGTCTGGCGACACAACCGGAACACCAGTGGTGCGTCCACTCCGGTCCTCTCGTACTAGGAGCAGCCCCAATCAATTCTCCAACGCCCACGGCAGATAGGGACCGAACTGTCTCACGACGTTCTAAACCCAGCTCGCGTACCACTTTAAATGGCGAACAGCCATACCCTTGGGACCTACTTCAGCCCCAGGATGTGATGAGCCGACATCGAGGTGCCAAACACCGCCGTCGATATGAACTCTTGGGCGGTATCAGCCTGTTATCCCCGGAGTACCTTTTATCCGTTGAGCGATGGCCCTTCCATTCAGAACCACCGGATCACTATGACCTACTTTCGTACCTGCTCGACTTGTCTGTCTCGCAGTTAAGCTTGCTTATACCATTGCACTAACCTGACGATGTCCGACCGTCATTAGCAAACCTTCGTGCTCCTCCGTTACTCTTTGGGAGGAGACCGCCCCAGTCAAACTACCCACCAGACACTGTCCGAGACCACGTTTCGTAATCTTCGTTAGAACATCAAACGTTAAAGGGTGGTATTTCAAGGACGACTCCATAATCACTGGCGTGACTACTTCTAAGTCTCCCACCTATCCTACACATCAAAATTCAATGTTCAGTGTCAAGCTATAGTAAAGGTTCACGGGGTCTTTCCGTCTAGCCGCGGGTACACCGCATCTTCACGGCGATTTCAATTTCACTGAGTCTCGGGTGGAGACAGCCTGGCCATCATTATGCCATTCGTGCAGGTCGGAACTTACCCGACAAGGAATTTCGCTACCTTAGGACCGTTATAGTTACGGCCGCCGTTTACTGGGGCTTCGATCAGGAGCTTCTCTTTCGATTACACCATCAATTAACCTTCCAGCACCGGGCAGGCATCACACCCTATACGTCCACTTTCGTGTTTGCAGAGTGCTGTGTTTTTAATAAACAGTTGCAGCCAGCTGGTATCTTCGACCGGTTCAACCTTCGCCCGCTAGGGACTACAATCTACGCCGGCGCACCTTCTCCCGAAGTTACGGTGCTATTTTGCCTAGTTCCTTCACCCGAGTTCTCTCAAGCGCCTGAGTATTCTCTACCTGACCACCTGTGTCGGTTTTCAGTACGGTTTAGATAAACCTGAAGCTTAGTGGCTTTTCCTGGAAGTGTGGTATCGGTTACTTCAGCTCCGTAGAGCCTCGTCATCATCTCTCGGTGTTAAAGAAGTCCGGATTTGCCTAAACTTCTCACCTACCAACTTAAACGCACATATCCAACAGTGCGATAACCTAACCTGCTCCGTCCCCACATCGCAGTTTATCCAAGTACGGGAATATTAACCCGTTTCCCATCGACTACGCTTTTCAGCCTCGCCTTAGGGGCCGACTCACCCTGCCCCGATTAACGTTGGACAGGAACCCTTGGTCTTCCGGCGAACGGGTTTTTCACCCGTTTTATCGTTACTTATGTCAGCATTCGCACTTCTGATACGTCCAGCAAACCTCTCGATTCACCTTCATCCGCTTACAGAACGCTCCCCTACCCAACAGTATTGCTACTGATGCCGCAGCTTCGGTGCTATATTTGAGCCCCGTTACATCTTCCGCGCAGGCCGACTCGACTAGTGAGCTATTACGCTTTCTTTAAATGATGGCTGCTTCTAAGCCAACATCCTAGCTGTCTAAGCCTTCCCACTTCGTTTCCCACTTAATATAGACTTTGGGACCTTAGCTGGCGGTCTGGGTTGTTTCCCTCTCCACGACGGACGTTAGCACCCGCCGTGTGTCTCCTGAGTATCACTCTTCGGTATTCGTAGTTTGCATCGGGTTGGTAATCCGGGATGGACCCCTAGCCGAAACAGTGCTCTACCCCCGAAGGTGTCCGCTCAAGGCTCTACCTAAATAGATTTCGGGGAGAACCAGCTATCTCCCGGTTTGATTGGCCTTTCACCCCCAGCCACAAGTCATCCGCTAATTTTTCAACATTAGTCGGTTCGGTCCTCCAGTTAGTGTTACCCAACCTTCAACCTGCCCATGGCTAGATCACCGGGTTTCGGGTCTATACCTTGCAACTAGACGCCCAGTTAAGACTCGGTTTCCCTTCGGCTCCCCTATTCGGTTAACCTCGCTACAAAATATAAGTCGCTGACCCATTATACAAAAGGTACGCAGTCACCCCAAAAGGGCTCCCACTGCTTGTACGTACAAGGTTTCAGGTTCTATTTCACTCCCCTCACCGGGGTTCTTTTCGCCTTTCCTTCACAGTACTGGTTCACTATCGGTCAATCAGGAGTATTTAGCCTTGGAGGATGGTCCCCCCATCTTCAAACAGGATATCACGTGTCCCGCCCTACTTGTCGTTAGCTTAGTACCATGACCTGGACTTCGAGTACGGGGCTATCACCCTGTATCGCCAAGCTTCCCAGCTTGTTCCTCTGTCTCTGTCATTATCACTAACAGGCTCCTTCGCGTTCGCTCGCCGCTACTAACGAAATCTCGGTTGATTTCTTTTCCTCGGGGTACTTAGATGTTTCAGTTCTCCCGGTTTGCCTCACTTACCTATGGATTCAGTAAGTGATAGTAGATTCTTCATCTACTGGGTTTCCCCATTCGGACATCTTGGATTAAACGCCTCTTATCGACTCATCCAAGCTTTTCGCAGATTAGCACGTCCTTCCTCGCCTCTGATTGCCAAGGCATCCACCTTGTACGCTTAGTCACTTAACTATACAACCTCAAAAATTCTCGATGTTGTGTTTTCAACTAAACACTTGATTGCTTTTGTTCAATCAAGATTTTCTTCTTACTCAGACTTTTTCTTATCCTTAAAGGACTTGAAAGTCTCTTCAGTTTTTCAGCTTGTTTCCTGGTTGTTAAAGAACAGAAGATAATAAAGTTATCTTTATTTGGCGTCCCCACGGGGATTCGAACCCCGGTTACCGCCGTGAAAGGGCGATGTCCTAGGCCTCTAGACGATGGGGACAACAAATAAAGATACTCTATCTTACACTTTGCTTACGCACTTTTCTCTCTTCATTCATTTTCTACAATATATCAATCAATCTGTGTGGACACTTATTGTCTCTCGTTTTTGGTAAGGAGGTGATCCAACCGCAGGTTCCCCTACGGTTACCTTGTTACGACTTCACCCCAGTCATGAATCATACCGTGGTAAACGCCCTCCAAAAGGTTAAGCTATCTACTTCTGGTACAACCCACTCCCATGGTGTGACGGGCGGTGTGTACAAGGCCCGGGAACGTATTCACCGCAACATTCTGATTTGCGATTACTAGCGATTCCGACTTCATGGAGTCGAGTTGCAGACTCCAATCCGGACTTAGACGTACTTTGTGAGATTCGCTCCAGCTCGCACTCTCGCTTCCCTCTGTATACGCCATTGTAGCACGTGTGTAGCCCTACTCGTAAGGGCCATGATGACTTGACGTCATCCCCACCTTCCTCCGGTTTATCACCGGCAGTCTCCTTTGAGTTCCCGACCTAATCGCTGGCAACAAAGGATAAGGGTTGCGCTCGTTGCGGGACTTAACCCAACATTTCACAACACGAGCTGACGACAGCCATGCAGCACCTGTCTCAGAGTTCCCGAAGGCACCAATCCATCTCTGGAAAGTTCTCTGGATGTCAAGAGTAGGTAAGGTTCTTCGCGTTGCATCGAATTAAACCACATGCTCCACCGCTTGTGCGGGCCCCCGTCAATTCATTTGAGTTTTAACCTTGCGGCCGTACTCCCCAGGCGGTCGATTTATCACGTTAGCTACGGGCGCCAAGCTCAAAGCTCAACCCCCAAATCGACATCGTTTACAGCGTGGACTACCAGGGTATCTAATCCTGTTTGCTCCCCACGCTTTCGCACATGAGCGTCAGTACATTCCCAAGGGGCTGCCTTCGCCTTCGGTATTCCTCCACATCTCTACGCATTTCACCGCTACACGTGGAATTCTACCCCTCCCTAAAGTACTCTAGCGACCCAGTATGAAATGCAATTCCCAGGTTAAGCCCGGGGCTTTCACACCTCACTTAAGTCACCGCCTGCGTGCCCTTTACGCCCAGTTATTCCGATTAACGCTCGCACCCTCCGTATTACCGCGGCTGCTGGCACGGAGTTAGCCGGTGCTTCTTCTGTAGTTAACGTCAATCACCTAGTCTATTAAACTAAATGCCTTCCTCGCTACCGAAAGAACTTTACAACCCGAAGGCCTTCTTCATTCACGCGGCATGGCTGCGTCAGGGTTGCCCCCATTGCGCAATATTCCCCACTGCTGCCTCCCGTAGGAGTCTGGGCCGTGTCTCAGTCCCAGTGTGGCTGGTCATCCTCTCAGACCAGCTAGAGATCGTCGGCTTGGTGAGCCTTTACCTCACCAACTACCTAATCCCACTTGGGCTCATCCTATGGCATGTGGCCCGAAGGTCCCACACTTTCATCTCTCGATTCTACGCGGTATTAGCTACAGTTTCCCGTAGTTATCCCCCTCCATAAGCTAGATTCCCAAGCATTACTCACCCGTCCGCCACTCGTCATCAAAGAAGCAAGCTTCCTTATGTTACCGTTCGACTTGCATGTGTTAAGCCTGCCGCCAGCGTTCAATCTGAGCCATGATCAAACTCTTCAATTCAAGTTCAATCGCTCAATACTGCTGACATAAAATGTCACTACTTAAAAAAGTATTATGAATTTCTAGTTAGCACCTATTAAGACTTCAAAATTAAAAAATATTTTTAAAACAAGTCAATCAACAAGTGCCCACACAGATTGTCTGATATATTGTTAAAGAGCAAAAAAGAACGACGCACTGTTTTTTCTTAAGAGTCACAACAGCGCGTCGTTGTGTGGGGCGTATTATAGGCATTTCAGACACCTTTGCAAGATCTTTTTGTAAAAAAATGTAAATTTTTTATTGATTGAAGATCTTTTCGCCTATTCGCACAAAAAATAGATCATTTTTGTTACTTAATTAATCGTTTTGCTATTCTTGGCAAATCTGCAATGGAATCCAAAACATAATCAGCGAGATTCTCACCCTCTTCTGTAATAGGTTTGCCTGTTCGCACTAAAATATTCGTTTTCACTTTTGCACCAATGCCTGCTTTAAGATCTTCAATCTTATCACCGACCATAATAGATTGTGCAGGATCGATTCTCAGCGCTTTAATCGCCTCTAATAACATGCCTGATTTCGGTTTTCGGCATTCACAGTCTTCTTTATATTCGCCTTTCCCTTCTGGATGATGAGGACAATAGTAGATGCCATCTAAATCCACACCACGATCAGCTAACGACCAATCCATCCATTCTGTAAGTTGTAAAAACTGATCTTCTGAAAAATATCCACGTGCAATGCCTGATTGATTGGTCACTAAAACTAAAAGATATCCCATTTCTTTTAATGCTTTTAATGCATCAATGCTGCCTTCTATGAATTGGAAATCATCAATTTTATGGACATAACCATGGTCGATATTTAAAGTGCCATCACGATCTAAAAAAACAGCTTTCTTCATATATTTTCTCATTTATCTTTTCTTAAGACAAAATTATCCCTTTTATCCTTAATATAAGCAATAATAAGTCATAACCGATCCGTCTAAAAAAGATCCCCTAAGATATTGACACAGCATTCTAGACGTCTAGAATACAAATGAAATTCAAATATTAACTGAGAACAAGGGCTTATATGATTAAGCTAAATAACATTACGAAGATTTTTACACTTCCAGATAAAAAACTGACCGCACTTGATAATGTTTCATTACATGTGCCTAAGGGACAGATTTGCGGTGTCATTGGCGCCTCTGGTGCTGGTAAAAGTACACTTATCCGTTGTGTAAACTTATTAGAAAGACCGACTCACGGTGCAGTGATTATCGATGATGTGGATCTGACTCAACTTTCTGAAGCAGAATTAGTGAAAACACGCCGTCAAATCGGCATGATTTTCCAACATTTTAATTTGTTGACCTCTCGAACCGTTTTTGAAAACGTGGCATTGCCACTTGAATTAGAAAATAAACCGAAAGCAGAAATTCAAGAAAAAACGACCGCACTTTTAGCGCTTGTTGGATTAAGTGATAAACATAATGTGTATCCTGCTAATCTCTCTGGTGGTCAAAAACAACGTGTAGCTATTGCGCGTGCACTTGCAAGCGATCCAAAAGTCTTACTTTGTGATGAAGCGACTAGCGCATTAGATCCGGCTACAACTCAATCCATTCTAAAATTATTAAAAGAAATCAACCGCACTTTAGGTATCACCATTCTTCTTATTACCCATGAAATGGAAGTGGTTAAACGCATCTGCGATCAAGTTGCCGTAATTGATAAAGGCCGTCTGATTGAACAAGGCACGGTTAGCGAAATTTTCTCTAATCCGAAAACAGAATTGGCCCAAGAATTTATCAGTTCGACTTTCCACATTACATTGCCGGAAGAATATTTAGAAAATTTATCTGATACGCCAAAACATGCCAAATCGTATCCGATCATCAAATTTGAATTTACTGGTCGCTCCGTCGATGCCCCATTACTTTCTCAAGCATCGAAAAAATTTGGCGTAGAGCTCAGTATCTTAACCTCACAAATTGATTATGCCGGTGGCGTAAAATTTGGCTTTACCATTGCGGAGGTTGAAGGTGATGAAGATGCGATTACGCAAGCCAAAGTTTATTTAATGGAAAATAACGTTCGAGTAGAGGTGCTAGGCTATGTTCAATGATTTATGGGCAACATTTAGCCAACAATTCCCCGATAATTTTGCGAGTTTATTAACGGTATCGACCATTGAAACGGTTTATATGTCAGTATTATCGACATTAATTGCCGCTTTATTAGGCTTACCACTGGGTTTTTTAACCTTTTTAACCAATAAAGGGGCGATTTTAGAAAACAAAAAACTCAATGCGTTTTTAAACGTCATTATTAATATCGGGCGTTCAATTCCTTATATTATTTTATTACTCGCTTTAATTCCGCTAACGAGCTGGTTGCTTCCTGGCGGCAGTATTGGTTCTAATGCAGCGATTGTCTCATTAAGTGCAGCCGCAACGCCATTTTTTGCACGTCTTACGAGTAATGCACTTTTTGAGATCCCAACCGGTTTGACTGAAACAGCAAAAGCTATGGGCGCAACCAATTGGCAAATTATTCGTAAATTCTATTTGCCTGAATCCCTACCTACGCTCATTAATGCGATTACGCTCACTTTCGTGACATTAATTGGCTATACCGCCATGGCGGGAACCCAAGGCGGTGGCGGTTTAGGAAGCCTTGCCATTAACTATGGTGTCTATCGCAATATGCCATCGGTAACTTGGGCAGCAACGATTGTTATCGTGATTATCGTGATGCTCAGTCAAAAATTAGGCGACACGCTCGCAAAACGAGTGGATCACCGTTAATTATTTTCTATACCATTTTATTCACAACAAGGAAAAAACATGAAATTAAAAAACTTATTTGCTATCACCGCTATCGCATCAACATTAGTATTAACAGGTTGTAAAGAAGAGAAAAAAGCAGATGCAGCATCAACTACACCTGCTCCAACATCAATCAAAGTTGGTGTAATGGCTGGTCCTGAGCACCAAGTTGCAGAAACTGCTGCAAAAGTCGCAAAAGATAAATACAACTTAAATGTTGAATTTGTTTTATTCAATGACTACGCATTACCAAACACTGCTGTATCTAAAGGTGATTTAGATGCTAACGCAATGCAACACAAACCTTATTTAGATGAAGATGTAAAAGCAAAAAACTTAAACAACTTAGTGATTGTTGGTAATACCTTTGTTTACCCGCTTGCTGGCTATTCTAAAACCATCAAAAATGTAAATGAATTAAAAGACGGTGCGAAAGTTGTGGTGCCAAATGACCCATCAAACCGTGGTCGTGCATTAATCCTTCTTGAGAAACAAGGTTTGATCAAACTTAAAAATTCTAACGATCTTCTTTCAACTGTCGCAGATATCGTTGAAAATCCGAAAAACTTAAAAATTTCTGAAGTAGATACCTCTGTTGCAGCTCGTGCATTAGATGATGTTGATCTTGCTGTTGTAAATAACACTTATGCGGGTCAAGTTGGCTTAAATGCACAAGATAATGGCGTATTCGTAGAAGATAAAGATTCTCCATACGTAAACATCATCGTTGCACGTACTGATAACAAAGACAGCAAAGCGATCCAAGATTTCGTGAAAGCATACCAAACTGAAGAAGTTTACCAAGAAGCGAAAAAACACTTTAAAGATGGCGTTGTAAAAGGTTGGTAATCTCATCTTAAGCAAAATATTTCAAAGCCACCGATAAGGTGGCTTTTTTATTGATTAAAAGAAAGTGCGGTCATTTTTACGATACTTTTCCAAACGAAAAACGCATCAAAAACTGACCGCACTTTCTGTATTAAGATAATAAAAAACCCGAGCCTAAACTCGGGTTTTCTTTTTTAGCAATTAGCGATTACTCCGCATCATCTGCCATATTAAGCATTTCTGCTAAGTTAGTTGTTGCATCATCTGCTGTCATCACGAATTCATCAGCAATTGCTGCTTCATCGTCTTCAGACAATTTAATCACAACATCGTCTACAATACGTTTTTTGTGACGACCTTGGTGATACGCAAAACCAGTACCAGCAGGGATTAAACGACCTACGATTACGTTCTCTTTCAAGCCGCGTAATTCATCACGTTTACCCGCCACCGCTGCTTCAGTAAGCACGCGAGTGGTTTCTTGGAACGATGCCGCAGAAATGAAGGATTCTGTCGCCAATGACGCTTTGGTAATACCAAGTAATTCACGTTCGAATTCAACTGGTGGTTTACCTTCCGCTTCACGTTTACGGTTTACAATTTTCACGCGAGCCACTTCAACTTGTTCCCCTTCAAGGAATTCGCTGTCATAAGCTTTCGTGATGACTGCTTTACGTAACATTTGACGTACGATAACTTCGATGTGCTTATCGTTAATTTTTACCCCTTGTAAGCGGTAAACTTCTTGCACTTCGTTCACGATATATTCAGTTACAGCACGAACACCGCGTAAACGTAAGATATCATGCGGAGTCTCTGCACCATCAGAAATCACGTCACCACGTTCAACCATCTCACCTTCAAATACGTTGAGTTGACGCCATTTTGGAATCATTTCTTCGTAGATTTCACCTTCAGTTGGGGTGATTAATAAGCGACGTTTACCTTTGGTTTCTTTACCAAAGGACACGATACCTGAAATTTCTGCCAAGATTGCAGGCTCTTTCGGTTTACGTGCTTCGAATAAATCAGCAACGCGTGGAAGACCACCGGTAATATCTTTAGTACCCACAGATTCTTGTGGAATACGTGCAAGTGGTTCACCCACTTTCACTTCCGCACCGTCATCTAAACTTACGATTGCTTTACCTGGTAAGAAGTATTGCGCAATAACGTCAGTTTCAGGTAAGAAGATATCGTTACCTTTTGCATCAACTAATTTGATGGTTGGACGTAAATCTTTACCTGCTGTTGCACGTTCACCCACGTCTTGTACCACGATAGAAGAAAGACCGGTTAATTCATCCGTTTGACGCGTTACAGTTAAACCATCCACGATATCAACGAATTTCACAAAACCTGATACCTCAGAGACAACTGGCATAGTATGTGGATCCCAGTTTGCCACTGTTTCACCCGCGGATACTTCTTGACCGTCTGCTTTATTCAATACAGTACCGTAAGGCACTTTATAGTGCTCTTTCGTACGACCAAATGCATCAGTTACGGTTAATTCAGTATTACGAGAAGTTAAAACTAATTTACCTTCGTCATTAACAACGAATTTCGCATTAGCAAGGTGTAAAGTACCGTTGTTTTTGATTTGTACGCTAGATTCTTTCGCTGCTGCAGAAGCTGCACCACCGATGTGGAACGTACGCATGGTTAACTGTGTACCTGGTTCACCGATAGATTGAGCAGCGATAACACCAACTGCTTCACCTTGGTTGATGAGGTGACCTCGCGCTAAGTCACGACCGTAACATTTCGCACATACACCGAAGTCAGTATCACAAGTTACAACAGAACGTACTTTTACGCTGTCCACTGAGTTTGCATCTAACACATCACAAAGTTTTTCATCTAATAAAGTGTTACGTGCAATTAATACTTCTTCTGTACCTGGTTTATACACATCTTCAGCCACAACACGACCTAACACTAATTCGCGAAGTGGAACTTTCTCATCGCCACCTTCAATTAATGGAGTCATGACTAAGCCTTCGTGTGTACCACAGTCATCTTCAACGATCACTAAGTCTTGCGCTACGTCAACTAAACGACGAGTTAAGTAACCAGAGTTTGCTGTTTTTAATGCGGTATCCGCCAAACCTTTACGCGCACCGTGGGTTGAAATAAAGTACTGAAGTACGTTCAAACCTTCACGGAAGTTCGCTGTAATTGGGGTTTCGATGATCGAACCATCTGGACGCGCCATCAAACCACGCATACCTGCTAACTGACGAATCTGAGCTGCAGAACCACGCGCACCCGAGTCTGCCATCATAAAGATACTGTTGAAAGAAGCTTGTTTCTCAGGGTTACCTTCACGGTTGATGACTTCTTCCTGAGATAAGTTTTCCATCATTGCTTTCGCTACGCGCTCATTTGCTGCAGCCCAAATATCGATTACTTTGTTATAACGCTCACCTGCTGTTACAAGACCAGATTGGAACTGTTCTTGAATTTCAGCCACTTCAGCTTCCGCTGCAGAAATAATTTCGTATTTTTTCTCTGGGATAACCATATCGTCGATACCCACAGAAGAACCTGAACGAGCCGCATAAGCAAAACCGGTATACATAATATGGTCAGCAAACATTACCGCTTCTTTCAAACCTAAACGACGATAAGCTTCGTTGATAAGTTTAGAAATTGCTTTTTTACCTAATGTTTGATTAAACAATGAATAAGGCATACCTTTTGGCGCGATCATCCATAAGATTGCACGACCGATAGTGGTATCGGTTAATGTGGTTTTCTCTTCGAATTCGCCAGCTTCATTTTTCACATATTCAGTAATACGTACTTTAACGCGAGAATGTAACTCTGCTTCACCTGTGCGATAGGCTTTTTCAGCTTCGCGTGGATCTTGCAATAACATGCCTTCGCCTTTACCGTTCACTTTTTCACGGGTCATATAGTAAAGACCTAATACCACGTCTTGTGATGGAACGATAATAGGATCACCGTTTGCTGGTGAAAGTACGTTGTTGGTTGACATCATTAACGCACGCGCTTCTAACTGCGCTTCAAGTGTTAATGGTACGTGAACCGCCATTTGGTCACCATCGAAGTCCGCGTTGAACGCCGCACAAACGAGCGGGTGTAACTGGATTGCTTTACCTTCGATTAGAAGTGGTTCAAACGCTTGGATACCTAAACGGTGAAGTGTCGGTGCACGGTTCAATAGAATTGGGTGCTCACGAATAACTTCTGCCAAGATATCCCAAACGATCGCGTCTTCACGCTCAACCATTTTCTTAGCCGCTTTGATTGTAGTTGCATAACCACGGCTTTCTAATTTTGCGTAGATAAACGGACGGAATAATTCCAATGCCATTTTCTTCGGTAAACCACATTGGTGTAAGTGCAAGTATGGACCTACAGTGATTACAGAACGGCCTGAATAGTCAACACGTTTACCTAATAAGTTTTGACGGAAACGACCTTGTTTACCTTTGATCATATCCGCAAGTGATTTCAATGGACGACGGTTAGAACCCGTAATCGCACGACCACGACGACCATTATCTAATAACGCATCAACAGATTCTTGTAACATACGTTTTTCGTTACGCACGATAATATCTGGTGCGATTAAATCTAATAAACGTTTTAAACGGTTGTTACGGTTGATCACGCGACGATATAAATCGTTCAAGTCAGAAGTTGCAAAACGACCACCATCTAATGGTACTAACGGACGTAAATCTGGTGGAAGTACTGGTAATACAGTCATCACCATCCACTCTGGTTTATTACCAGACTGTTGGAAAGCTTCTAATAATTTTAAGCGTTTAGTGATTTTCTTACGTTTTGTTTCAGAGTTAGTTTCTTGTAACTCTTCACGTAATTTTTCACATTCCACTTCAAGATCAATACCTTTAAGTAAATCTTGAATTGCTTCAGCACCCATTTTCGCTTCGAATTCATCTTGCCAGCGGTCTTCTGCATCAAGGAATTGTTCTTCAGTTAATAACTGTCCACGTTCCAAATCGGTCATACCCGGTTCGGTTACGATGTACATTTCAAAGTAAAGCACACGCTCAATATCACGTAACGGCATATCAAGTAATAAACCGATACGGGACGGAAGTGATTTTAAGAACCAAATATGTGCAACTGGACAAGCCAATTCAATGTGGCCCATACGTTCACGACGCACTTTAGTTTGTGTTACTTCAACACCACATTTTTCACAAATCACACCACGGTGTTTTAAGCGTTTATATTTACCGCATAAACATTCGTAATCTTTTACTGGCCCGAAAATACGTGCACAGAAAAGACCGTCACGCTCAGGTTTGAACGTACGATAGTTGATTGTTTCAGGTTTTTTAACTTCACCAAATGACCAAGAACGGATCATGTCTGGAGAAGCTAACCCAATTTTAATCACATCAAAATCTTCACTGGTTTTTGATTGTGCTTTTAAAAACTTAACTAAGTCTTTCACAAATAGTCTCCTGTCGGAGTTAAGGGTTTCAAAGGGCGGTCAAAAATATCTTGTTTTTTAACCGCACTTCGGCGATTTCTTCCTTTTGCTTCCCCTGCCGAACAGGGGAAGACCGGTTTGTCGATTACTCTTCGTCTAGCTCGATATTCAAACCAAGTGAACGGATTTCTTTCATAATTACGTTGAAAGATTCCGGTGTACCCGGATCCATTTGTTGGTTGCCACCGACGATGTTTTTATACATCTTCGTACGGCCGTTCACGTCATCGGATTTCACAGTTAACATTTCTTGTAAGGTATAAGCCGCACCATATGCTTCAAGTGCCCATACCTCCATCTCACCGAAACGTTGACCACCGAATTGTGCTTTACCACCAAGTGGTTGTTGAGTAACAAGACTATAAGAACCTGTTGAACGAGCATGCATTTTGTCATCAACTAAGTGGTTCAATTTGAGCATGTACATATAACCTACGGTTACTGGACGCTCGAATTTCTCACCAGTACGGCCATCGTATAACGTGATCTGACCTGAAGTTGGTAAGCCACCAAGTTTCAACATTTCTTTGATTTCTTGCTCATCAGCACCATCAAACACTGGTGTTGCTACCGGTAAACCTTTACGTAGGTTTTCTGCTAAACGCATGATTTCGTCATCACTAAAGGTGCTTAAATCCACTTTTTGTGCGCCATGACCTAAATCGTATGCTTTTTGCATATAGCCACGAAGTTTCTCAACATCTTGTTTTTGTTTGATCATCGCATTGATTTGATCACCGATACCTTTAGCAGCTAAGCCTAAGTGGGTCTCTAAGATCTGACCGATGTTCATACGAGATGGTACACCCAGTGGGTTCAATACGATTTCAACCGGTTGACCGTTTTCATCGTATGGCATGTCTTCCACAGGGTTGATTTTTGAGATAACACCTTTGTTACCGTGACGACCCGCCATTTTATCACCCGGTTGGATGTGACGTTTCACCGCTAGGTAAACTTTAACCACTTTTAACACGCCTGGTGCTAGGTCATCGCCTTTAATGATTTTCTTACGTTTTACTTCAAGTTTGTGTTCAAACTCTTTACGTAACTCTTCATATTGCTCAGCAAGCTGTTCTAATTGGTTTTGTTTTTCTTCATCTGAAATGGTTTGTTCTAACCATTTTGTGCGATCCATTTTATCTAATTGAGCCGCATCAATACCGCCAGCGATAAGGACATTGCGCACACGAGCAAACAGGCCAGCTTCTAAGATTTCTAATTCATCAGAAAGGTCTTTCTTAGCTTGTTTTAACTGCATTTCTTCAATTTCTAATGCACGTTTGTCTTTTTCTACGCCATCACGGGTGAAGACTTGAACGTCAATTACAGTACCGCTTACGCTATTTGGTACACGTAATGAAGAGTCTTTCACATCAGATGCTTTTTCACCGAAGATTGCACGTAACAATTTTTCTTCTGGTGTTAATTGAGTTTCGCCTTTAGGGGTGACTTTACCGACTAAGATGTCGCCACCTTTTACTTCAGCCCCCACATACACGATACCAGATTCATCCAATTTGCTTAATGCAGATTCACCTACATTTGGAATATCCGCAGTGATTTCTTCAGAACCTAATTTAGTATCACGCGCCACACAAGATAATTCTTGAATGTGAATTGTCGTGAAGCGGTCTTGTTGTACAACACGCTCAGAAACTAACATTGAGTCTTCAAAGTTATAACCGTTCCAAGGCATGAATGCCACACGGATATTTTGACCTAATGCTAATTCACCTAAGTCTGTTGAAGGACCATCTGCTAACACTTCACCACGGTTAATTGGATCGCCTAAATTCACACAAGGAATTTGGTTGATACAGGTATTTTGGTTAGAACGGGTGTATTTAATTAAGTTATAAATATCGATACCCGCTTCGCCTGCTACGGTTTCGTCTTCATTTACTTTGATAACGATACGAGAAGCATCAACATATTGAACTGTACCACCACGTTTCGCGACAACCGCCACACCTGAGTCTAGTGCGATTGGTTTTTCCATACCTGTACCCACTAACGGCTTATCAGCACGTAAAGTAGGAACCGCTTGACGTTGCATGTTCGCACCCATTAAGGCACGGTTCGCATCGTCATGCTCTAAGAATGGAATTAACGCTGCTGCCACAGATACCACTTGTTGGGTTGAAACGTCCATATAGTGAATTTCTTCTGGTTTATAAAGACCTGATTCACCACGTTCACCACGTGCAGTAACGAATGCATCTGTAAAGCGATTGTTCTCATCAAGGTTTGAGTTCGCCTGTGCAATGATGTAGTTTGCTTCATCAATTGCAGATAAATATTCGATTTCTTCGGTTACTTGACCATCAACCACTTTACGATATGGCGTTTCTAAGAAACCATAATCGTTAGTACGAGCAAACGCAGAAAGTGAGTTGATCAAACCGATGTTTGGACCTTCAGGGGTTTCGATTGGACATAAACGACCATAGTGAGTGTTATGTACGTCACGCACCTCAAAGCCAGCACGTTCACGCGTTAAACCGCCTGGACCTAATGCAGAAATACGACGTTTGTGTGTTACTTCTGATAATGGGTTGTTTTGGTCCATGAATTGCGAAAGTTGTGAAGAACCAAAGAATTCTTTCACTGCCGCTGAAATTGGTTTTGGATTAATTAAGTCTTGTGGCGTGATCGCATCTAAATCGCCTAAAGATAAACGCTCTTTAACTGCTCTTTCTACACGAACTAAACCAATACGGAATTGGTTTTCTGCCATTTCACCCACAGAACGAATACGACGGTTACCCAAGTGGTCGATATCATCCACTTCACCACGACCATTACGGATGTCGATGAGTTTTTTCATCACACGAATGATATCGTCGTTACTTAAAATCCCCGTACCCTCGCCTTCAGGAATACCTAACGAGCGATTAAACTTCATTCGACCTACTGCAGATAAATCATAACGTTCTGCAGAGAAGAATAAGTTATTGAATAACGCTTCTGAAGATTCTGGTGTAGGTGGTTCACCTGGACGCATCATACGATAGATTTCATATAATGCACTTACACGATCGTAAGTTGGATCAACACGTAATGTTTCAGAAATATACGGACCGTAATCTAAGTCATTAGTGAATAATGTTTCGATCACTTTATAGCCTGCTTGCGATAATTTCGCTAAGACTTCTAAAGAAATCTCGCCATTTGCTGGGCAAATAATTTCACCTGATTCAAGATCAACGTAATCTTTCGCTGCGACTTTACCTGCGATATATTCAGTTGGCACTTCAACTTGTGTCACATTATCTTTTTCTAATGCTTTGATGTGACGAGCAGTGATACGACGACCGCGTTCTACATAGACTTTGCCATTTGCTTCGATATCAAACGTCGCCGTTTCACCACGTAAACGTTCTGGCACTAATGTCATGAGTAATTTATTGCCAGCGATCTCGAAAGTTACTTTGTCGAAGAATAAGTTTAAGATTTCTTCAACGGTGTAACCTAACGCACGTAAAATAATGGTTGCCGGTAATTTACGACGACGGTCAATACGCGCATATAAGTTATCTTTTGGATCAAATTCGAAATCTAACCAAGAACCACGGTAAGGGATAATGCGTGCGTTATAAAGCACTTTACCTGAAGAGTGTGTTTTACCTTTGTCAGAATCAAAGAATACGCCCGGGCTACGGTGTAATTGTGAAACGATAACACGCTCAGTACCATTGATGACAAAGGTACCGTTGTCAGTCATTAATGGGATTTCACCCATATATACTTCGCTTTCTTTAATGTCTTTGACTGCGCGTGATGAAGACTCTTTATCGTAGCTAACTAAACGTAATTTTACACGTAAGCCTGCTGCATAAGTTGAACCACGAATTTGACATTCACGTACATCAAATTCTGGCTCTTCTAGACGGTAATCAACATATTGTAATTCTGTATAACCGTTATTGCTTACGATTGGAAAAACAGAACGGAATGCAGCTTCTAAGCCTTGTTGACCTTCAGGATCTTTTTGAATGAATTTATCAAAAGAATCTAATTGGATAGTTAATAAATAAGGTACATTTAAAACTTGCGGACGTTTGCCGAAGTCTTTACGAATTCGTTTTTTCTCAGTATAGGAGTAACCCATTATTGGTTTTCCTCTGTAAATTTTAGTGAGACCGAGTTGATATAAAAAAAGTGCGGTCAAATTAATTGACGTTTTTATTTATATCGGAGATTGACGCCGTTTCGGATACCGCACTCTGAACCTTACTTCTGTAGTGGGCTACTTAAATTAAAACGTCTGATTAATTTAAGTGGAAACAGATACCATTAAACGGAAAATGCCTATCTGTTTTTTTGTGCTGTTTTTGATAGCACAAAATGGCTGATGGTAAACCACCAGCCATTAAGCCTGAGAAACAGGACATAAGTGAATCAAAAATTATTTGATTTCTACTTTTGCACCAGCTTCTTCTAATTCTTTCTTAAGTGCTTCAGCTTCTTCTTTAGAAACGCCTTCTTTTAAGTTAGCTGGAGCAGATTCAACTAAGTCTTTAGCTTCTTTTAAGCCTAAACCAGTTGCACCACGTACTGCTTTGATAACTGCTACTTTGTTAGCACCAGCTTCAGCAAGAACTACGTCGAATTCAGTTTTTTCTTCTGCCGCTGCTGCTGCACCGCCAGCTGCTGGAGCTGCTGCTACTGCTGCTGCAGAAACACCGAATTTTTCTTCCATCGCTGCGATTAATTCAACGATTTCAGTTACAGATTTAGAAGCGATCGCTTCAATGATTTGTTCGTTAGTTAATGACATAACAATCAATTCCTAAAATTAATAAAGTTAAATGAAGTAAGAAACGCTTAATGATTAAGCTGCTTCTTGTAATTTGTCGCGTAATGCCGCAAAAGTGCGAACAAGTTTGCCTGCCGCAGCTTCTTTCATTGTGCCCATTAAACGTGCAATTGCTTCTTCGTAAGTTGGTAATGTTGCTAAGAATTCAACATCTTGGATCTTACCTTCAAAGGCTGCACCTTTAATTTCAAACTTATCGTTTGCTTTAGCAAAATCTTTGAACAAACGTGCTGCTGCACCTGGGTGTTCGTTAGAGAATGCGATAAGTGTTGGACCTACAAACGTATCTTGTAAGCATTCGAAATCAGTGCCTTCAACCGCACGACGTAATAAAGTATTACGAACAACGCGCATTGTTACACCAGCTTCACGAGCTGCTTTACGTAATTCAGTCATTTTATCAACAGTTACACCGCGAGAGTCCGCGATTACTGCTGAAAGTGCACCTTTGGCTGCTTCATTTACTTCAGCAACAATTGCTTGTTTGTCTTGAAGATTTAATGCCATTGGCTTTTAGCTCCTGAATACACTCCGATTTCTCGGAATTAATTTACCTCATCGAAAGAGTTATCTTTCAGACTAGGACGACTTCGGTGCCCAGAAGCAAGAAATATTCTTATTCTGTTCACCATCTACGTAGGATTATTAAGACGATTATTGCTAACCATTCCCTACGGTCTTGGACGGGGCTTGAATAGGTCAAGCACCAACCAGAAATTTTACGCTAAGCGTAATTTAGGAGCGAGATTATAGTGATTAATCTCACTCTTGTAAAGCATATTGTAGAAAAAATCTGCAGATTTTAACCGCACTTTCCTATCATTTTCTTACCGCAATCGCTTCGATTTCTAAGCCTACATCTTTTGGTAATCGAGCAACTTCTACACAAGAACGTGCTGGGAAATTCGGATGATTATTTTCTTTAAAGAACTTCTCGTACTCTGCATTTACTGCTGAAAAATCATTAAGATCTTTCACAAATACAGTGGTTTTCACAATATCACCAACTTTCAAACCAGCCTGTTCAATAATCGCTTTCACGTTTTCTAACGATTGACGTGCCTGAGCTACAATATCTTTTGGCACTTCACCCGTTGCAGGGTTAACTGGGATTTGGCCAGATGTTAGAACTAAATTACCTAAATCTACCGCTTGAACATAAGGACCGATTGCTGCCGGGGCTTTTTCTGTATGAATGATTTTAGTCATGATATTCTCCTTTAATATTGACGTATAAATACGCTTGCTATCCTAACATATAAGTGACTTTATCGCTTATACGAGTATTCTTAATCAATCTCTTTTAATACATCATCAGACAATTCTTTCTGTGAGCTTTCTTTTACTTTGCCATCATTCACTTTAAATTCTAAATTCTGATAATAAGCTTCGCGGAAAGTAACATAAGGATCTTGAGCTTGATTGAGCAATTCTGTTTGATCCAATGTTTTCGAGCGTTTATCTACGGCTTGCACACCATATTTCACCAGTGACCATGGACCGCCTACCCAATTCCAGAACGGATAAGTATAAGCCGCATCGACCACTGCACCGGTTAATTGACGAGGTGTTGTTGCATTATAAATTGGCAATACAATATAAGTGCCCGCATCTACACCGTAGGTGCCCAATGTTTCACCAAAACTGCGTTGATCATAAACCTGCAAGTCTTTGCTTGCACTGGCAAAGTCAAATAATCCACCGATACCAAAGGTGGAGTTAATCCAGAAACGGTTGAAGTGAACAAAGGCTTTTTTCGGTTCACCTTCTAATAAACGGTTCACAAAGCTCACTGGCTCATCTAAGTTATTTGCCACATTGGATAAACCTTTTGTGACCGGTGTCGGCACGTAATCACGCCAGCCTTTCGCTGCAGGTTCTAACACATAACGGTCCATGACTTTATAGTTAAAATCAAACATCGTGCGGTTAAAACTTTCTAATTTATCATTGCGTTCACCATCTGCTTTGGTTGCACAACCCGTTAATACAGCTGTTGCCATTAAGCCGACCGCAAGTAAAGGTGTTTTTTTCATTCCACTTTCCTATCACAAAAAATTGTCTTTATTCTAACCAACTTGAAAGATAACTACAAAAAATTTATTAAAACCTAGAGATGACTTTTCTGTTAGCTATGTTTAATCATGGTGCTTTTTAGTTTTCCAAAAATAACTTTTGTTCCCTACATAAACAAAAATGCCACCTTTCGGTGGCATCCTTTGCAATATAGATTAATTATTCAGTTGCATTTTTTAATGGAATTTCTGCATCTGGCTCGCGAGTAATACGGTTACGTAAATCACGACGAATAATCTCAATTGTCCAGAACCAGAAAATGTGTCCCACTAATTCAGAAATATGTTCATATAACGGCCATTCTGCAACAGGTGGTGTTAAACCTAATGCAGGGAAAGTGATGTAGTGCACACAAATATCTGCGATTAAACCTGCACCAATACCTTGCCAGAATTTGATTTTAGGAAAACGTTCTGCCACTAAACAGTAAGCGATAGCAAATACTAATGAGAAAGTAATGTGAGTCACGCCAATCCAGTCAAAACCATGATCTGCAAAAGTGAATGCTGCTTGAGTTGGGTCAATACCTAAATAATCACGTAAGAATACGTGCGGCGGGTTTAAGAATGCACGTGAACACACTTGAAGAATTTGATCTTGGCTTAAACCTGTGATGTCTACTTTACATGCTGCTGCGAAGAAATCGATTGGGCTACGCGGTGGGAATGGATGCTCAGCACCCCATTTTACGAATGCAGAAATTAAACCTGCAATAATACCAACAAAAATCGCTACGCCATAACGACGACGATTAGCAGGAGTTTGTTCAAAAATACCTGACATATATTTGCTCCGAAAAAAGAAAAAATGACCGCACTTTGTATCAAAAGTCGCGGTTCCCATTTTGCTTTAGCAAAACTTGTCTTGAATTCTCAATGACTTTGGTGAGTTAGTCAAGAACTAATTATTAAGAGTTAGAACATTTTATGGTAAGAATAAAAAATGCGGTTATTTCTAACCGCACTTTCATGTTTTTTAAATTAAAGTTTTGCTGAAAGCATTGCTTCTAATTTCTCTTGGTCAACTGCAAATTTGCGAATCCCCTCTGCTAATTTCTCAACAGCCATCGCATCGCTGTTATGTTGCCAGTAGAATTCTGCTTCAGTTAATGGTTGAGGTTTTGCTTTTACTTCACCTTTGTAGTCTAGTTTACGCACAAGTGCGGTTGAATTTTCTTGTAATTCTTTAAGTAAAGCAGGAGCAATAGTTAAACGGTCACAACCTGCTAATTCAATAATTTCACCGACATTACGGAAACTTGCGCCCATCACCACGGTTTTATAACCATATTCTTTGTAGTAGTTATAAATTTTGGTTACAGAAATAACACCTGGATCTTCTGCTGGAGCATATTCTTTTTTATCAGTATTTGCTTTGTACCAGTCTAAGATACGACCGACGAATGGCGAAATCAAGTAAACCCCTGCTTCAGCACACGCACGTGCTTGTGCTTCGGAGAATAATAAGGTTAAGTTACAGTTAATACCTTCTTTTTCAAGAATTTCTGCTGCACGAATACCTTGCCATGTTGAAGCAATTTTGATCAAAATACGATCATTTGAAATACCTGCCGCATTATAAAGTGCGATAAGTTTACGTGCTTTTTCAACGGTTGCTTGAGTATCGTAAGAGAGACGTGCATCCACTTCAGTTGAAATACGTCCTGGGACAATTTTTAAAATTTCTAAACCGATATTTACCGCTAATTTATCTTCTGCATCAATTAATTGTTGTGCTTTATCCGCACTTTGAGCTTTAGCATAAGTAATCGCTTCATCAATTAATGGTGCATATTGTGGTAATGCTGAAGCGCTTAAAATTAAAGATGGGTTTGTTGTTGCATCTTGCGGTTGGTATTTTTTAATGGCATCAATATCGCCCGTATCAGCCACGACGACGGTCATACTACGAAGTGAATCTAACTGAGTTGTCATTATATTCTCCTTGAATGGATTTGTTTGAATTCAACTGCCTTACGATAGCATAATTAGCTTTAAAAGGGTAATTCGTCCAGGAAAATATTTACGATAGGGAAAACCAATATATTCTAGATTCATCCTCTCATACCATCACTTTTAGCAATTTTTTCGCGATTTATTAGATACAAATCACAAAACGTTATTTTTCTTTAAATAATCACCTTACAAATCTTTACAAACATGAATTTTTGAGCTAATAAGAGAAGGACTCTTTATAAAAATATCGCCTAATGACAAGGAGGCTCAAATGCAACACAAACTACTTTTCTCTGCAATTGCTCTTGCTCTTTCCTATTCTGCTCAAGCAGTTATAGTACCTGAGGGAACGCAATTAGATGAAAAACAACATATCGTGATCAATAACGGGGCTGAACCACAAAGTTTTGACCCACAAAAAACTGAAGGTGTACCTGAATCTACCGTTGCTTATCAATTACTTGAAGGCCTCGTCACCTCAGACTCTGAAGGTAAACTTCAACCGGGTGTAGCTGAAAGCTGGGAAAACACACCAGACTTTAAAACTTGGACATTCCATTTACGTAAAGATGCCAAATGGTCAAATGGTGATCCTGTTACCGCACACGACTTCGTATTTGCTTGGCGTCGTTTAGTGGATCCTGCAACAGCAGCGCCTTATGCAAGTTACTTAAGTTACTTACAAGTGGAAAATGCGCAAGACATCATTGACGGTAAGAAAAAACCGGCTGAATTAGGCGTTGAAGCAAAAGATGATTACACCTTTGTGGTTCATGCAATCAATCCTGTGCCTTATGCCGTCAGTTTAACGACTCACCAATCCTTATTGCCATTACCACAAAAAGTGGTCGAAAAATTGGGTGATGCATGGGTGAAAAAAGAAAACTACGTGGGTAATGGTGCCTATAAACTGGCGAACCACATTATTAATGAAAAAATCGAATTTGAACGCAACCCACTCTACTGGAACGATAAAGAGACTGTCATTAACAGTGCAACATTCCTTGCGATTGAAAACCCAAGTACTGATGTAGCGCGTTATCGTGCAGGCGATTTAGATATGACGAACTACGCCTTACCACCAGAACAATTTGCTAAATTACAGAAAGAATTGCCTGGCGAAGTATTCACGACACGTACGCTTGCAACCTATTCTTATGAATTAAACAATAAGAAAGCGCCTTTTGATAACGTGAATGTTCGTAAAGCCTTGAACTTATCCCTTGACCGTAATGTGATCACCGATAAAGTTTTAGGTCAAGGTCAAACACCAACCTATGTATTTACGCCGACTTACATTGAAGAAGGTCAGCTCATTCAACAACCTGCTTATTCAAAAGAACCGATGGCACAACGTAATGAAGAAGCCATTAAACTCTTAGAAGAAGCTGGTTACAGCAAAGCGAATCCGTTGAAATTCAGCATTCTTTACAATACCAATGAAAACCACAAAAAAGTGGCCATTGCTGCGGCATCTATGTGGAAAGCAAATACCAAAGGTTTAATTGATGTGAAATTAGAAAACCAAGAGTGGAAAACCTACATTGATAGCCGTCGTGCAGGTCGTTACGATGCAGCACGTGCTGGATGGAATGCGGATTACAACCAAGCCACAACATTCGGCAACTATTTCTTATCTAATTCGAGTAACAATACCGCGAAATACGCAAACCCAGAATACGATAAAGCCATTGCTGAATCTTATGTCGCAACGGATGCGGAAGGTCGTGCAAAAGCCTACGCGAAAGCCGAAGAAATTCTTGCAAAAGATTTCGGTATCGTGCCAATCTTTAACTATGTGAATCCACGCTTAGTGAAACCTTATGTAAAAGGCTATTCAGGCAAAGATCCACAAGATCACATTTACTTACGCAACCTTTATATTATTAAACATTAATTCGTTGCTCGTATTTAAGTGCGGTTAAAAATTATCGTATTTTTTGACCGCACTTTTCGCCCATTTTGGTTGGAGTTATTATGCTCAAATTTATTTTTAAACGGCTGTTGGAGGCCTTACCAACGCTGTTTATTTTGATTACTTTTTCCTTCTTTCTGATGCGTCTCGCCCCTGGTAGCCCGTTCACATCGGAACGTGCTTATCCACCAGAAGTCATGGCAAATATCGAAGCGAAGTATCATTTAAATGAACCATTACATAAACAATATTTCCTTTATTTGGAAAACCTTTCTAAAGGCGATTTTGGTCCCTCTTTTAAATATAAAGATCAATCGGTCAATGATTTAATCGCATCAGCCTTCCCTGTTTCCTTAAAATTAGGGATGGTCGCCTTCGCCTTTGCAGTGGTATTAGGTGTCACAGCTGGTACGCTTGCCGCACTCAATCAAAATAGTCGCTGGGATTATATTCTAATGAGCTTTTCAATGCTTGGGGTCATTATGCCAAGCTTTGTCTTCGCACCAGTCTTAGTACTGATTTTCGCCATTTATTTGGGTTGGTTACCCGCTGGCGGTTGGAATGGCGGTTCAGCAATGTACATTATTTTACCCGTTGCCTCATTAACTATCGCTTATGTTGCAGGGATTGCGCGTATCATGCGCGGATCCATGATTGAAGTACTGCATTCCAACTTTATTCGTACCGCTAAAGCCAAAGGGCTTTCAACCTCAAGAATCATTTTAAAACATGCTTTACGTCCCGCCCTTTTACCTGTGATTACCTATTTGGGCCCGGCTTTCGTAGGGATTATTACCGGCTCAATGGTCATCGAAAGTGTATTTGGTTTGCCTGGCATGGGCTTGTTATTTGTAAACGGTGCCTTAAACCGTGATTACTCTTTAGTTTTGAGTCTCACCATTTTAGTAGGCACATTAACCATTTTATTTAATGCGATTGTGGATATTTTATACGCCATCATCGATCCAAAAATTCGTTATTAAGGATAAGTTATGACAGATTATCGTACTCAGCCGATTAATCAGAAAAATGCGGATTTTGTGGAACACGTGGCTGACCGTATTGAAGAAATGCAACTGGAAGGCCGCAGTCTATGGCAAGATGCGAAACGCCGTTTTTTCCGCAACAAAGCGGCCGTTGCCAGTCTGATTATTCTAGCGTTTATTATTGTTTTTATTACCGTAGCACCTTGGTTCTTCCCCTTTACCTATGAAGATACCGATTGGAATATGATGAGCTCTCCACCAACAATGGAAGGCTATCACTTCTTCGGTACGGATGCTTCTGGTCGAGACTTACTGGTACGTACCGCTATTGGTGGACGTATTTCATTATTGGTCGGTATTGCTGGTGCTTTCATTTCTGTGACTATCGGCACAATTTATGGTGCGATTTCCGGCTATGTAGGCGGTAAAACGGATATGTTGATGATGCGCTTTTTGGAAATTCTTAGCTCATTTCCATTTATGTTCTTCGTCATTTTATTAGTAACCCTTTTTGGCCAAAACATTTTCTTAATTTTCATCGCAATTGGTGCCATTGCTTGGCTTGGTCTTGCTCGTATTGTACGTGGTCAAACCCTTAGTTTGAAAAATAAAGAATTCGTCGAAGCCGCCATCGTTTGTGGCGTGCCACGTCGCCAAATCATTTTCAAACACATTATTCCGAACGTATTGGGCTTAGTAGCAGTGTATGCTTCACTCGAAGTGCCAGGACTTATTCTTTTCGAATCATTCTTAAGTTTCTTAGGCTTAGGAACACAAGAGCCGATGAGTAGCTGGGGTGCGCTATTAAGTGATGGAGCAGCACAAATGGAAGTCTCGCCTTGGCTATTAATTTTCCCGGCATTTTTCCTTTGTCTCACACTGTTTTGTTTTAACTTTATCGGTGACGGGTTGCGTGATGCACTCGATCCAAAAGATAGATAGGAGCGAATCATGAATCCTTTATTAGATGTAAAAAATCTCTACGTTCGCTTCAAAACACCCGATGGTACCGTCACTGCGGTGAATGATTTAAACTTTACACTTAATGCGGGAAGCACGCTCGGCATCGTGGGTGAAAGTGGTTCAGGCAAATCACAAACTGCCTTTGCCTTAATGGGCTTATTGGCGGCCAATGGTACAGTGGAAGGTTCCGCCATCTTTGAAGGTAAAGAATTAGTTAATTTACCGAAGGATGAATTGAATAAAATCCGTGCCGAGCAAATTTCCATGATTTTCCAAGACCCGATGACCTCTCTCAACCCTTACATGAAAATCGGTGAACAGCTCATGGAAGTTCTACAGTTACACAAAGGTTATGATAAACAAACTGCCTTTGCTGAATCCGTGAAAATGCTGGATGCGGTCAAAATGCCGGAAGCGAAAAAACGCATGGGCATGTATCCACACGAGTTTTCAGGCGGTATGCGTCAACGGGTGATGATTGCGATGGCCTTATTATGCCGTCCAAAACTACTCATTGCCGATGAGCCCACCACCGCTTTGGATGTGACCGTTCAAGCGCAAATCATGACTTTGTTAAATGAGTTAAAACGTGAGTTTAATACCGCGATTATTATGATTACCCATGATCTTGGTGTCGTGGCAGGTATTTGCGATCAAGTGATGGTGATGTATGCCGGACGAACCATGGAATACGGCACAGCAGAGCAAATTTTCTATCATCCAACTCATCCCTATTCTATTGGCTTAATGGATGCGATTCCTCGCTTAGATGGCAATGAAGAACACTTGGTCACCATTCCAGGCAATCCACCAAATTTATTGCATTTGCCAAAAGGTTGTCCATTCTCACCTCGTTGCCAATTTGCTACCGAACAATGCCAAACTGCGCCTAAACTGACCGCATTTAATGAAAGTCAATTACGCAATTGTTGGTTACCCGTGGAGAAATTTACCCTATGACAATTTCAAATAACAAAGAATTACTCCTTGAAGTCAATCACTTAGGCGTTAGTTTTAAAATTAAAAACGATAAATCCCTTTTCTTCGCCAAACCTCAAACCTTAAAAGCGGTAAAGGATGTTTCCTTTAAGCTTTATGAAGGTGAAACCCTCGGTGTAGTAGGTGAATCGGGCTGTGGTAAATCCACGCTTGCACGTGCCATCATCGGCTTAGTCGAAGCGAGTGAAGGAGAGATCTTGTGGCTTGGTAAAAATTTACGAAAACAATCAGCTAAACAATGGAAAGATACTCGCAAAGATATCCAAATGATTTTCCAAGACCCACTCGCTTCTCTCAACCCGCGAATGAACATTGGCGAAATCATTGCCGAACCATTAAAGATCTACCAACCGCACTTAAGTGCCGCTGAAGTGAAAGAAAAAGTACAAGCCATGATGTTGAAAGTCGGGCTTTTACCGAACTTGATTAACCGCTATCCGCATGAATTTTCTGGTGGTCAATGCCAGCGTATCGGTATTGCGCGCGCGTTAATTATTGAGCCGAAAATGATCATTTGTGATGAGCCCGTTTCTGCGTTAGATGTGTCGATTCAGGCTCAAGTGGTGAATTTATTGAAATCCCTACAAAAAGAAATGGGGCTTTCCTTAATTTTCATCGCTCATGATTTGGCGGTGGTAAAACACATTTCTGACCGCGTATTAGTCATGTATTTAGGCAATGCCATGGAATTAGGCAGCGATGAGGAAGTGTACAACAACACTAAACATCCTTATACCAAAGCCTTAATGTCTGCTGTTCCGATTCCCGATCCGAAATTGGAACGCAATAAATCCATCGAATTACTTGAAGGCGAGCTACCTTCACCAATTAATCCACCGTCTGGTTGTGTGTTCCGAACTCGCTGCCTGAAAGCTGATGAAAATTGTGCGAAACAAAAACCACCTTTCACCAGCCAAAACAACAGCCATTTTGTGGCTTGCTTGAAAGTCTTATAAAACAAAAAGTGCGGTTAAAATTCACCGCACTTTTATTTTTACAATTCTAATTTTTCTTCGATTATTTTAGCCAAATCATCTAGCATCGCATAACGCTTACGATACATGGAGCGCTTTTTACTCGGCACATCATCAAGATTTCTATCTATTTCTAAAGGTAATTCCCAATAGTCTTTCAACTGTCCGCCTGATTCAGCAAAAATCGCATCATAATCTACAACATAATGAGAGCTTTGAATAAAACGTGATTTATTTTGATATTTTTGTGGAATGCCCAATAACGTCTTGAAACCCAACGCTTTCGTCAATACTTTCATCGTTTCCACCATTAAATAAGCAGGGCGTAAACCATGGCAAGTTTTTGTCAGTTGCTTCACCATCTCTTTGGAATCTTCAAAATTAGGCCCCTGCACCACAGAAATAAGTAATGCCTCATCAAGTTTGGCAAAAGTAAGTAAATACACTAATTCATTACGTGGTTTATGCCATAACTCCAGCACCCAATAACCTTCCATCGGTTGGTGTGTGGTCATCGATAATGTCATCTCGAAATCAGGAATCACTTCACCAAAACTTAACGGCGTTTTATAAATAGGTGCTGAAAGTGCGGTCAATTTTTCAGGTAAAAAAAGTAGATTGTCGCAGATAGCTTGGAAACGCTGTTTGCTATTAAAACGTTTATCTAAAAAACGATAAACTAATGGATAACTATAATCCGCATGTTCATTTAATAATGTGACGAGAAAGGGATGCTGATTAACAAATTGCTCAAAGTGAACAATTGAGCCTTGATGTAAAAAAGATCGAAGACGATAACGTAGGCGCTTAAGCGCATAAGAGCGCCCTGGTCTATCGGGATAAATGGCTTCCGCTTTTGGCCAGCGATATTGATTCTCTTGAGATTCCATAGTAAAAAATAATTAAAAAATGCTTTAAATCAATGCAAAGTGCGCATTCTCGCATAATTTCAGCAATTTTTCTATTTGTGATATGCTAGGGCCAATTGATGAAAGGAACAATTATGTCTGAAATTAAACTGAATTATCATAAAACACATTTTCTTACGAGCGCCCCCAATATTCGTTCCATCCCAGAAGATACAGGGATTGAAATTGCTTTTGCTGGACGTTCAAATGCCGGAAAATCAACCGCACTTAATGCATTAACCAATCAAAAAAGCTTAGCCAGAACTTCTAAAACACCAGGTCGTACGCAGCTCATCAACCTGTTTGAGGTTGAGCCGAATTGTAAACTAGTGGATTTACCTGGCTATGGCTATGCTGCCGTTCCTGAAAAAATGAAAATTGAATGGCAAAAATCCCTCGGAGAATATTTGCAAAAGCGTGAATGTTTAGGCGGACTTGTTGTTCTGATGGATATTCGCCATCCTTTAAAAGATCTCGATCAACAAATGATCGAATGGGCTGTTTCTGCTGATTTACCAGTTATGTTACTTTTAACTAAAGCGGATAAACTCAGCCAAAGTGCGCGTAGCAAACAAGTCAAAATGGTGCGTGAAGCGATTTTACCCTTCCAAGGTGATATTCAAGTCGAAGCCTTTTCTGCACAAAATAAAATTGGTATTGATAAATTAGCGGCCAAATTAGATAGTTGGTTTGCCCCACTTTTCTCGTAGTTTTTTATCAAGAAAAAATGATTTCTGCGATCTCGATCGCAAAAATAGCACAGAATGTATGCTTTCATTCTGTGCTTTTTTTATAGTGCGAAAATCTAATTATTTTTGACCGCACTTTAAGGAATCTGAATGTCTCTTGCCATTGTTTATAGCCGTGCCTCAATGGGTGTACAAGCCCCTCTTGTTACCATTGAGGTACATTTAAGTAATGGGAAGCCTGGATTTACCTTAGTTGGTCTCCCCGAAAAAACCGTAAAAGAAGCGCAAGATCGGGTCAGAAGTGCATTAATGAATGCCCAGTTCAAATATCCTGCTAAACGCATCACCGTCAACCTTGCACCAGCCGATTTACCCAAAGAAGGGGGACGATTTGATTTACCCATTGCGATAGGTATCTTGGCTGCATCAGATCAACTCGACGGTAGCCGTTTAAAACAATTTGAATTCGTTGGCGAACTCGCATTAACAGGTGAATTACGTGGCGTACACGGTGTCATTCCTGCCATTTTAGCGGCACAAAAAGCGAAACGAGCCCCCATTATCGCTTATCAAAATGCCAATGAGGCTTCGCTTGTTTCAGAACAAGAGACTTATTTTGCTAAAAACCTTTTGGAAGTCGTGCAATTCTTAAATAATCAAGAAAAATTACCTTTGGCCTCATTATTCGCACAAGAAAGTGCGGTCGGATTTTCAGCTAAAAATCACTTAGATTTGACCGATATTATTGGTCAGCAACATGCTAAACGAGCACTAACAATAGCTGCCGCAGGTCAGCATAATCTCCTCTTTTTAGGTCCACCCGGTACGGGTAAAACCATGTTGGCAAGTCGTCTCACGGCATTGCTCCCTGAAATGACGGACTTAGAAGCGATTGAAACAGCTTCAGTTACGAGCTTAGTCCAAAATGAGTTAAATTTTCACAATTGGAAACAACGTCCATTTCGAGCGCCACATCATAGCGCCTCTTTGCCTGCCTTAGTTGGCGGAGGAACCATTCCAAAACCAGGCGAAATATCGCTCGCACATAACGGCGTACTTTTTCTTGATGAATTGCCTGAATTTGAGCGTAAAGTGCTTGATGCACTTCGCCAACCATTAGAAAGTGGAGAAATTATTATTTCGCGTGCCAATGCTAAAATCCAATTTCCTGCTCGCTTTCAATTAGTTGCGGCAATGAATCCTAGTCCAACGGGGCATTATACTGGAACACATAATCGTACCTCGCCACAACAAGTGATGCGTTATTTAAACCGCCTTTCAGGGCCGTTTTTAGATCGTTTTGATTTATCTATTGAAGTACCTCTTCTACCACAAGGTAGTTTACAAAATACGGGAGATAGAGGCGAAACAAGCCAACAAGTACGAGAAAAAGTCTTAAAAGTAAGGGAAATCCAGCTTGCTCGAGCCGGTAAAATCAATGCGTATCTTTCAAGCAAAGAAATTGAACGGGACTGTAAATTACAGGATAAAGATGCGCTATTTCTAGAGAATGCTTTAAATAAACTCGGGCTTTCAGTGAGAGCCTACCATCGGATTTTAAAAGTCTCACGTACAATTGCCGATTTAAATGGCGAAAAAGAAATACAACAACCTCATTTAGCAGAAGCGCTAGGATATCGAGCGATGGATCGGTTGTTACAGAAATTATCTGCTGCTTAAAAAATAAAAGGGCGAATGATTCGCCCTTTTTCGTCTTCGATTCTTAATAATAAGAATGTTCACCACGTTGGTGTTCTGTTACGTCTCTTGCACCTTTTAATTCATTCGGGAAGAGCGAAACTAACTGTTTCTCTACACCATCTTTTAAGGTGACATCCACCATTGAACAACCGTTACAGCCACCACCGAATTGTAGAACAGCATAACCATCATCAGTAATTTCAATTAACGTGATTTTACCGCCATGGCTGGCTAATTGTGGGTTGATTTGTGTTTGGATCACATACTCTACGCGCTCAATTAAAGGCGCATCATCTGCAACTTTACGCATTTTGGCGTTAGGTGCTTTTAAAGTCAGTTGAGCACCAAGCTCTTCGGTTACATAATCAATTTCCGCATCTTCTAAAAACGGTAAGCTGATTTCATCTACAAATGCAGAAAACGTATCGTACTTCATTTCAGTATCAGTCGCTTCAACTGAATTTAGCGGGCAATAAGACACGCCACATTCTGCTCCCGGCGTACCAGGATTCACAACAAAAATACGAATATTGGTGCCTTCTTCTTGTGTATCTAAAAGTTTCCGAAAATGCGCTTGTGCAGCCTCTGAAATAAAAATTTGTTCCATAAATAAAGTCCTAATACTTGATGTAATATATCGGAAATGATACTCCTATACGGCAATTTTTTCTACATTTATTCCTATTTTTATAGATATAGGCAAATCCTATCTTTATAGATTTTAGGCTCGAGCTAAGCCCCATACTTGAATTTCTTTTACACCTAATTTTCGAAGTTGTTTGGCTATCTCTGCCAACGTTGAGCCGGTTGTAATCACATCATCCACCAACGCTACACGTTCATAAGGAAAAGGCTTTTTGGTATTCACTGCAAAAGCATTTCTAAGGTTTTGTCGTCGATCTTTCGCCGTTAAACCTCGCTGAGTGTGGGTATGTTTAATCCGTTTCACCACATGATGACTGTTAGGTACATCACACCAACGGCTCAGCCAATTCGCTAATAAATCAGCTTGGTTGTAGCCCCGTTGCCACTGTCGAAAATGATATAACGGTACTGGAATAATCGCCTGTGGCAGAGATAGTCCATGCGTTCGTCTCGCCTCTCGCACCGCAAGATAAAGTAAACGCGATAAACTCCGATCTAACCAAAACTGTTTTTGGAATTTAAAACGATGAATAAGTGAAGAAAGCGGTTCGAGGTAATGCCCAATGATCACAATGCGATCCCAAGCAGGTTCATTTTTCAAACAATGTCCACAGCCCATTGCATAATGCTGCAAGGGTGAACCACATCGCCCACAATAAGGGAAAGTTTTAATCTGCTTCTGACATCGACTGCACAATCCATTTCGCCCAAGATGAATAGATCGCTTGCAATGCACACAGCTAAACTGAAAAAAATGGGAAAACATAAAAGAAATTGACCGCACTTTATTTTTTCACTTTTTCAACTTGCTTAAAATGCTTTTCTTTCTTAGCCATTTCCATTCTTTCACCTTGTTTTAAAATATGAGGTGTCACAAAAATGACGAGTTCGCGTTTTTGATGACGTTCACTTTCCTTACTAAATAAGCGCTTAATACCTGGAATATCGCCCAATAATGGTACTTTATCGACACCTTTCGTGATCGTATCGTGAAATACACCACCTAATACAATTGTTTCGCCATCTTTGGCAAACACTTGCGTATTAATTTCTTGTTTATCAATGGATACCACTTCATTTTGCCCATAAGCCACTCGATTCCCTGGAGAATTTTGACTCACTAATAAATCCAATAAAATATTATTATCCTTCGAAATATGTGGTGTCACTTCTAATCCCAACACCGCTTCTCGAAATTCCACTGATTGAGTGTCATTTTTCCCATTTGTCACCACATAAGGAATTTCTGTCCCTTGTTTGATGCTTGCGCTTTTCTTGTTGGTAGTAAGTAAGCGAGGGCTTGCAATAATTTCTACGTTATTTTCACGTTCAAGTGCGGTCAATTCTAGGTCTAATAATCGACCATTAATTTTAGCTACTTGAAGAGCTAATGAGCCAGCTGGCGTGACCGTTGTCGCAAAATTCACATTTAAATTATTACTGATATTGCTAAACCCGTTCGCATCTAAACTGCCACCCACTCGATGGGCTGCCTCAGTAGGATTAAAAATGCCCCAACGCACACCTAATTCTTTTAGGCTTTCATCAGTAATCGTCACAATACGTGCCTCAATCACGATTTGCTCAATGGGTTTATCCAACTCTGCGATTAACTTTTTGATATTTTTGACAGAACGTGCATCATCCTGAATCAGTAATACATTGCTTCGGTCATCAAATGCAATCGTGCCGCTAGGTGAAAGCAAAGAACCACTACCAGTTGTTAAAGATTTCATCACATCAGAGGCCTTGGCAAAATGCAGTTTAACCGTTGTACTCACAAGTGGTGTTTCACTAGGCAAACCTTCTCCGCTAATTGCCATAGGTTCTGTCATTTTCTCTGCATATTGTTCATGTTGAGAAGGCTTACCCAAATAATAAATATTATTTTCTTGATAAAAAGAGAGCCCTTTGATTTTTGCCACAGAACGCAATAAACGATCAAAATCCACGTTATCTAATTGCAATGAAAGCGTTCCTTCTAGCTCATCATCAATCATTAAATTGGCATTTTGCTCAAGAGCAACCTGCTGGAGAGTTGCTACCATTGGCGCCTGTTTTAATCGAAGTGAAAAGACGCGATTTTCTGCCGCTGAGTACGTTGTCCATAGGATCAAAAAACACATTAAAAACTGACCGCACTTTGTTTTTATTTTCTGCTTTACCATTTTAAAATCTCATTATGATTGAGGTCGTTTGTTCACATTGCCCAGCTTTATAACCTTGAAGCGTCACGCTGTCTTTACTCACTTTTTCGATTAAATAGCCTTCCTGTCCAATTCTCTGCCCGACTTGAACCAACAAAATATGCCCATCATCATTAAATAACACTTCTGCCTGTTTACCGTATTGCAAGACACCTACAATATGTAGCTGAGCCAATGGGCGTTCCTCCGCCAGTCTCGGCACCGAATATACGCAAGTCGACACTGGCGGTAGGGTGAGCCCCTCTTTTGGATATTCGGTTTGTTCTCTTTGTTTACGATCAAAAGGATCTTGCGAAAATGACGATACAGAAAAAAACGCTATCAAGATTAAGAAGAACTTTTTCATTATTTGTCCTTATTTAATTGGAAAATTAACTCACATGTAATAGAAGCATTTTCCTCTTCATCTAATTTTTCAATGTTTAATTGCGTTAAGGAAAGTTTAGGAACATCGTTTAAAAGTGCGGTCAAAAATTGTTGTAAATCGACAAAATAGCCTTGTAATGATAAGTGCAACAACGTATGTTGAGAAAAATCCCAACGCAAATCTAACGTGCGAAGTCGCCCATTTAACAACGCCTGAATATGCTGATTGATCGGCAACACAGAATTAGCCAATTCTGGAGAAAGTTGTCGGCTGTCTGACTTTTGTCTTAAAGTTTGTAAAATCCTTTCCTGTTTATCCCACTCTTGTTGTTGTAAACTCAATTCTGCGTCAAGCCGATACTGTTCATTACTGTTTTCAACATAACGAAAAACAGGTAAGAAAATAACCGCACTTAATGCACACAACCAAAAGGCAGCATGGGCCATTTGAGGTAATCGAAGCCATCGCCCAAACCAACTTTGTGCACTTCTTTGAATAAGCTCATTGATAAGGTTCCTCATTGCACAGGCTCCGATAAATGAATATCAAACTGAAAGAATAACTGTTGTTGCACCGGTTGAAACTTGGTTAAATTAACCTCGGTAAAATGGCGTTTAAGAAATTGATGTATTGCTTCAAATTCTTGTTGATTTTCCGTCATGCCAGAAAGGACAACTTGCTTCGCATTGAGCGTAAATTCATCTAACTCACCTTGTTGTAAGGGCAACTCAGTTAATAAATTAAGCATTCGATACACATATTCCGTCTCCATTTCTGTCAGCTCATTCAGTTCTTTTAAGTTACTTTGTAGTTGCTGAACTTGAATGCGTTTCTGATGAACTTGATGAGTAATTTGTGTCAGTTTTTCTTTTGTCTGACTTAGGGCTTGCCCTTGTTGTTCATTGAGTTGGTTCAATCCAACGACAATCAACACTGAGCAAGCTAACCAAATTAAACCTTGCCATATAAAACGACGAAAAGCCTTTTGATGTTGTTCTAAGCGCCAAGGCAATAGATTAAGGCTTAACATCACCACTCTCCCGATTACTTGGAGTCAAAAGTGCGGTCATTTTTGAGGATAAATCCACTAGCTTTAAATCGGTTTGCCAGAGTGCATTGCCTAAAGCGATAAAAGGTAAATCTGTTTCAATTCGCAGCCAATCCTGAGGCAGTAATTCGATTGTGCGTGAATTTAATATATCGGGCGTTTGATACACATAAATCTGTTCTATCGTTTCAGGAAAACGCTGGATAAATTGTTGATAAAGCTCAGATAAATCACTTTGAGATTGCAAGACTTGTCGTTGTTGTAAGCGTTCACAAACGGCGAGACAACCTTGTTGATCTTGATATAAAAACAAGGCGTTCGTCGGCTCTTGCCCTAAAATGGCATAAAATGCACGCAAAATGCTGTGATTCAGTAAATCAAGTGCGGTCAATTTTAGCGGCAAATATTTTGCTAATTCTGCATTGGCACTTTCTTTTCGAATCGCCGTGATATCCAAACGAAAACCTTGTTTTAATGGCGTGGTCAGATAATCAAACCATAATTCATCCAACGGAATCGGTAATTCTTTTTGCAAAATGAAACGACATTGTTGTTCACACTCCTGAGCATTGAGTGTTTGCGGTAAAATAAGCGTCTTAGACCAAGTTAAATGGGGTGAAATGGCGCCGATAAAACAACATTGGTTCGTTTTTTGTGGTAAATGAGGCAATAACTGGGAAAAAATGTCCTTTTGTTGTCCATTCAAGCAAATAGATTGAACTTTGTGGAATTCATCTAGCCAAACAAAATAGAGGTTATCTTGTTGTTTACTCACACCAATTTGGTGTTTTCGCTGCTTTCTATGAGCAATTCCCATATTCTTTCCTATTCTTTAAGGGATTAATCTTTTATACTTAGCAGCCAAGATCATAATTTTGATTTTTTGAATATTCATTAAACCAGAGAGAATTTTACGATGCGGATCGCAAAATTAATATTAAGTACCCTATTTACGATATGTATACTGGGGTTAGTCGCCGGTGGTGTACTGTATTTTCACTTAAAATCCTCCTTACCATCGGTAGAAAGCCTAAAAACCGTTGAGTTGCAACAACCAATGCAAATCTATACGGCTGATGGCAAATTAATCGGTGAAGTCGGTGAACAACGCCGTATTCCAGTGAAATTAGAAAATGTACCTCAGCGCCTGCAAGATGCCTTCTTAGCAACAGAAGATAGCCGTTTTTATGAACATCACGGCTTAGACCCTGTTGGTATTGCTCGTGCGATTTTTGTTGCCGTCAACAATGGTGGGGCATCTCAAGGGGCAAGTACCATTACACAACAGCTTGCGCGTAACTTCTTCTTAACGCCAGAAAAAACCATTATTCGTAAAGCTCGCGAAGCAGTATTAGCCATTGAAATTGAAAATGCCTTAAGCAAACAAGAAATTTTAGAACTTTATTTGAATAAAATTTTCTTAGGGTATCGCTCTTATGG
This sequence comes from Haemophilus parainfluenzae, assembly GCF_014931415.1. Lineage (NCBI taxonomy): Bacteria > Pseudomonadati > Pseudomonadota > Gammaproteobacteria > Pasteurellales > Pasteurellaceae > Parahaemophilus > Parahaemophilus parainfluenzae. The sequence goes on along the minus strand of NZ_CP063121.1, from coordinate 733,365 downwards.
CGTTGCAGCCGCCGCTCAAACCTACTTTGGTAAAAACTTAGATGAATTAACACTTTCTGAAATGGCGATCATTGCTGGCTTGCCAAAAGCACCTTCTACCATGAATCCACTGTATTCGCCAAAACGTGCGGAAGAACGTCGAAATGTGGTTTTAAGCCGAATGTTGGATGAAAACAAGATCACCAAAGCAGAATATGATGCAGCGATTAAAGAACCAATTGTAGCAAGCTATCACGGTGCTAAATTTGAGTTCCGTGCAGACTATGTGACTGAAATGGTTCGTCAAGAAATGGTAAAACGCTTTGGTGAAGAAGATGCTTACACTAAAGGTTATAAAGTTTTCACGACAGTACTTTCAAAAGATCAAGCGGAAGCTCAAAAAGCCGTCCGTAATAACTTGATCGATTATGACATGCGTCATGGCTGGCGTGGCGGTGCACCACTTTGGAAAAAAGGTGAAACCCCATGGGATAATGAACGCATTGTCGCTTTCTTGAAAAAATTACCTGATTCAGAACCATTCATTCCAGCAGCGGTAACCGCATTAGGTAAGAATGGGGCAGAATTACTTTTAGCCAATAATGAAACGATGACGCTCTCTTCTAATGCAATGCGTTGGGCGGGAAGAGCACCGGTTAAAGTGGGCGAACAAATTTGGATTCGTAAACGTGATAACGGTGAATGGATTTTAGGTCAAATTCCAGCAGCTAACTCTGCATTAGTTTCATTAAACTCTGATAATGGTGCAATTGAGGCCATGGTGGGTGGTTTTAGCTACGAACAAAGTAAATTTAACCGAGCAACCCAATCTTTAGTGCAAGTCGGTTCTTCGATTAAACCATTTATCTATGCGGCTGCGTTAGAAAAAGGTTTAACGCTTTCAAGCGTATTGCAAGACAGTCCTATCTCTATTCAAAAACCAGGACAACCTTTGTGGCAACCTAAAAACTCACCTGATCGTTATGACGGTCCTATGCGTTTACGTGTAGGTTTAGGTCAATCTAAAAATATGATTGCCATCCGAGCACTACAAACTGCAGGTGTTGGCTTTACGGCTGACTTCTTACAACGATTTGGGTTCAAACGTGACCAATATTTTGCCAGTGAAGCGCTTGCATTAGGTGCTGCATCCTTCACGCCATTGGAAATGGCGCGTGCTTACGCAGTTTTTGATAATGGTGGTTTCTTAATTGATCCTTACCTTATCGAAAAAATTCAAGATAATACCGGTAAAGATTTATTTATTGCGAACCCTAAAATTGCTTGTATTACCTGTAATGACATTCCTGTGATTTATGGTGAAACCAAAGATAAAATTGATGGCTTTAAAGATGTCGCAGAAGTGGCTAACCCTGATAACCTAAAATCCGCTAAAGGTAATAGCAACACCGATACAGATGAAGGTGAGGGCGATCAGCAACCTGAGAATGTACCTGACTTGCCAGAACTTCAAACATCCGCATTAAATGACGGTTCTGTTGATTTAATGGCGGATGCGAAAGACGGTGCAGCAAAACAAGAATACGCACCTCGTGTGATTAGTGGTGAATTAGCCTTCTTAATTCGTAGTGCATTAAATACGGCGATTTATGGTGAGCAAGGACTTAGTTGGAAAGGTACCAGCTGGCGTATTGCTCAAAGCATTAAACGTAGTGATATCGGTGGTAAAACCGGTACCACTAATAGTGCGAAAGTAGCTTGGTACGCAGGTTTTGGCGCAAACTTAGTCACCACAACCTATGTTGGTTTCGATGATAACAAACGCATATTAGGTAAAGGTGAAGCGGGAGCGAAAACCGCAATGCCTGCCTGGGTTGCTTATATGAAAGCTGCACTTTCTGATGTGCCAGAACGTCAACTTGAGCTTCCTCCAAACATCATGGAAAAAACCATTGATAGTAACTCTGGTTTACTTTCTGAAGGTGGTGGCCGTAAAGAATACTTTATCGTTGGTACCGAGCCTAAACGTACTTACATTGCGGAAATGCAAGAGCGCGGTTATTATGTTCCACCAGAGTTGCAACAACGTCTAAATGGTGGAACAGGTAAAACCAAAGACGCAATTCCTGCAACGCAACCAGAAGAATTATTCTAACCCTGATTTAAATACTAAAAGTGCGGTTAATTTTGACCGCACTTTTTTACGTCAAAAGGACAAATCATGTTAAGTTATCGTCACAGTTTCCATGCAGGCAATCATGCTGATGTATTAAAGCATATTGTATTAATGCTGATATTGGAAAATCTTTCGCTGAAAGAAAAAGGTTTTTACTATCTCGATACCCATTCTGGGGTCGGACGCTATCGTTTAAGTTCTAACGAATCAGAAAAAACCGGCGAATACAAAGAGGGAATTGGGAGACTTTGGGAAAGAACAGATTTACCCGAAGAAGTTGCTCGCTACGTGGATCTCATTAAAAAGCTCAATTATGGCGGTAAAGAATTACGTTATTATGCGGGCTCACCTATGATTGCCGCGCAATTATTACGTCCTCAAGATCGTGCATTACTGACAGAATTACATCCAAGTGATTTTCCATTATTACGCAATAATTTCAAAGAATTTAAAAATATCACCACAAAATCAGAAAATGGTTTCCAACAACTCAAAGCCACGCTTCCACCAAAAGAACGCCGAGGCTTAGTGCTTATTGATCCGCCTTATGAATTAAAAGAAGATTATGATTTGGTAGTGAAAGCTATAGAAGAAGGTTATAAACGCTTTGCTACGGGTACTTATGCGATTTGGTATCCAGTGGTTCTACGTCAACAAACAAAACGCATTTTTAAAGGATTAGAAGCAACAGGAATTCGTAAAATTTTGAAAATTGAATTGGCGGTTCGCCCTGATAGCGATCAACGTGGTATGACCGCAAGTGGAATGGTGGTGATTAACCCACCTTGGCAATTAGAACAGCAAATGAAATCTATTTTGCCTTATTTGACCCAAACGCTCGTCCCTGAAGGTACGGGAAGTTGGACAGTGGAATGGATTGTACCGGAATAATCCATTCCAAAATATCGGTCAAAATGACCGCACTTTTAAATTTTAATTTTATTGGAATACAACACTAAGCAAAGTGCAATAACCATAATTAAAATCGCGCCTGCGAATAAGATGGTATCAACCGAACTCTCATGATTCACAATAATCAGGCGCAACATAGCGGTAATCCCCGCGTAAATAAAATAGCGCAAAGGAAAGTGATAGCCACTTTTAAAATATTGCACGATAAGGCCAATAAAACCGAAATATAAGAAAAACATCACGGCTTGTTCGGCAACATCATAAGGCACTACGCTTGATGTATTAAACACCATAATTGCTAAGGTATAGGTGATTTTAGCTAAAGCAATAATCAACACTAAAGCCAAAGCAATAAGTGAAAAACTTAATATCACTTTTAATACACCAGTCACTACTCTAGGCAGCTTTTCTAGTTCTTGAGATTCTTCCATAAAGTTCCTTTTTTATTTTTTGAATGATGAAAAGTGCGTATTTTAAAGGAATGTGATTTGGTGGTAAATAACCAAATTTAATCAAATAAAAAAGGCAGATATTTCTGCCTTTTCTTTTTTATATGAATGAATAATTACTCATCTAAGAAACTTCTTAAGGTTTCAGAACGACTTGGATGGCGTAATTTACGCAATGCTTTCGCTTCAATCTGACGAATACGCTCACGGGTTACATCAAATTGTTTACCCACTTCTTCAAGTGTATGGTCGGTATTCATATCAATACCAAAACGCATACGTAACACTTTAGCTTCTCGAGGGGTTAAGCCTTCTAACACTTCATGAGTCGCCACTTTCAAGCTTTGTGCAGTGGCAGAATCTAATGGCAATTCAAGAGTTGAATCCTCGATGAAGTCACCTAAATGTGAATCATCGTCATCACCGATTGGCGTTTCCATTGAAATTGGCTCTTTCGCAATTTTAAGCACTTTACGAATTTTATCTTCTGGCATTCCCATACGCTCAGCAAGCTCTTCCGGTGTCGCTTCACGTCCCATTTCTTGTAACATTTGACGAGAAATACGATTTAATTTGTTAATCGTTTCAATCATATGAACCGGAATACGAATTGTACGAGCTTGATCCGCAATCGAACGAGTAATTGCCTGACGAATCCACCAAGTTGCATAGGTTGAGAATTTATAACCACGACGGTATTCAAATTTATCTACCGCTTTCATCAAACCGATATTCCCTTCTTGAATTAAATCCAAGAATTGTAAACCACGGTTGGTATATTTTTTCGCAATAGAAATCACCAAACGTAAGTTGGCTTCAACCATTTCTTTTTTCGCACGGCGAGCTTTTTGTTCACCACGAGATACCGCATCACAAATCTCACGCATTTGTTGAATGGTAAGATTGGTATTTTGCTCAATATTCGCTAAGTTATCTAAAGATAAACGAATACGTTCTTCATATTTTGGTAAACGTTTTGCCCAAGCTTTTGTTGATTTTAATGCTTTTGCTACCCATGCATCACTGCTGCCATTCGCAACAATAAGCGCCTCAAATTCATCTTTTGGCATACCTGCAATATCAACTAATACTTTTTGTAGTTGACGCTCTTCTGCACGTACACGTTTCATCATATTCTTCATTGATAAAACAAGTACATCAAATTGTTTTGGCACTAAACGAAATTGTTTAAAAATATCGGCGAGTTGAGCAATTTGATCTTTGGCACGTTTACCACTACGACCGTGTTTTGCTATGGTCGCCAATGTTTTAGTATGCTGCTCTCTTAATGCAGCAAATCTTTCACGCGCTACTTCAGGATCGATACTGTTATCTGAATCACTGTCATCAGAACTTGAGCTGTTATCGCTTTCATCTTCCTCATCGCTCTCATCATCAACATCTGCAGCAGATTCGGCACTTTCATCTTCATCAGCAAAATTTTCATCAATGTTTGCGGTTTCCTCTTCTGGAACATTTGGATCCACAAAGCCTGTGATTAAATCAGCTAAACGGTAATTGCCTACTTCAACTTGGTCATAATTATCTAATAATTCAGTTAACGCTTCTGGGTATGCCGCAATTGCTGTTTGGACTTCATCAATCCCTTCCTCAATACGTTTTGCAATGCTGATTTCATCTTCACGGGTAAGAAGATCAACCGTTCCCATTTCACGCATATACATACGCACAGGATCGGTTGTACGGCCGATTTCAGATTCCACATTGGATAAAATCTGTGTTGCTTCTTCCACTGCATCTTCATCCGGAATAGTGTCATTCAACATCATTTCGTCACTTTCCGGCGCTTCATCCAGAACCGGAATACCCGCATCATGCTGTAAAGTCTGCAACAACTTATCGTAATACTCTGGATCGATCACATCTTCCGGAAGTAAGTCATTAATCTCCGCATAGGTTAAATAACCTTGCGTACGACCCAATTCCATAAGCTGTTCAATTTGTTCTGAATATTGCTCTGCGGTAGATTGTTGATTTTGTTCCATTTTTATTCCCGTTTTGCGTTATTTTTGGAAGATAAAAGCCCTTGTTTTGAACAGGAGATTTTACCATTGTTATGACGGATTAACTAACTGTTTTTTCTGCTCTTCTTTTCCCTTGAGCAAATTCACTAAAATTGCTCGCTCTTGATCAGTTAAGCCTTCCGCCCTTTCTTTTGCAATCAGCATTTCAATATCTCGTTCAATCGCTTGAATATTCAAACGACGGTAGTTTTGAGAGAATGCATTAATGATTTCTAAGTCATCTAATAGATGATCCCAAGAGGCTAATATTTCAAGGGGCTTGCTGAATTCTGTATCACGAAAATATTCTAAGATTTGCCCTGTTGTAATACCTTCTCGTTCACGACAAAGTGCGGTCAATTTTTCGAGTAATTCGTAACCTGCTTCATGCTTTAAGGCTTGTAACCCCACATCCGAAATGCGATTCACTAATTGTGAATTCTGTAATAACAGGGAAATCACTACACGCATTGGCGTTTTCTTAATGGTTTTTTGTGGCGTTTTAGGTTTGGGTTCAGCCTTGTCTATTTGATTTGGAATCAAGCTTTCAAGCTGTGATTGATCAAAGATTCCAAGCTTTTGTGCCAACATATTTCGCAATGATAGACGCAACATATCACCAGGAATTTGACGAATTAAAGGCGCCGCGAGTGCGACTAATTTGCCTCGTCCTTCTTGCGTCGAAAAATCCACCTGTGGACTTAAATGTGCGAATAAAAATTCTGTGAGAGACTGAGCTTGATCAATATATTCTTCAAACTTTTCTTTACCATATTGACGAATATAAGTATCCGGGTCTTCTCCATCTGGTAGGAAAATAAACTTGATTTGTCGTCCATCTTCCAGATAAGACAAAGCGTTTTCAAGTGCGCGCCAAGCGGCATCACGCCCTGCTCTATCACCATCGTAGCAGCAAATGACTTGCTCTGTTGAACGGAACAATAATTGAATTTGTTCCGAGGTCGTCGATGTACCAAGAGAAGCCACTGCATAATTCACACCAAATTGCGCTAATGCCACCACATCCATGTAACCTTCAACCACCAGTAGTTTTTCTGGCTCATCATTGATTTGTAAAGCTTCATATAAACCATAAAGCTCATTACCTTTATGATAGGTAATGGTTTCGGGGGAGTTCAAATACTTGGGTTTTTCATCCGTTAAAACACGTCCACCAAAGGCAACTGTTCGACCACGTTTATCCCGAATCGGAAACATAATACGATTACGGAATTTATCGTACACATTGCCACGATCGTTTCGAGAAAGCATACCTAAATCAAAAAGTTTTTTCTGTTCTTCCCGATTTTTGCCGAATTGGCGTAACACCGTATCCATCGCATTGGGTACATAACCAATTTGAAAACGAGCAATAATTTCTGGCGATAAACCACGTTGCTGAAGATAGCTTTGAGCAGGAATATTTAACGGGAGTTGAGCTTGATAAAACGATGCAATCTCTTGCATCAAATCGTATAAATTACGTTTTGTCTGATAGCTCACATCCGGTTTATTACCGAATTGGTTTGGGCGTTTTTCATAAGGCACTTCAAGCCCTGCCGAAGCAGCAAGTTCTTCAACGGCTTCAACAAATTCTAACTTGTCGTAATCCATTAAAAATGAAATCGCATTGCCTTTCGCGCCACAACCGAAGCAATAATAGAATTGTTTTTTTTCACTTACCGTAAAGGAGGGTGTTTTTTCATGATGAAATGGACAGCAAGCTTGATAATCTCGTCCTGCTTTTTTGAGTTTCACGCGCGCATTAATCACATCGACAATATTCGATTTTGTGAGCAGATCATCAATAAATTGGCGTGGAATTGAGCCTTTCATTGCCTTGCCTCCTTGAATACGATGCGAAAGTGCGGTTGATTTTGCGTGACTTTTTTTCGATGAATTTAAAGCAACAAAACCGTGATACCCAAAAGGTTTCACGGTTTGTCTTAACTCGAGTTAGAAAATACTACAAATTAGTATAAACGGGTATTGCGCGCGTTTTCGCGAGCATTACGTTTAGCGTGACGTTTAGCAAGCGTTGCTTTTTCACGTTTACGGATTGTAGTTGGTTTTTCATAGAATTCACGAGCGCGAACTTCTGCTAAAATACCAGCTTTTTCGCAAGAGCGTTTGAAACGACGTAAAGCTACGTCAAATGATTCGTTTTCACGTACTTTAATTACAGGCATAAGCCAATCACCTCAATGAGTTTAATTTAATTGCAATTTTAAATTTTTATTACTGCCGAATGAACGGCAAATTCAATAAAGGATGCAATTCTAATCGATCTTCCCTGCAAAAGCAAAGGAAAGATCGCCTATTTGCTGAAAATTTGGCGTTTGAACTGGTTTAAGCGGACTAAACAAGGTAAAATCTTTGCCAATTTTTTTAATAAAATGAGAAGAAAATGCGTATTTTAGGGATCGAAACCTCCTGTGATGAAACAGGTGTCGCGATTTATGATGAAGATAAAGGCTTAATTGCCAATCAGCTCTACACGCAAATAGCCTTGCATGCGGATTACGGTGGTGTAGTGCCAGAGCTGGCTTCCCGCGATCACATTCGCAAAACGGCGCCATTAATCAAAGCTGCATTAGAAGAAGCCAATTTAAACGCTGACCAAATTGATGGTATTGCCTATACAAGTGGCCCGGGTTTAGTGGGCGCATTATTAGTGGGCGCAACGATCGCACGTTCACTGGCTTATGCCTGGAATGTGCCAGCTATTGGCGTACACCACATGGAAGGTCATCTACTTGCGCCAATGCTTGATGAAAATCGACCGCACTTTCCATTTATTGCCCTCTTAGTTTCAGGTGGACATACGCAATTAGTGCGCGTTGATGGCGTAGGAAAATATGAAGTCATTGGCGAATCCATTGATGATGCCGCGGGTGAAGCCTTTGATAAAACCGCGAAATTATTAGGGTTAGATTACCCTGGCGGTGCAGCACTTTCACGTTTAGCCGAAAAAGGATCGCCAGATCGTTTTGTGTTTCCACGTCCAATGACAGATCGCCCAGGTCTTGATTTTAGCTTTTCAGGCTTAAAAACCTCAGCGGCTAACACCATTAATCAGGCGATCAAACAAGAAGGCGAATTAACCGAACAAACTAAAGCCGATATTGCCTTTGCCTTCCAAGATTCCGTCGTGGATACACTTGCAATTAAATGTAAACGTGCCTTAAAAGAAACCGGCTATAAGCGTTTAGTGATTGCTGGCGGGGTGAGTGCAAACAAAAAATTACGTGAAACCCTTGGCACTATGATGAAAAATCTTGGTGGTGAAGTATTTTATCCGCAACCTCAATTTTGTACCGATAATGGTGCCATGATTGCCTATACGGGCTTTTTACGCTTAAAACAAGGTCAGCACAGCGATCTCGCCATTGATGTTAAACCTCGTTGGGCGATGGCAGAACTCCCTGCAATTTAAGGAATAAATATGGAAAATATGATTAAAGTAAGAGCCATGCGTGCAGCCGGTATCGCTTGTTTTTTAGTACTCGCGATTATTGGCGCATGGATTTTTACCACGCCAAGCAGTGATATTGTTGACGCTCTTGCTGAAGCAGGAAAAATGGTGGGAGGCGGCGCCACTTACGGGACCTTTATGCTAGCAGCCTGTCCACCTGTTGCAGGATTTATTGCCTATTATTTCTGGAAATGGGTGATTAAATAATGGCAAAACTCTATTTTTACTACTCTACGATGAATGCGGGCAAATCAACCACGTTGCTGCAGTCTTCCTATAACTATCGTGAACGCAATATGAACACCATGGTTTATACGGCAGCCATTGATGACCGCTTTGGATTAGGCAAAGTCACGTCGCGTATTGGTATTCATGAAGACGCCAATTTATTTACGTCAACGAGTGACCTTTTTGCCGAAGTAAGCCAACGTTTACAACAAGAAAAAATTCATTGTGTTTTAGTTGATGAAGCCCAGTTTTTAACGAAACAGCAAGTGTATCAATTAAGCGATGTCGTGGATAAACTGAAAATTCCTGTGCTTTGTTATGGCTTGCGTACCGACTTCCAAGCAGAGCTATTTGAAGGTAGTAAGTATTTACTTGCTTGGGCAGATCAACTAGAAGAATTAAAAACAATCTGTTATTGTGGACGTAAAGCCAATTTCGTTTTACGTTTAAATGAACAAGGTGAAGTCATTAAGGAAGGGGAACAAATCCAAATTGGTGGAAACGACTCTTATCTTTCGGTTTGCCGCTATCATTACAAAGAAAAGTGCGGTCAGCTTTAACCTCGTTTTTCAATTTTATACTCGGAGAACAATTTTATGCTAAAAAACAAAACATTCGGCAGTGCCTTAATCATTGCCGGCACAACCATCGGGGCAGGGATGCTCGCGATGCCATTAACCTCTGCCGGTATTGGTTTTGGTTACACCGTTTTCTTATTAGTCGGCTTATGGGCACTTTTGGTTTACAGCGGTTTGCTTTTTGTTGAAGTTTACCAAACTGCAGATCGCTTGAATGATGGCGTAGCGACTCTAGCCGAAAAATACTTCGGCATTACAGGGCGTGTCTTAGCGACTTTTAGTTTGCTCATTTTACTTTACGCCCTTTCTGCGGCCTATATCACCGGGGGCGGTTCATTATTATCGGGTTTACCAACCGCTTTTGGCTTTGAAAGTCTTTCCTCCGAACTTTCAATCATTTTATTTACCGTCGTACTCGGTGCCTTTGTGGTTGTAGGTACAAGAGGCGTTGATGGTGCCACCCGTATTCTGTTCATCGGTAAATTAATTGCCTTTGCTTTTGTGTTGTTCATGATGTTACCAAAAGTATCTGTCGATAACCTGATGGCATTGCCTTTAAATTATGCTTTCGTGATCTCTGCGGCACCAATTTTCTTTACCTCCTTTGGCTTCCACATCATCATGGGTAGCGTAAACAGCTATTTAGATGGTAGTGTTACTCAATTCCGTAAAGCGATTTTAATTGGTACAGCGATTCCACTTGTAGCTTATTTAGTGTGGCAATTAGCGACTCACGGTGTATTAAGCCAAAATGAATTTGTGCAAGTATTACAAGCGGATCCAACCCTTAACGGCTTGGTCAATGCAACACGTCAAATCACGAACTCCCACATTATGGGTGAAATCGTACGCGTATTCTCTGCACTTGCATTAATCACCTCTTTCCTTGGTGTCATGCTCGGGGTATTTGAAGGTTTAGGCGATTTATTTAAACGTTACAAATTGCCACACAATCGCTTGACACTGACGGTTGCAGCCTTCACACCACCACTTGCGTTTGCCTTGTATTATCCTGAAGGCTTTATCGCAGCATTAAGCTATGCAGGTTTACTCTGTGCGTTCTACTGCTTAATTTTGCCTATCGGACTAGCATGGAAAACACGTCAAGCGAATCCGAATCTGCCTTATCGTGTAATCGGTGGTAATGTGACTTTAGTGATTGCATTAGTTATTGGTGTAGCGATTATGATCGTGCCATTCTTAATTCAAGCAGGCTATTTACCTGCAGTAGCAGGCTAAAGTGCGGTAGATTTCCAGGGCATTTTTCTCATAAAAGTAGGGCTTAAACGCCCTATTTTTTTATTTTCAAAAAATTTTCATTTTTTTTACCTCTCTTAATCTTTCCTTAAGATTCTCTTGTTTAAATACACTCATCGAAAGGCAAACAATCCAATCGATAAATAAATCTGAAAAATGTTAATCACTTAAGAAAAGATTAAGATTTGAATGATTTAATACATCTGAAAGCAAAGCTTTCAACTTACTTTATGATTATCTTATTTAGGAGAACAAACTATGAAAAAATTACTTACTGTTGCAGCTATCGCATTATCTTCTGTTGCCGTATATAACACCGCAATAGCACAAGGATTTAATGATGGTCACAAGCACAACACCCAACAAGGTTTTGTCGATGAAAGTGTTATTGTAAAAACCGTTGATGATGCATTAAATGCCAATGATGATACTCCAGTTCGTTTAGACGGACAAATTGTAAAACAAATTGGTAAAAAGGATTTCTTATTTAAAGACGCAAGTGGAAAAGAAATTCAAATTGAAGTCAGCAAAAAAGCATGGAATGGTGAAACGATAGCACCTCAAGATAACATTCAAATTATTGGTAAAGTCGATAAAGAATGGAATAAAACAGAAGTGGATGTGAAACAAATCATCAAAAAATAAGTAACAAAATGACCGCACTTTTCTTAAGTGCGGTTAAAAATCCCAAAGGAGAAGAAAATGGAAAACGTACAAACAATGTCAGATCTTATGCAGCAAATTCAACAACGAATTGATTCAATAAAAGCCTCTGCCATGCAGCAACAAACAGAAATGAAACAGTCATTAAATGAATGTATTGAGCAAAGTGAAGCCATTCAAAATCAATTAGTTCAAAGCCAACAGCAATTAACATCACAATTGGAATACGGCACGGCAGTATTAATTGAACTGGAACAAGGGTTACAGCTAGATTTCAGTACAGAAATCGCCGAATTTGAACAGTTGTGTCAAAATGAAACCGCCGATACGACAGAATTAACGCAACGATTGGAACAGCATGTACAGGAAAAAATCACGTTCCAATTAAACGAATTAAAAGCCAAAACAGGTATAGCCTTACAAGAGATTGGTCAGGTGACACTCCATATTAAGCAGTTATTTGGGGCAGAAAAAAGTGCTAAAGTGAAAGGGTTGGCAAAATTAAAACAACGTTTATATAAACGTTTTGGTAAACAGATTATTGCTTCAAAAGAATGCTTGGCAAAACAACTGGAACGTGGAGCCAGTAAATTAAGAGCTTAAAATGTCCGCTATCGTTTATTAAGAAGAAAAGTTAAACCGCACTTAATCTTGAGATGAGATGAAGTGCGGTCATTTTTTTAGTTTTTTTTTCGATTGAGACGGTTAAATCTGAGCCAAAAATTCTTCTTCCGTTAGAACGGTAACACCTAATTCTTGTGCTTTTGTGAGCTTAGAACCCGCCGCATCACCGGCAATCACAAAATCTGTTTTTGCTGAAACCGAGCCGCTCACTTTCGCGCCCATGTCTTGTAATAAGGCTTTAGCTTCATTACGTCCCATTTGAGTTAAGGTTCCGGTTAATACAACCGTTTTGCCTTTAAAGCGGTTTTCTGTCACTTCTTTGGTTTCCACGGTTTCCCAATGTACGCCTTGAGCGATTAAATCATTCACCACTGCGACATTATGTGGTTCGTGCCAAAACGCCAAAATACGATTTGCTACCACCTCTCCCACATCTGGCACTTGCTGTAAGGCCTCTAAATCTGCATTTTGCAAGGCTTCCAGGGTTTTAAAATGATTGGCTAAATTCAATGCTGTAGCTTCTCCCACCTCACGAATTCCTAAGGCGAAAATAAAACGTGCTAACGTCGTATGTTTTGCTTTTTCAAGGCTCGCTAAGGCATTTTCAGCTGATTTTGCGCCCATTCTTTCTAAACGAGTCAATGTGGTTAAATCTAACTTGAATAAATCGGCTGGCGTATGAATTAATTCACGATCCACCAACTGCTCGATTAATTTGCCCCCTACGCCATCAATATCCATGGCCTTGCGAGAAACGAAATGTTTAAGCGCTTCTTTACGCTGTGCGGCACAGAATAAACCGCCCGTACAACGCGCTACCGCTTCGCCTTCAATACGAACAATGGCCGAATCACATACCGGACAAGTTTTAGGAAAAATGATCGGTCTCGCATCCGCTGGGCGACGATCGTGCAACACGCCAATAATTTGAGGGATCACATCTCCCGCACGGCGAATCACTACCGTATCTCCAATCGCAATATCCAAGCGTTCAATTTCATCACCATTATGCAATGTAGCATTACTCACCGTGACACCTGCCACAAATACCGGTTCTAATTTAGCCACTGGGGTAATCGCCCCTGTTCTTCCCACTTGGAATTCCACGTCATTTAAGCGAGTTAATTCTTCTTGCGCAGGGAATTTATAAGCAATTGCCCAACGCGGTGCTTTTGAGATAAAACCTAATTTCTCTTGTAACGCAATATCATTTATTTTCAGCACAGTGCCATCAATATCGTAACCAAGAGAGCTGCGTTTATTTTGAATATCACGATAAAAATCCAACACTTCATCTGTGCCGTTACATAAACGGATTTCTGGGTTTACCGGAATCCCAATAGACTTCAGCCATTGCAAACGATCATAATGCGTATTCGGCAAATCTACCCCTTCCGCAATACCAATACCATAAGCATTCAATACCAATGGGCGTTTACTTGTAATTTTCGGATCAAGCTGGCGCAACGATCCCGCTGCTGCATTACGTGGGTTAGCAAAAGTTTTCTCACCTTTCTCTAGAGCCTGTTGATTTAAACGCTCAAAGCCTGCGTGTGGCATAAATACTTCACCACGTACTTCTAAACGTGTAGGCGGATTGTCCATTAAAAGCTGCAAGGGAATATTTCTAATCGTACGGATATTCGCAGTAATATCTTCCCCTGTTGTCCCATCACCACGAGTCGCGGCTTGAGTCAGCACACCATTCACATACAAAATACTCACCGCTAAACCATCTAACTTAGGTTCACAGCAGAAAGTAAGAGGTTCAGGCAAACGAATAAGACGATCTTCAATACGTTTTACGAATGCATAAAATTCCTCATCTGAGAAAGCATTATCCAAAGAAAGCATTGGAATTTCATGACGAATCTGAGCAAAGCCTGACAGCGGTTTGGCGCCCACACGTTGAGTAGGTGAATCTGCCGTAATGAGTTCCGGATGAGCAGCTTCTAAGGCTTTAAGTTGGTGAAATAAACGGTCATATTCTGCATCAGGAATGGTTGGATTATCCAACACGTGATATTCATATTCATAACGACGAAGATCCTGACGTAATGTATCAATTTGTTGCTGAAGGCTCATAATGTTCTCTAACGGTTTACTCATTGAATTAAAATGGGCGAACCATCGGCTCGCCCAAAGTGCGGTTATTTTTTCGTGCGTTTTATGCGATGCGAGATAAGTAATCTTGCTCAGCTACATCATCAAAAATCTCTTGCTGATCAGTCAACACCACGCCACCTAAATCTTCTGCAATGGTTTTCGCTGCGCGAATCATCATACGTAAGTTCGCCAAATTATTACCTGGAGATGGCAACTGCATAAAGAGTACCACACCCATGGTTGAAAACTCGGCCATATTGTAATAATCAAACGTTCCGGGTTGTTCAATGTTTGCCACGCTAAATAAAACCGGGCTTGCCACACTTAAATCAAAGTGGCGGTGATACATTTGACGCTCGCCAAAAATGAATCCCAAGTTTTCTAACGATTGAGATAACTGCGGACCATAAAATTCACGATTTTGATTTGAAATCACATAAAGTTGAACAAATCCCGTGGTTTGTTTTGGTTTTTCCACTTCTACCGGTTCGTGATAGTTAAAATGTACGTTCTCATGAGCAGGTTCTTGAGTTGGATTTAATGACATCTCGGCTAACTGCTCACGTAATTCAGGCGAAGAAGAATTTACACCATCAAAATCATTGCTTTGTGCTTCTAACTCTTCGATTGTCATTTCTGCCACACGTGGTTTCGGTTGTACATTCGTTTCAGGATAAACCACAGGTTCAGGCTGTGGCGCAGGAGCAGATTGCGCCGTGTTCATCTCATAAACTGGCTGATTTGGTAAGGAGATTTTAATATCATCCACGCTTTTTTCTATTTGACGCGCATCCACTTGAGCACGTTGCTCGTCAAAATTAAATTGCTGTTGGCTTGCTGCCTGTGGTGCCACTTTAGGTTGAACACTTTGTTGTACAGGCTGTGCTGTTTGAGCGCGATGTGTTAAACGAATATCCGCATTAGGATCAGCGGCTTGCGAAAAAGGATTGACCTCACCGTTTTTAGAAGTGCGGTTAAATGTATTCGCGCTTTTAAAATATTTTGATTTCTCACGGCGATTTGACCATAATCCGTGTACCACTAAGGCAATTAAAGCAATTACCCCTAAAATAATCAAAATGGTATTTAAGTCCATTCTTGTTGCTCCTTAACGCAATGATTTTTTGCTAATCCTACCACATTTCCACAGGTGAAAAAATAGGAAAGCAAACAAGATATTAAAAGGGATGAGATGGAATTTTTCTCAAAAAATATTGTCTTTCTGTGACATTTTGTATTTTTTACTTTTTAATTTAAAGGAACAATGATGATCGATCAAAATGAAATAAAATCTGCTTTCAATCATTTCGTGATGGGTTGGCATTTCATTACTCAAAAAGGCCTCCGCCGTTTTGTGATTATGCCGATTTTACTTAACGTCGTCCTACTCACAGGCTTATTTTGGCTATTTGTTTCACAAATCTCCACGATGATCGACTGGGTGATGAGCTTTATTCCTGATTGGCTAAGCTTTTTAAGTGTGATTTTGCTCGTGCTGTCTATTGGCTCAATTCTCTTATTTTTCTATTTTGCCTTTACGACACTTTCAGGCTTTATTGCCGCACCGTTTAATGGATTATTGGCAGAAAAAGTCGAAAAAATGCTGACCGGTGAAGCTGTTAATGATGATGGTTTGGCTGAAATCATGAAAGATGTGCCGCGTATGCTAAATCGTGAATGGCAAAAACTATGGTACAGCTTACCGAAATTTGTGGGCTTGTTCTTATTAAGTTTTATCCCTGTTATCGGACAAACCATTATTCCAGTACTCACCTTCCTATTTACTTGTTGGATGATGGCGATTCAGTACTGTGACTACCCGTTTGATAACCATAAAATTTCTTTTGGCATTATGAAAAATGCGTTAGGCGAAAGACGTTCTCAAAGCCTGACATTCGGGGCATTAATTACCCTTTGTACCGCATTGCCGATCGTGAACTTAGTGATTATTCCTGTTGCAGTCTGTGGTGCAACAGTAATGTGGGTCGAAAATTATCGCTCACAATTAAAATTTGATATGAATTTTGACCGCACTTCAGGTTCAACACAAATTGTGACACGTTCTACGAGTACAGAAATTAAGCCTTCAGGAAATAACATCGTGAATAAATAGCATTTAGTTATAAAATATAGCTATTAACTATTTTTTTTATATAAAAACCGGTGTTATAACTACTGCATCAACTCATTCCAAAATATAAAAGGACAGTAAAATGACAATTTATGCAGATAACTCATACTCAATCGGTAATACTCCATTAGTTCGTTTAAAACACTTCGGACACAATGGTAACGTTGTCGTAAAAATTGAAGGTCGCAACCCAAGCTTTAGCGTGAAATGCCGTATTGGTGCCAATATGATTTGGCAAGCAGAAAAAGACGGCATTTTAACAGCGGGTAAAGAAATTGTAGATGCAACCAGCGGTAACACCGGTATTGCTTTAGCTTATGTAGCTGCTGCACGCGGTTATAAAATCACCTTAACCATGCCTGAAACCATGAGTCTTGAACGTAAACGTTTATTACGTGGTTTAGGCGTGAATCTTGTGCTCACTGAAGGCTCTAAAGGGATGAAAGGTGCGATTGCTAAAGCAGAAGAAATTGTGGCATCTAACCCAAATCATTATGTGATGCTAAAACAATTTGAAAACCCGGCTAACCCAGATATCCACCGTCAAACTACCGGTGAAGAAATCTGGAAAGATACGGAAGGTAAAGTTGATGTCGTAGTTGCCGGTGTGGGTACCGGTGGTACAATTACCGGTATTTCCCGTGCGATCAAATTAGATCACGGTAAAAAAATCACCTCTGTGGCGGTTGAACCAAGTGAATCACCCGTTATTACCCAAACCCTTGCTGGCCAAGAAGTGAAACCAGGTCCACACAAAATTCAAGGTATCGGTGCGGGCTTCATTCCGAAAAACTTAGATTTATCATTAATTGATCGCGTGGAAACTGTAGATAGCGATACGGCAATTGCGACCGCTCGTCGCTTAATGGCTGAAGAAGGCATTCTTGCGGGTATTTCTTCTGGTGCGGCTGTGGCAGCGGCTGACCGCTTAGCAAAACTACCTGAATTCCAAGATAAATTAATCGTTGCAATCCTACCTTCTGCATCAGAACGTTATTTAAGTACGGCGTTATTTGAAGGTATTGAAGCTTAATCTATTGATTGAATTCATTTAATCTAAGGTCTGTTTTTACAGACCTTTTTTTGTTTATTAATTAAACAGTTTTTATTTGATATAACAAAAAGAAATAATTCATAAATAAATAATACTTTTCTTTTCTTTTTCGCTTCTTATAATTCATTTCACTTTCGTTATTTATCTAAAAAAGGAATACTTATGAAAAAATCATTTTTTAGCACCGCACTTTTAGCGGCAGGATTAGCCCTTTCTACTTTTGCTAACGCCGGTGAAATTGCTGATCGCGTTGAACAAACTAAAACCTTATTAGTCGGTACTGAAGGTACTTACGCGCCATTTACTTTCCATGACAAAGATGGCAAGTTAACCGGTTTCGATGTGGAAATTATCGAAAAAGTAGCGCAAAAATTAGGTTGGAAAGTCGAATTTAAAGAAACCGCTTGGGACGGTATGTATGCAGGTTTAAATGCAAAACGCTTTGATGTTATTGCTAACCAAACCAATCCAAGCCCAGAACGTTTAAAAAAATATGATTACAGTGCACCTTATAACTACTCTGCTGGCGTAATCGTGACGAAAGCCGATAACGATAGCATTAAATCATTCCCTGATTTAAAAGGTAAAAAATCTGCACAATCTGCAACCAGTAACTGGAGCAAAGACGCACGTGATAATGGTGCAATTATTGTGACCGTTGATAGCTTGGCGCAAAACCTTGAAGCGGTAAAACAAGGTCGTGTTGATGCAACAGTAAATGATAAACTCGCAGTGTTAGATTACTTCAAAAAACAACCTAACTCAGGCTTAAAGATTGCTGTAGAAAGTGATAAAAAAATCCCAACTGGTTTTGCTTTCTTGAAAGGTGAAGAACCACTTATTGCAAAAGTGAACCAAGCACTTGAAGAACTACGCAAAGACGGAACTTTAAAACAAATTTCAATCAAATGGTTTGGCGATGACATTACTCAATAATTGGTTAGCCAGCCTTCCATTTATGACCACAGAACGAGCTGATTATGTAATCAGCTCGTTTTGGCCTATGATGGAAGGGGCAATTTTATATACGATTCCCCTTGCGGTCATTTCCTTCTTTTGTGGTTTATTCATTGCGGTTATCGTCGCTGTGATTTGCACGTTGCCACATCCCAATTTAATGACCAAAATTCTGCAGGGCATTTGTCGCATTTATATTTCCATTATTCGCGGCACGCCAATGTTGGTGCAGATCTTCATTATTTTCTACGGTTTACCTGAAGTCGGTATCAAACTTGAACCTTTTCCAACCGCAATTATTGCGTTCTCCATTAATATTGGTGCTTATGCCGCTGAAACCGTGAGAGCCTCTATTCTTGCGATTCCTAAAGGTCAATGGGAAGCCTCTTATGCGATAGGCATGAATTACACACAAGCTTTCGTGCGCACCATTATGCCGCAAGCTTTACGCATTTCCGTCCCTTCGCTATCAAATACATTTATTAGTACAGTGAAAGATACGTCTCTGGCGTCACTTGTTTGGATCGCTGAGTTATTCCGTGTAGCGCAAAACATCACGGCTGAAAACTATGAGTTTATTTTAATTTATAGTGAAGCGGCTCTCATTTATTGGGTATTCTGTTTTGTTCTATCGATGGGACAAACCCGTTTAGAAAAACGCCTTTCTCGCCATTTATAAGGACTGGTTATGTTAAAAGTCACGAATATTCAGAAAAGTTTTAATGGCCACCATGTATTAAAAGGCATTGATTTTGAAATTAATAAAGGTGAAGTGGTTGCCATTCTGGGCCCGTCAGGTTCAGGCAAAACGACTTTTTTACGCTGTTTAAATTTACTCGAACGCCCAGAAAAAGGAATATTAGCATTTACCGATGGAAGCTTAACCATTGATTTCAGCAAGAAGATCAGTAAATCCGATGAACTAAAATTGCGGCGTCGTTCCTCAATGGTGTTCCAACAATACAATCTCTTTCCCCATCGCACCGCACTCGAAAATGTGATGGAAGGCATGGTAGTTGTACAAAAACAACCGAAAGAGATTGCACGTGAAAAAGCCTTAGCATTATTGGAAAAAGTTGGTTTAAAAGCGAAAGCGGATTTATATCCCTCTCAACTCTCTGGTGGTCAACAGCAACGCGTCGGAATTGCCCGAGCTTTAGCAGTTAAACCCGATATTATCTTGTTAGATGAGCCCACTTCTGCTCTTGACCCAGAACTTGTTGGTGAAGTGTTACAGGCACTCAAAATGCTCGCACAAGAAGGCTGGACAATGATTATCGTCACACATGAGTTGAATTTTGCCAAAGACGTAGCAGATCGTGTAATTCTTATGGAAAATGGTCAAGTTGTTGAACAAAATACAGCGACAAACTTCTTCAGTTGCCCTCAACAAGAACGTACCAAACAATTCTTATTGCAAGCTAAAATGCCAATGGAATTCGAAGATTATTGTATTTAATCAAACCCCTAAATATAAAAAGAGCGGTCAAAAAACATCATGAATTTTGACCGCTCTTTCTATTTGAATGAATTACATAATTGCGTTGTAGAATACTGCTGCTAAAGCCGCACCGATAAATGGACCTACAACCGGCACCCAACTGTATCCCCAGTCAGCTTTAGTTTTCAATGTCCCACCAAGGAAAAGACCTAAGGTTAAACGTGGCCCAAGATCTCGAGCAGGGTTAATCGCATAACCGGTTGTTCCACCTAAGCTTAAACCAATTGCCCAAACTAAAATCGCCACAGGTAATGCCCCGATAGAACCTAAACCAATTGGCGTGCTTTCTGCCGTGCCAGGTAAAGTGATGTTTGCCCCTGCAAGATAGAAAATCACGAAGACAAGTACGAAGGTACCAATAATTTCGTTCACTAAGTTGATTGGATAGTTACGAATCGCAGGTTCAGTACAGAAACAAGCGCGTTTTAAGCCCTCTTCTTCGGTCGCTGTAAAGTGATCTTTATACATAATGTAAACCAACAACGCACCAACCATGCCGCCCACCACTTGTGCCGCAATGTAGCCTGGTACCAGTTCCCAAGCAAATGCGCCTTTCATTGCCACACCAAGTGTTACCGCAGGATTTAAGTGTGCTCCACTGTAAGGTCCCGTTACAACAACCGCCACATACACCGCAAATGCCCACGCGGTAGTAATCACAATCCAACCAGAACTTTGCCCTTTCGTTTTATTTAAACATACGTTGGCTACCACACCGTTACCTAACAGGATTAAGAGTGCCGTGCCAAAAAATTCTGCAAAATAGGCATTCATAAGAGAATCTCCAAATAATGATTAACTTAATGATTTCATTGAAGAAATCTTGCTTTGCAATTCAGTTCGTTGTTTGATCAAATATTGAGATACTCAAAGTGAGTGGCTTCATTATCTAGTTTTAACCAATTAATTCAATAGATGAAACCGATCTATTTTCTAAAAATGAGAGAGGGATCACATTATTTTGTGCGTTAACGCAATCGGTTGCATATCTTCAGCGAAAAATCTGTGATACCTATCACAAAACCAAACATTACTTGTTCCAATTAGATTCGAATTCAATTAAGTTAGGTTCGCAATTTGTTCGTTTAAGCTCAAAATTTCTTCATTCATTTAATGAGAGTGCCAAGCACTCTAAGGAATAGAACTATGACAGACAAAAAATACATCATCGCTTTGGACCAAGGTACCACAAGCTCTCGTGCAGTATTATTAGATCACAATGCGAATGTTGTCGAAATCGCCCAACGTGAATTTACACAAATTTATCCACGCGCAGGCTGGGTGGAACATAATCCAATGGAAATTTGGGCAACACAAAGTTCAACATTAAACGAAGTAGTTGCAAAAGCAGGCATTACCTCAGATGAAATCGCGGCAATTGGTATTACTAACCAGCGTGAAACCACCATTGTGTGGGAAAAAGCAACCGGCACACCGGTTTATAATGCGATTGTGTGGCAATGTCGTCGTACTGCAGATATTACAGACAAACTTAAAGCGGATGGTCATGAAGAATATATCCGCAACACCACAGGTTTAGTAGTGGACCCATATTTCTCAGGTACCAAAGTGAAATGGATTTTAGACAATGTAGAAGGTGCTCGTGAAAAAGCGGAACGCGGTGAACTTCTATTCGGTACCGTAGATACCTGGCTTGTGTGGAAATTAACCCAAGGTCGTGTTCACGTAACGGATTACACCAACGCATCCCGTACCATGCTATTTAACATCCATACGAAAAAATGGGATGACAAAATGTTGGAATTATTAAATATTCCACGTTCTATGTTGCCTGAAGTGCGTAATTCGTCCGAAGTGTATGGCAAAACCAACATCGGGGGTAAAGGCGGCGTGCGTATTCCTGTTGCGGGTATTGCGGGTGACCAACAAGCAGCACTTTACGGCCATCTATGCACACGCGCAGGCCAAGCAAAAAATACCTATGGTACAGGCTGCTTTATGTTGCTTCACACCGGTGATAAAGCCATTACCTCTAAAAATGGCCTATTAACCACCATCGCATGTAACGCCAAAGGTGAGCCTGAATATGCCCTTGAAGGTTCGGTATTTATTGCTGGCGCTTCAATCCAATGGTTACGTGATGAACTCAAAATCGTACATGACAGCCACGACTCCGAATACTTTGCACAAAAAGTCCCTGACAGTAACGGTGTGTACGTTGTTCCAGCCTTCACCGGTTTAGGCGCACCATATTGGGATCCGTATGCACGTGGTGCAATTTTCGGTCTTTCTCGTGGTTCTAACCGTAACCATATTGTACGTGCGACCCTTGAATCTATCGCTTACCAAACCCGTGACGTATTAGAAGCAATGCAATCTGACTCAGGTCAACGCTTACAATATTTACGCGTGGATGGCGGCGCAACCAACAATAACTTCTTAATGCAATTCCAAGCGGATATTTTAGATGTGAACGTAGAACGTCCAGTGGTGAAAGAAGTGACTGCACTTGGTGCGGCTTACCTTGCAGGCCTTGCGGTTGGTTTCTGGAAAGATTTAGACGAACTTCACGACAAAGCACGTGTAGAACGTACTTTCACTCCAGATAATGATGAAGAAAAACGTGAACGTCGTTATAAAGGCTGGAAAAAAGCCGTTAAACGCTCATTAGAATGGGCAAAAGAAGACGCAGAATAATCCTTCCTAGCCAATAATAAAGTGCGGTCACTTTTTGAGAGGTTTAAAAACTCTTTTAAAAAAGACCGCACTTTAATTTATTGTATTAATTAAAAATCTTCTGCATATTGCATAAAATCAAACTCGCCCTCAGCACGAGAGAATAAATGAGCAGCATAATGATCTATTGCCTCTGCTGGATTCGTCAACTTTTTAATACCCATCACATCTGCTCTAGGTATCACATAAACATTACGTTCATCATTATGTGAAGACACAAATAATTGATACCCTGTTTTACTCCAATCATCATTAGAGCGGGTATCAAGTAAACATCTTAATTCAAAATATTTTTCATCATTGAATTTATCATCGTCATAACTTTGTCTAAAAGCATGATTAAATTTCTGCTCAAGAAATGTTGTATATTCAGGAAGTGCAACGCCATGACTATCTTCAAAGCCTTCTATAATTGAATGAAGAGGCATTAATAATAATGAAGGTAAATTACTTTTATATATATTTGAAGTTATATCCTCTGAGACAATCCATTTATCACTAAAAAATAACCAAGAGTTAAGCAATTCATAAGGAATGCTTTTATGATGTAGCTTATATTCTCCCTTGGAGAATGAAAATGGGTCATAACTTATGTAATAAACAATATCATTAATTATTACGCCAAATTCAGTTATATCATTCATTACTGGAATCTGACTTCTTTTAATAGCATAAAAAAATCTTCCATCGTATAAATGAGAATATGACTCAGGCTGTATAACTTTAAATCGTTCAATAAGATAATTTTCTGGTTCAACTTTATTTACTAAATTTAAACCATCAAATTTCATTGGGTCAAAATCATCAAATTTTCGATAAAATAAGTTTATTTTATCAAAGCATAGCTCTGATAAGTTGAAATAGACTTCGTCAAACTCTTTATATAAATCAGATTTAGTCATAAATTTCACTTAAGACCTCTCTTTTTAATCTGTTCCTCAACTAAAGCCACCATATTTCTTTGAGTATTTTCTAAATACGCTCTATATATTGGTGATATATCTTTATTTTCCTTAACATATCTCTGCCAACTTTCCGTTCTTGTTTCAATTTTAGCACCTTTAGATGAATTTAGTTCCTTTGGTAAAGGATGTAAATTCATAGGGTGATTAATTAATTCATTTTGAACATGTTTTGGTAATTTATCAAAACCATCAATTTTATTAAATGCGCTTTGTGGCAAAATATGATCCACCGAAGCTCTTGCTCCATCTGGAAAATCTTTAAATTTACCATCGAAAGGATCGATATACATCACTCGATCATTTTTTGGATTAACCCAACCGCCTTGCTTAAATTTAGACTCAATATCACCATATTTTACATTCACAAAATCACAACAATTTGCATTGAGAACCCAAACACCAAATTCCCCTACATGGTAAGTGCTAAATTCTTCTACGGCGATGTTATAAACTGTTTCTAGTTTTCCAGTAGCCTGTTGCGATACCACTTGTAAAGATGGTAAGCCATTTCTATCAAAAAGTAGAACGAGCTTATGCAAAATTGGATGTAAAATTATAAAACTAGCTTAAAGATAAGCAGCGCTGAAAATACAAAAGTGCGGTCAAAATTTCTTATGTTTTTGACCGCACTTTTATTTTATCTATTAACTATACTGCTGCCGATACTTCTCTAAATTATCTTGAAAATGCTGAATATAGTACTCGATGTCTTTTTCTCGGTAGCCAAGAATTCGGCCGATTTCACGTTCCACTTTTGGATCAAAACCGTTCACAGTGCTTGCAGGAAGCAGTACTTCCATTTGTTCAGCGAGTGCAAGAGATTGGGGTAAATAGACAATAAAATCGGTTAAGCAAACATCATTTACATGACGTTGCACTGTTTTTGAATGAATAATTCCTAGCTCAAGATAGGGGAGAAAGGCGTCAGGAATACCGAGCTCCTGATTGAATAATGCCACTTGCTTTTCGCCCCTTAACATTAATTCCAGCTCCTTGCCTTCATGCGGCCCAAGAATACCTTTTTCCATAAGAATATTCCTTTCGTTGAAATAAAAAAGGGGATTGGATGATTGACCAGATCCCCTTCATTGTACGCCTATTTGGCCACAATGTTCATCTAAATGACGAAATTATTTTTTCCAATTTTTCAACGCATCGGCAAAGGCATTACCCATTGCACTATTTCCTCTAGGATTACGATCTTGGCGAGGTGCATTACTTCTTGGTTTTGCACTTAAAGTGCGGTCAGATTTACCGTCATTTTTGACCGCACTTTCATCTAATCGCATCGTCAACGCAATACGTTTACGCGGCACATCCACTTCTAAGACTTTCACTTTCACGATATCGCCCGTTTTCACCACTTGATGTGGATCTTCTACGAATTTATCGCTTAATGATGAAATATGTACTAAACCGTCTTGGTGAACACCAATATCCACAAATGCACCGAAGTTAGTCACATTGGTGACAGTACCTTCTAAAATCATACCTGGTTTTAAATCAGTGATTTCTTCCACGCCTTCTGCAAATACAGCAGTTTTAAATTCACCACGCGGATCGCGCCCCGGTTTTTCTAGTTCTTTGAAAATATCTTGAACAGTTGGTAAACCAAATTGCTCATCAATAAATTGTTTTGCATCAAGCTGACGAACCACACCCGCATTGCCCATTAAATCTTGGATAGATTGTGCTGTCGCTTGCAAGATTTTTTCGACCACAGGATAAGCTTCTGGGTGAACACCCGAAGCATCAAGTGGATTTTTCCCGCCTGCAATACGCATAAAGCCTGCACACTGCTCAAAGGCTTTTGGTCCTAAACGCGGCACTTTTTTCAATTCGCTACGGCTTTCAAAACGACCATTTTCATCACGATATTCCACAATGTTTTGCGCTAAGGTTTTCGTCATTCCCGCCACGCGAGCAAGTAACGGTGCTGATGCCGTATTCAAATCCACACCTACTGCGTTTACACAGTCTTCCACCACAGCATCAAGTTTACGCGCTAGCTGGGTTTGGTTTACATCATGTTGATATTGCCCTACACCAATGGCTTTCGGTTCGATTTTCACTAGCTCCGCCAATGGATCTTGTAAACGACGAGCAATAGACACCGCTCCACGTAAAGATACATCTAAATTCGGGAATTCATTTGCGGCAAATTCAGAAGCAGAATAAACGGACGCCCCCGCTTCGCTCACTACAACGGTTTGCGGTTTATTTTCTTTGATTTCTTTAATCACTTCTTTCGCAAAACGTTCAGTTTCACGAGAAGCTGTACCGTTACCAATGGCAATTAATTCTACGTTATGTTTGCGGATCAAGCTGAAAATCACCACTTGCGCTTCGGCTTCACGCCCCGTGTGTGGATAAATGGTGGTGGTATCTAATAATTTACCTGTGTTATCCACCACAGCTACTTTAACACCTGTACGTAAGCCTGGGTCCAAGCCCATAGTGCTTTTCGCGCCAGCTGGTGCGGCCATTAAAAGTGCGGTCAGATTTCTAGCAAAAACATCAATGGCCTCTTCTTCCGCTTTTTCACGTAAACTTGCCATTAATTCCGTTTCTAAATGTAACGAAACTTTAATTTTCCATGTCCACGCAATCACTTGCTCACGCCATTTATCTGCAGGCTGCCCCGTGAAACGGACATCTAAATAATCACGAATAATTTCTTCACAATAACTTTGGCGACTTCCCTCTTCTGCATCAGGATCCGCATTTAAGCTTAATTGTAAAATGCCCTCATTACGCCCACGGAACATGGCTAATGCACGGTGAGAAGGCACATTTTTCAATAATTCTTGGTGGTCGAAATAATCTTGGAATTTTGCGCCTTCCGTTTCCTTGCCTTCGATCACTTTGGATACGATAACGGCATTTTTCGCTAAATAATCACGGACTTTCGCTAATAAGCCCGCATCTTCAGCAAAACGCTCCATTAAAATATAGCGCGCGCCATCAAGTGCGACTTTAGTGTCTGTTACGCCTTTATCGGCATTTACAAATTCAGCTGCAGCCGTTTCAGGATCATTCTTCGGCTCGTTCCACAGTAAATCAGCCAATGGTTCAAGACCGGCTTCAATCGCAATTTGCCCTTTCGTGCGACGTTTTGGTTTATATGGCAAATACAAATCTTCTAATTCGGTTTTACTTTGTGTCGCATGGATTTTATCACGCAATTCATCGGTCAATTTCCCTTGCTCTTCAATAGATTTCAAAATGGTTTGACGACGATCTTCTAATTCACGTAAATAAATTAAACGAGTTTCAAAATGACGAAGTTGGGTGTCATCTAAGCCACCTGTCGCCTCTTTACGATAACGGGCAATAAATGGAATGGTGTTGCCATCATCTAATAATTGAATGGCGGCGAGGATTTGTTGGGGTTGAACGGTTAATTCTGCCGCAATAATTTGGCTAATTTGTTGATTTAACATTGTCATACTTCTTTGTTATTAAAGGATTCGATAAAAACGAGAATAGAATACTGGTTTTAGACAACAGGCTCAAATATAATTCAAAAAAATTCTTTTATTTTTATCATGGCAAAATCAAATTACATTACTCGTCAAGGCTGGCTTGCCCTTGACCAAGAACTTAAATTTTTGTGGAAAGAAGAACGACCAAAAGTTACCCAAGCGGTTTCAGATGCCGCCGCGCTTGGTGACCGCAGTGAAAACGCAGAATATATTTACGGTAAACGCCGTTTACGTGAAATTGATCGCCGTGTGCGTTTCCTTTCCAAACGCTTAGAAGTGTTACAAATCGTGGATTACCACCCGAAACAAGAAGGCAAAGTGTTTTTCGGTGCCTGGGTTGAGCTAGAAGATGAAGAAGGTGAAGTGAAGCAATATCGCCTTGTTGGCTGCGATGAATTCGATCCCGCTAAAAACTGGATTTCCATTGATTCTCCTGTTGCACGCGCTTTAATCGGGAAAAGCATTGATGATGAAATCCATGTGGAAACACCCTCTGGCAAAGTCGTGCTCTATGTGAACCGAATTTGGTATGAAAAATAGCGAAGTAGAAAAACAAAAGAGCGGTCAATTTAACCGCTCTTTTTTATTCTATCAATCGGATAATTATGCTTTATCACCAATTAATACAGACTCTAACGCAATTTCAATCATATCATTGAAGGTTAATTGACGTTCTTCTGCAGTAGTTTGTTCGTGTGTACGAATATGGTCTGAAACGGTACAGATACAAAGTGCTTTTGCACCATATTCTGCTGCTACGCCATAGATACCAGCTGCTTCCATTTCTACGCCTAAGATGCCGTATTTTTCCATCACATCAAACATTTCGAAATCTGGCGTGTAGAATAGGTCTGCAGAGAAAAGATTTCCTACGCGAACTTGCTTACCTTTTTCTTTCGCTGCTTGAACCGCTGCTTGTGCCATATCAAAATCAGCAATTGCAGCAAAATCGTTATCTTTGAAACGGATACGGTTTACTTTTGAATCAGTACATGCACCAAGGCCGATAATAACATCACGTACTTTAACGTCCATACGTACGGCACCACAAGAACCAACACGGATGATTTTTTTCACGCCGTATTCAGTAATTAATTCTTTCGCATAAATTGAGCAAGATGGGATACCCATACCGTGACCCATAACAGAGATACGACGACCTTTATAAGTACCGGTATAACCCAACATATTGCGAACGTTAGTCACTTCTTTCGCATTTTCTAAGAATGTTTCAGCAATATATTTTGCACGAAGCGGATCGCCTGGCATTAATACAACATCTGCAAATGCGCCTTCAGGAGCGTTAATATGTGGAGTCATTATTTTTTCCTCTTGTTGATAAATAAAAAGTCATTTAAGCAAACGTTTTCGCTTGCTTTAAAGTACAACACCACGAATGATTCGTGGTGTTGAGAGATAAAGTGCGGTCAAAATTCACCACATTTTAATTACATTGCTACGCCGCTTAACTCGATGAATAAACCTGCGATAGTCGCACTCATTAAGTTAGCTAATGTACCCGCTACAACTGCTTTTAAACCTAAGCGAGCCACATCACCACGACGATTTGGTGCCATACCACCGATACCGCCGATTAAGATTGCGATAGAGCTGAAGTTAGCAAAACCACATAATGCGAAAGTAATGATGGCTTTAGTTTTTTCACTTAATACAACTGCTGTATCTGGTTGTAAGTATTTCGCGAACTCTAAGTAACCCACGAATTCGTTAACAGCTAATTTCATACCAATCATTTGACCGGCGATGGCAGATTCATCCCAAGATACACCGATTAAGTAAGCTAATGGTTTGAAGATCCAACCAAAGATTGATTGTAATGTTAAATCACCGTAACCGAACCAGCCGCCTACGCCACCTAAGATACCGTTAATTAAAGCGATTAAACCCACGAATGCGATTAACATCGCACCTACGTTTAACGCTAATTGCATACCTGCACTCGCACCACCTGCCATGGCTTCAAGCACGTTGGTTGGTTTTTCGCTATCATCCGTTTCAGGTTGTTTATCGTTAAATTGTTCAGTTTGTGGGAATAAAATTTTCGCAAATAATAAACCTGCTGGTGCAGCCATGAAAGATGCTGCGATTAAGTAAGTCAATGGTACGCCCATTCCTGCATAACCTGCCATTACTGAACCCGCGATAGAAGCTGTACCACCCGCCATAATAGCGAACAATTCAGATTGGGTCATATTTTTAATGTAAGGGCGAACCACTAAAGGTGCTTCAGTTTGACCAACGAAGATATTCGCGGCTGCAGACATTGATTCTGCTTTAGATGTACCTAACGCAGCTTGCAATGCACCACCAATCACTTTGATGACCACTTGCATGATGCCTAAATAGTAAAGCACAGAAATTAAACCAGAGAAAAAGACGATGATTGGTAACACTTTCACCGCAAAGATAAAGCCGGCATTTGAAGGATCTGCTAAGCCACCAAAGACGAAGTTAATCCCTTCATTACCATAAGCGATAACATTTGATACACCATTTGCTGTCGCTTGTAATGCATCGCGGCCAAACGGCACATACAAAATAAGGGCCGCAAATCCGATTTGGATCGCCAAAGCCCCTAATACAGTACGTAAATTAATCGCCTTACGATTATTTGAAAATAATACGGCAATGATCAGTAATACGACAATGCCTAAAACGCTACCTAAAATACCCATTTTTTTCCCCTAGGTTGGTTAGATAAGTAAGTGAATAAAATTGTCCTATTCTACTTGTTTTTCGGTAAAAAGTCGGAATATTTTTACTCCTTTTTGTCATGTTTGCTTATAAAATGGTCACAATTTTGGTCAGACCACAAGATTTCGCATAGTTTTCAAGTGCTTGGGTCTGTTCAACAGTTGGGACATAAGGGGTGAGTCCTTCGGCGTCTCGTGCACCTTTTGTGTGCATTCGGATAATTTTGAATAACACATCCGGATAGTCTTTCAATAAGGCAGCGACCTTTTCCACCAACTTTTCTGCATCAAAAAAATTCGCCACATAAACTAACCGCACTTCTTCCACTTTATTTAATGGTAATAATTGCGCCAAGTTCTTCAAATTGCGATCTAAGTTTTCTTGCTTGATATGCTGGTGAGTAGGGATGATGTTTTGAGGGACGATGCCTTGGCGATTTTGTCTATCAAAGCACAAACTCTGTAAACCTAGTCCTTCTCCTTTCAAATCAAAGAGAAATTTGTCTGTGACATCAATTAAAGGACGAATTGCGTCAAATTCAAAGAAACCACTGCTATCTAAATAGCAAGTTAGCCCTTCCTCACGTAGTTTTTGAAACAATGGAACGAGCTTTTTATGATGAATGGTGGGTTCACCGCCAGAAACGGTTACGCCACGAATGAAAGGTACTGCATCCATTACTTGCTCATACAAATACTGCAGGCTGACTTGATGAGCGCCTTCTGCATAACGAGGAATAGTTTCTGGATTATGGCAATAAAGGCAGTTTAACTTACAACCTTGTAAGAAAATACTGGTACGATTCCCCTGCCCTTCTACATTAGAAAAAGGAATAATACGATGCAGGGGAACATAAATATCAGAAAGTGCGGTCACAAAAAACGCTATTTTCTAAAGTAAGTTATCACTTACACAAGCTTCATTTGGAAAATCACTAATTCCGCTTGGCAGCAGAATGTGAAAACCGCTTTAAGTACATATCCCTCTTCAACCTGTTGAATTTCAGATTGAATTTGACAAGGTTCACTTTCTACATCACGCGCTTTTAATGTGAAATATTCCAATGCGCCTTCTGCATCTTGACGAGTCGCGTAAAACTGTTCGATAGGTAAACTACAATCACTGTTATCAAACAATGATTTCATATCGAAAGTATTACAGCCTACGCATTCAATTGGTTTTTCAGTTTGAATGGCCATCTTTTTCTCCTTATCTAAAAAAGCCGTGATATAACACGGCTTATTAAGTTTAAAATTATTTTGCTGCAACAAAGCCGACGGCTTCGTACACTTTGGCAAGGGTTTCTTTTGCTCTTGCACGGGCCTTTTCTGCACCTTGACGTAAAATCTCGTCTAAAAGTGCTTCATCGTTACGATATTGATAGAAACGTTCTTGTAAACCCGCAAGTAAGTTTGACACTTCGTCAGCCACCGCTGTTTTTAAGTGGCCGTACATTTTGCCTTCAAATTCTTTTTCAAGGTCTGCCACAGATTTATCCGTCACTGCAGAAAGGATATCTAATAAGTTAGACACACCCGCTTTGTTTTTCACGTCATAACGTACAACAGGTGGTTCATCAGAGTCTGTTACCGCACGTTTGATTTTTTTTGCCACCGATTTTGGATCTTCAAGCAAGGTCACCACGTTATTACGGTTATCATCTGATTTAGACATTTTTTTATCAGGATCTTGCAAAGACATAATACGCGCACCGGCTTTGCCTAAGAAGATTTCAGGAATTGTGAAAATATCACCGTAAAGCGCATTGAAACGAGCAGCAATATCACGGGTAATTTCTAAATGTTGTTTTTGGTCATCCCCTACCGGCACGCTTTTCGCTTGGTAAAGTAAGATATCTGCAGCCATTAAAACCGGATAATCAAATAAACCCACGTTAATATTTTCGGCATAACGTGCTGATTTATCTTTAAATTGAGTCATACGGCTCATTTCACCAAAATAGGTGTAGCAGTTTAACACCCAGCTTAGTTGAGTATGCTCTGGTACATGAGATTGCACGAAGATTGTGCTTTTATTCGGATCAATGCCACAAGCCAAGTAAAGGGCGAGCACATCAAGAGTCGCCTTACGAAGCGCCGCAGGATCTTGACGTACAGTGATGGCATGTAAATCCACCACACAGAAAATACACTCATAATCTTCTTGCATTTTTACCCAGTTGCGAAGTGCGCCTAAATAATTCCCGATAGTTAATTCGCCGGAAGGCTGCACGCCACTGAATACAATTGGTTTTGTCATTGGTCATCCTTTTATTCTGTAAAATGAATTGGCGCTATGATAACAAAAGATAGGGCGTTTTTTAATGATTGAGTTCAAAACAATGTGTAAAAATGCTATATTACGCCCAAAATTTCTGCAGCTTACAATCTATAATCCCAATGAAAAATTATAATGATATGGCTCTGGCACTTGCCGGTGTTTGTCAATCTGTCTTATTAATCAGTCAATTAGCTCAAAAAGGCGAAGTTGATAACCAAGATGCATTCCAAACGACCATTCATTCTCTTCTCATTACTCAACCTGAAGATACATTAGCCGTATTTGGCGGTGATGTTCAACATCTTAAAGTGGGATTAAACACGCTTATCGAGCAACTCACCCAATTAAACGATAAAAATTTATTAAATTATTGGGGTAGCTTGTTAGCGTTAGAGAGCAAATTAAACAAACAACCTGAAATCAAACAAGAACTTGGCCGCCGTATTGCTCGTTTACCGGAACAACTTGCTTATCACGACAATCAATTTGATGATGAGATGTTTTCTATCATGGCAAACATTTATGTCGATACGATTAGCCCTTTAGGCAAACGCATCCACATTATTGGTTCGGCATATCATTTGCAGCAACAAAGCGTGCAAGACAAAATTCGTGCGTGTTTACTTGCCGGCATTCGTTCTGCCGTTTTGTGGCGTCAAGTCGGCGGCAGCAAATGGCAACTGTTATTTCATCGTAAAAAATTAGTGCAAGCGGCACGACAACTCTACTTAACTTTAAATTAATCCTTGGAGAACTCTTATGCAACTTTCCGCATTAACCGCTCTTTCCCCGATTGACGGTCGTTATCAAGATAAAGCCACTGCATTGCGTGGTATTTTCAGTGAATTTGGCTTACTCAAATTCCGTGTCACCGTGGAAGTACGTTGGTTACAAAAATTGGCGGCGACCGCTGAAATCCAAGAAGTTTCTTCTTTGTCAAAAGAAGCAAACGATTACCTTAATAAAATTGTGGAAGAATTCAGTCTTCAAGATGCTGAACGTATTAAAGAAATTGAGCGTACCACGAATCATGACGTCAAAGCGGTTGAGTATTTCTTAAAAGAAAAAAGCGAAGCTTTACCAGAATTAGCCAAAGTTTCTGAATTTATCCACTTTGCTTGTACCTCGGAAGATATTAACAACCTTTCTCATGCCTTAATGTTAAAAACGGCGCGTGAAGAAGTAATCTTACCGGAATGGCAAAAACTGATTGATGAAATCACCCGTCTAGCGAACGAATACAAAACCATCCCATTACTTTCTCGTACACACGGCCAACCTGCCTCACCTAGTACTGTAGGTAAAGAAATGGCGAACGTGGTTTACCGTTTAAAACGCCAATTCAAACAACTCCAACAAAATGAAATCTTAGGTAAAATCAACGGTGCAGTAGGTAACTACAATGCGCACTTATCAGCTTATCCAAATATTAACTGGCACAAATTTAGCGAAGAGTTTGTCACTTCATTGGGTTTAGACTGGAACCCATACACTACTCAAATTGAGCCACATGATTACATTGCTGAATACTTTGATGCCGTGGTACGTTTTAATACCATCATCATCGACTTCGACCGTGACTTATGGGGTTACATTGCGTTAAATCACTTTAAACAGCGCACTATTGCGGGTGAAATTGGTTCATCCACCATGCCGCATAAAGTAAATCCTATCGACTTCGAAAACTCAGAAGGTAACTTAGGTTTAGCCAATGCGGTGATGACTCACCTAGGTCAAAAATTACCGATTTCTCGTTGGCAACGTGACTTAACCGACTCCACTGTATTACGTAATTTAGGTGTGGGTTTAGGTTATTGCTTAATTGCGTATGCCGCAACGCGTAAAGGTATCAGCAAATTAGAAGTGAACGAACAACATCTCCGTGATGAACTCAACCAAAACTGGGAAGTTTTAGCTGAGCCAATTCAAACGGTGATGCGTCGCTATGGTATTGAAAAACCATACGAAAAATTAAAAGAACTGACTCGTGGTAAACGCGTTGATGAAAAAGCAATGCGTGAATTCATCGAAAAACTGGATATCCCAGCCGATGAAAAAGCCCGTTTACAACAACTCACTCCTGCCACCTACATTGGTGCAGCCATTGAGTTAGTGGAAAAACTTTAAGAAATAAAAGGGTGTTTCATAGTGCCCTTAAAAAATCAAAGTGCGGTCAAAAACCCCAGAGATTTTGACCGCACTTTTTTATTTCTTCTCTTACCTATTGCATTATTCACGCTTAATAAACAGCAATCGTGCGTGATCATACACCCAATTAAAAATAAAGGTATAAATGGTGATCACCACCGTTAAACTGAAATCCATCATACAAGCCGTGATCCAATCCACTTTTAAAAAGTAAGCAATGATCGGCACGGTGAAAATAAGCAAACCGCCCTCAAATGAAATGGCATGTAAAGTACGAAATATGACGCCTCGCTTTTCTCGCGGCCCCGTAAAAACTTTATCAAGAAAATAATTAAAAACGAGGTTCCATAGCATGGCAGTTAAGGAAACCAGTACCATGGACCCAAAAAGAATAGAAACACTTTCTTCTGTAAAGAAATACAAAGCGAAAACAGAAAGCAACACAACCGTGGTTTCAAATAAGATTGCGTGAAAAAGTCGCTCAAGAAAACTCATTTGTCATCCTTTACAAAGCAAAAGTGCGGTCAAATTCACCGCACTTTTCATCAATATTTGATTAATTGGTTTTTAATTTATTCCAATATTTTTCGTAAATGTCCACTGCTTCACCCACATCGCCTTGCATAATGCCTTTTTCAATGTTTTCAGCAGATGGGAACAAGGTTGGGTTATTCGCCATTTCAGGTGAAAGTAACGCTTTCACGCCTTCATTTGGCATTGAGAAGCCCATTTTTTCAACCACTAATTTCGCATTTTCAGGACGAAGTAAGAAGTCGATAAATTTATAAGCGCCCTCTGTATTTTTCGCACCTTTTGGAATCGCGTAGTTATCCATCCAGAAAATCGCGCCTTCTTTTGGATACACAAATTGGATACTTGGATTTTCTTTGTGTGCTAAATAAGCCGAACCATTCCATAACATACCGATAGAAGCTTCACCTTGAACAAACGGCACTTCTGGCGAGTCAGAGTTAAAAGTCACCACATTTGGTAACAATTTCACTAAGCGCTCGTAAGCCGCTTTAATGTCTTCTTCATTCGTGGTATTTGGTGATTTTCCATCTAAAAGTAATGCAATATGGAACACTTCTCGCGCATCACTGGTTAATAATACTTTACCTTTATATTCTGGATTCCAGAAATCAGCCCAACTCGTAATTTTGCTTGGATCAATATCATCTGCATTCACACCGATACCGGTTAAGCCATAAACGTAAGGCAGAGAATATTTGTTATTTGGGTCAAATTCCTTGTTTAATAAATTTGCTGGAATTTGTTTAAAATTACTTAATTTGCTGTGCTCAAGCTCTTGTAACATGCCTTCTTTCGCCATTTTGTTGACGTAATAGCTTGATGGGAAAACTAAATCATAACCACTACCTGTACTAGAGGTCAGCTTCAATTTAGCATACATTTCTTCATTACTTTCAAATGTCGAATAAATCACTTCAATGCCCGTTTCTTTGGTAAATTCCGCAACCAAATTAGATGGCACATAGTCAGTCCAGTTATAAACATAAAGTTTTTCAGCAGCAAATGCCGCAGAGGTTGCGACGAATGCGACGGCAGAAAGACAAAGTGATTTAATGTATTGAACAGCATTTTTTTTCAATTTATTGACCTCCTCAGGACAATCAAAATAAACCTTAAGCAATCGTTTACTTATGTAAACCTAGGGAGTATAGCACCTTTTTTGTAAAAGGTTTGACATATTTTCCCATCAGGGTAAGATTTCGCTTATCTCTGTTTTATGTTAATCAATCATCAACTATGCTCGAATTTGCTCATCAAGAACACGTCAAATCTTATTACCTCGATAGTCGGAATCAAACCTTTGAACTGCCGCCTCTCTCTCAGCAAGAAGAAGCGGATGTTTGTGTCATCGGTGCGGGTTTCTTTGGCTTATCTGCTGCCCTTGAATTAGCAGAAAAAGGCAAAAAAGTGATTGTTCTAGAAGGCGCGCGAGTCGGATTTGGTGCATCTGGTAGAAGTGGCGGTCAAGCCATCAACGGTTTTGAAGAAGGCATTGATGAATATATTGCTCAAGTAGGCTTTGATAAAGCGAAAAAACTTTGGGATATGTCACTCGAAGCCATTGATATTATTGATGAACGCATTGCGAAATATGGCATTCAATGTGATTGGAAAAAAGGCTATGCCACATTGGCGTTAAATGAACGTCGTATGGACGATCTCATTGAAATGGAAAAAGCTAGCCACGCGACTTTTGGCTATGACAAAATGCAACTTTGGGATAAAGCCAAACTGAAACAACATCTAGGCAGTGATATTTATGTAGGCGGTTTATACGATAGCAATTCTGGCCACCTACACCCATTAAATTATTGCTTAGGTTTAGCAAAAGCCTGCTTGGATTTAGGTGTACAGATTTACGAACAATCGCCCGTTGTGGATTTAGTGGAAAAATCAGGTTGTATTGAAGTCAAAACCGATAAAAGTGCGGTCATTTCTCAAGATGTTATTTTAGCCACCAACGCTTATATTGATGCGCTACCAAAATCCATTCATCACGGCATTAATCGTAAAATTTTGCCAGTAGAAAGCTTTATTATTGCAACCGAACCCTTAGATCAAGCTACAGCTGATTCCGTGATCAATAATGGTATGTCTGTTTGTGATAACAATATTTTGCTCGATTACTATCGTTTGAGTGCAGATAACCGTCTATTATTCGGCAGTGACTCGAGTTCTGAAAAAGATATGGTGCAAATTATGCGTCGCAATATGTTGCATGTCTTCCCTCAATTGGAAAACGTCAAAATTGACTATGGCTGGGCAGGACCGATTGATATGACACTCAACGCTACCCCACATTTCGGGCGTATCTCACCGCACATTTATTTCGCACAAGGCTATTCTGGACACGGCGTCGCACTCACTGGACTTGCTGGACGTATTATCGCAGAAGCAATTTTAGGTAATGACGAACGTTTGAGAATTTTTGAAGGGTTGAAAGTGCCTTCGTTTTACGGTGGAAAATCCCTCAAAAACTTAGCCACCAAGATCGGCGTACTCTATTACAAATTCCTCGATCGTTATCGTTAATCAAAAAAATCAAAGGCGTGTATCAAACACGCCTTTATTGTTTCGATGACATTTAAGGTTTAATGTCTCGCAAAATTGGATTTTGCATGGAAATCAAGGTTTCTGTTGATTGAATCTCATCAATTAACTGGATCTTAGTCGCCAGCACGGAATGCAATTCAGCAATGGTGTGTGTCATTACTTTAATAAAAATCGAATAGTTACCCGTGGTATAATAGGCTTCCACCACTTCATCAAAGGTCTCTAGCTTTTTAATCACTTTTTCGTAATCTTTTGCGCTTTTCAAAATAATGCCAATAAAGCAGCACACATCATAACCCAGTTTACGCTCATCAATAATCGCTTTTGTGCCTTCAATCAGACCAGACTGACGCATTTTCTCTACGCGAACATGAATCGTACCTGGGCTCACGCCAAAGTTTTTGGCCATCTCTGCATAAGGTGTACGCGCATCTTTAGTCAGCACACGGAGAATTTGGCGATCAAGTGTATCGATATTGTTCATAAAACACTCCTTATTAGATCTTTTTCAAAATATCTTCTTTATTTTTGATAATATTCAACATTTAAAACAATGTAAAGAAATTACTTGAAATAATTTGTCATTTCATTGAATAATGCGCAACAAATCTTACCAGTTATTACAAAAAGAAGGATAAATATGAAAAAGACGTTTATTTTACAACAACAAGAAATTAGCTTTGTGAAGAACACCTTTACTCAAAACTTGATTGAACAACTTGGCATTATCGAAGTACAGGGTCCAATCCTTAGTGAAGTTGGTAACGGTATGCAAGATAACTTATCAGGCATTGAGAAAGCGGTTCAAGTAAACGTGAAATGTATCCCAAATGCGGTTTATGAAGTGGTTCACTCATTAGCTAAATGGAAACGCCATACTCTCGCTCGTTTCCACTTCAAAGAAGGGGAAGGCTTATTTGTTCATATGAAAGCATTACGTCCAGATGAAGATTCATTGGATCAAACTCACTCTGTTTATGTGGACCAATGGGACTGGGAAAAAGTGATTCCTGAAGGTCGCCGTAACTTTGCTTATTTAAAAGAAACGGTACGTTCTATTTACCGTGCAATCCGCTTAACTGAATTAGCCGTAGAAGCGCGCTTTGACATTCCATCAAGCTTACCGAAAGAAATCACCTTCGTTCACAGTGAAGATTTAGTGAAACGCTACCCGGATTTAAGCAGTAAAGAACGTGAAAACGCCATTTGTAAAGAATATGGCGCGGTCTTCTTAGTCGGTATCGGTGGCAAATTGTCAGACGGTAAACCACATGATGGCCGTGCACCAGACTACGATGACTGGACAACAGAATCTGAAAACGGCTACAAAGGTTTAAACGGCGATATTTTGGTGTGGAACGCTGAGTTAGGTAAAGCGTTTGAGCTTTCTTCAATGGGTATTCGTGTGGATGAATCAGCATTACGTTTACAAGTTGGTTTAACCGGTGATGAAGATCGCTTAAAAATGGATTGGCACCAAGATTTATTAAACGGCAAATTACCTCTCACCATCGGTGGTGGTATCGGTCAATCTCGTATGGCAATGCTTTTACTTCACAAAAAACACATTGGTGAAGTGCAATCAAGCGTATGGCCGAAAGAAATGTTAGAACAATATCAACATATTCTTTAATCGAAAGAGAAAATAAAAAGTGCGGTGAAATTTCACCGCACTTTTGTTTTTTTGGAAAGATTAATTAATCTTGTAATGGACCGCTATTAAACATTGGCAACCCCATGGTTTTTAAGCTGTCACGATAAATACCCAGCAAGTCTTTCTCCGTAATTTTTTGTAACTGATCTAACGGTTTATCTAATGCGGCGACCGTTTCAATCACAAGGCCTTGTGGACCGGATTCTTGCGTCGCAATTTCAAATAACGCTTGTCCACGACGAACATGACTACCCGAGCTAATCAACACAGCATGTTTGATTTTGTGTTTTGCTAAAGAGTAACGAGAGAAAAGCGCATTTTCGACGGTTGAACGTGCATAGTTATCCGAATAAATACGGCTTGCATCAACGCCTTTCTCAATTAACCATTGTTTCATCAAATCACCTTCTGTTTTATTGTTTTGTGGCACACCGCCCGTCACAATAATTAACGCATCTGGATTTTGATTCGCGATTTCCAAGGTTTTTTCTAAGCGTTGCACCAAAATATCATGCATGCTGCCATCTGGATTTAAAGCGTAACCCAATGTAATAATCGCCGATTGCTCTGGTAACTTGGTTTCAAGTTTATCAGTAATTGGCTGACTAGCCGCTTTATCAATAACAGCAAAGACTTTTTCTAATTTGCTTGCACTTTCAGGTGAAAGTTGTTTTAAGCGTTCTAAATGTTTTGTCGCTTCCGCTTGATTGCCTTTAAAACGATTCCATGCCGCCAAGTAAGTGTGGGCTTTCACATCATCTGGCGCCACATCAAGCACTTTTTGGTAAAGCTCAATGGCTTTATCTGTATTACCGTTATAAATATTGGCATTCGCTGCGCCAAACAAAAAATCCACACGATAAGGCTCAAGCTTATACGCTTCCAATAAAAGATCCGCAATACGCTCCATATTAGAAGGAAGTTTCGCCGTAAAACCTGCATTTGACATACGAGCCGGCGAGTTTTGGATTTTCACTGCTTGTTCAAGCAACTCATCCACAACCTGTCTTTGAGTAAGAAGTTGTTGGTAATTTAATTGAGGCTCAAGCACTTTCACTTCTGCCGTGCTGGCAAAGCTGTTGACCGCAAGGGATGAAAGCACAGCAAGTAAGGAAACCTTGAAGATTTTTTGCATAATTAATTCTCCATATTGGATTGAATAACAAAAAGAGCGGTCACTTTTTTATCAGTTTCCGCTCTTTTCACTAAGCTTGATTCATCGACATACACAATAACGTCAATGGATGGATACAAGTCACGTTAGATGACATATCGATCTGCCATTTACAAGTTTGGCATTCAGAGATCACGTAATCAAATCCGCCAGCATTGATGTTATCGAATAAGTTTTTACCGATAGATTGGGAAACCTCGTAGTTTTCTTCTTTGAAACCGTATGTCCCTGCGATACCACAACATTGTGATGGGAGCATCACCACTTCTAAACCTGGAATTTGTTTTAACACTTCCAAGGTGTATGGTGCCCAACCTGCTTTATCCACGTGACATGCGGTGTGATAAGCCACTCGCAATTTCAATGGTTTAAGCGGTAAGGTTTTACCTTCTTTAAAGAGTTGATATAAGAATGGTGTCACCATGTGGATATGCGGACGAACTTTCGCATTATCGATACCTAAAATATGATGATATTCATCACGTAAATTTAAGGCACAACTTGATGCTTCGCTGATCACATCCAAGCCATTTTCATCCACCATTTTACCGATATAATCGGTGTTAAATTGCGCAATTTTTTTCGCGCGTTCTGGGAATTGGTTCACGCTCAATGGCAAGCCACAGCATTTTTCCTTTTCCAATAACACAACACCAATGTCCATGGCATTGAATACTTGAATAAATTCTTTACCCAATTGTGGATTATTGTAGTTCACATAACAACCGTGATAATACGCCACTTTGCGTTCGAATTTTTGTTGGCTTTCCAACATTTTTTTCATATACCAGCTGCGGAACGTACCAAAAGAATATTTTGGTAACGTACGATGACGGCTGATTTTTAACGCTTTTTCCAACACAAATTTTGTCGCTTTCAAGCCTGTAATTGTATTCACAATTGGTGCAAGCGGTGTATTAAGTGAACCCATAATATCGGTATTACTTAAAATCGCATCACGTAATTTTTGCACTGCTGGCTTGTGTTGTTGAGCAAGGTATTTGTTTCTTGCGCGAACGATAATGTCACCAATTTTTACATCGGACGGACAGGCAATTTCACAACGTTTACAGTTAGTACAGTATTTCAATGCTTCATCATAAAGCTCGGCTGATTTTAAGCGTAAACGCTCACCATCCGGGCCTGAT
Organism: Haemophilus parainfluenzae; assembly: GCF_014931415.1. Lineage (NCBI taxonomy): Bacteria > Pseudomonadati > Pseudomonadota > Gammaproteobacteria > Pasteurellales > Pasteurellaceae > Parahaemophilus > Parahaemophilus parainfluenzae. Next base: position 691,937 of record NZ_CP063121.1, on the reverse strand, counting down.
TGTTTTGGACCTGGATAGTTTGGATTTTGACGCGAAACCGGACATACTGCAGTACACGCCGTACATTTAATGCAGCTCTCAAAGCTTTCATCAAATGCATGATGATGTTGTGGCGCATTAAGGGATTGTTTTGCATTATCAATTAATTGTTGAATGTTCATAACGCCTCCTTAATGTGTGTTGTGAAGAATTTCATCAGCAACAGCAAGCGCTGTTACCACTGCTACGCCAGAACCACAACCAAGCTCTAGGGCATTGAAACCACCAATCACATTACCCACCGCATATAAATTCGTTAAAAATTGACCGCTCTTTTGTACTTGGCATTGCGCATTAATCGCCACGCCCGCAGATTGGTACGGTTGTGGATTTGAGAAACGGTGATCAGTCCAAGTAAAGCGATCCGTATCGTTAAAACCTTCCACACCGATGATGTCAGAATGGAATACGGGTTCGTAGATTTTATCGAATTCAGAAACTAAACCTTTACTGAAGAAACTGCCAGAAGCTAAGACAAAATGCTCTGCCGTGATTTCTTCCTCTTCGTGCAAACGCGTTTGAATAGCACGAACTTTGTTGCCATGAAAATGTGCTTTTAATGCGCTATCACCATTCATCATGAGTCCGCCTAATATCTCAAAACGATGACGTAATTGAATACGTTGACGCATACCTAATAAAGACGGCGGTAAAGTTGGCAATTCAAATAATGGCAAGCCCGTTGCTTTACGAAGTGACTCCATAAACTCTTGATTTTCTAAACCGAAACAAGCTGGTAAGAAAATTGCTTCAGTGCCTTTCGCAGCTTCTTTCATTTCAGCCACAAGATCATCAAATTTCAGTTTATATTCTAAAACTTGAGCAATGTTTACACTGCGGAACTCACGAGAGTTTGCACGTAACTGATCTAATTCTGGAATATTTAAAAAGCCTGTTTTTACTTCACAATGTGCAAATTGTGGATTGAGCGTAAGGTTATCTGCCAATAATTCTGGTTGGAAATCGTGATAGCCTTCAATGCCTAAAACCGCAATTTTTTTATAAGGGAATGGGGTTTCGCCTTGCACGGTTGGCACGCTATTTGGTGAAAGCCATGCGCCACGTAAACTCCCTAAACCGGTAACGCGAAGATGATTTTCTTCACTTGAGCCAACTAAATCTAAATTCAACGATTCCGCTAACTTTTCGAAATCTTGCGCTTTCGCTAATACGCGTTCAGCACCCATAATGCTATAAGGGTGTTGTGGTAATTGAGCTGCAAGTGCGGTCAAATTTTCAGGAATATTTTTAACAAACGCACCGTTTGGTAAACGGCTTAATAAATCTAATGAGCCAGATGCAAAATCAATCGCCGCTTGGCCGTTATTGATAATGACACAACGTTTGCCTTGTTCTTGTAGGGCGATGCCGCAAGTTAAACCTGCAAGGCCGCCACCAATAATCACTACATCAAAATTCATTGTTATCCGTCCCTTGCTGTTTGTCCGTTTCAAGCGGTTGAACATCATTTAAGCCCAACACACTGCCATACATCCATGAAGTAAATTCTGCTTCACGAATCGCTTCACCCCATGCAATAGGCTCAATACCGCGCCAACGCTCTTCCATAAAGGAGGTTAATTGTGTGGTTGATTGACGAGGTGTTGCCACTTCAAAACGGTTCATTAAGCCCGCCGCACGGCATGCGCAAAGCTCAGCTTGGCAAGTTCCCATACCCACACGAGTGCGGCGACGTAAATCCACTAAGTTATTCACATTTAATTCATCAACGGCATAACGGACTTCACCCGCTGTCACGGCTTCACATTCGCACACCATTGAACGATCGAGACGTTCTTTATCTAATAAACGAGTTGCCCGTGAACCATGACGATACACGGCTGAATAACGAATCGTACTTGGAAGTGAAATGACTTTCTGATTGGTTTCTGCGCGGCTTTCGGTTGAACCCGGCAATGGACGCTCAGCAGTCGTACAACGTGCGGTTTTGTTGAGTTTTTTACAAACCAGATCCGTTGCCCATTCAGCCATTAAGCGATAAGTCATTAATTTACCGCCAGTGATAGTGATAAAGCCATCTAAGCCATCACGCTCTGCGTGGTCAAGCAACACGATACCGCGACTTACGTTACGACCTGATGGATCGTCATCAGACGCGACTAACGGACGCACACCGGCATAAGCACGTAATACACGAGTATGACGCAAGCTTGGTGCAAGTTTTTCCCCTTCACGGAATAAGATATCCACTTCTTCTGGGGTGACTTCCATGTTATCGATTTGATCGTAAGGAATACGGCTAGAGGTTGTACCGATAACACAAATGGTATCCCCTGGCACAAGAATGTCCGCATCCGCAGGTTTACGGCAACGGTTAATCACCATTTTGTTGATACGGTGCCCCATAACAAGTAATGCACCTTTTGCCGGGAACATTTTGATTTTGAGATCCGCATATTCTGCGATGCCTTGTCCCCAAATACCACCGGCATTGACGACTAATGGCGCAAAGAATTTACGATTTACGCGATTTTTGTGATCGTAAACATCCACACCGATGACTTTGCCACCTTCGCGAATTAAGCTTTTCACTTCACAATAAGTGAACATTTTCGCACCATTTTCGGTGGCATCCATCACGTTAGAAGCCGTTAAACGGAAAGGATCGATTGAACCATCTGGCACCACAACGGCACCCACTAAATCAGGGTTTACTGATGGTTCCATAATTTGGGCAAGTTTAGGATCAATGGCGACAGCTTCAATACCGGATTTGGTACAACTTTCGATGAAGGTTTTTTGATAATCAAGGGAATCTTCAGGTAAGGTGATAAATAAACCTTCTGTTTCATCCACACAGTGACGAGCGATATTGCGCAGAATTTTATTTTCTTTAATACATTCTTCTGCTGATTCTTGATCGTTTACGGCATAACGCGCACCACTATGTAACAAACCGTGGTTACGACCTGTTGCGCCTGTCGCAATATCACGACGCTCTAATAAAATACAGTTAATTCCACGCAATGCACAGTCACGAGCAATCCCCGCACCTGTCGCACCGCCACCAATGATAATCACATCCGTCGAGATAGGTGAAAAATCACCCACATCACGATACATATTAGGCGATAATCCCATTGTTACCCCCAAAGCCAAAATATTAATAAAAAGAAACGTAAAAACTGTTACAAATTCCATGGCTATTGTATGGGAGAGCGGTTAAATTCACAACATTCTGAGCGAAAAAGAAAGCTGTTTTGTGAGATAGATCACACAATTTTCGAATTCGCTCATTTGTTAAAAAATATTTTGTGAAATGCATCACATTTTTGAATTATTTCTCTTTTTAATTTCTATTTTTATTTTATCATGCACGCTATCCCCACCATGGGGGTGGACTCATAATTAAAATGATTTTGGAGAGAAATTATGTTTGGACCATTTAAACCCGCTCCGCATATTGCGGAACTTCCAGCGGAGAAAATTGATTCCACGTATAAACGCTTACGTTGGCAAGTGTTTGCAGGGATCTTCTTTGGTTATGCCGCTTACTATTTTGTACGTGCAAACTTTGACTTGGCACAACCTGGTTTAATTCAAGCCGGCTTGTACTCAAAAGCGGAATTAGGTGTTATCGGCTCAGCTGCCGGTCTTGCCTATGGTTTATCTAAGTTCGTCATGGCAGGTATGTCTGACCGTTCGAACCCTCGTGTATTCTTACCATTTGGTTTATTGCTTTCTGGTCTTTGTATGACCATGATGGGTTTATTCCCATGGGCAACTTCAGGCATTGCCATCATGTGGGTAATGATCTTCTTAAATGGTTGGTTCCAAGGTATGGGTTGGCCTCCATGTGGTCGTACAATGGTACACTGGTGGTCTAAATCAGAACGCGGTACTATCGTATCTATCTGGAATACCGCGCACAACATCGGTGGTATGATGCCGGGTGCAATGGTGCTATTAGCAAGTGCCGTCTTCTTCAGCACTCATGGTGTCGAAGCACAAGCAAAAGATATTTGGCAACAATCCCTCTACTATCCGGGTATTGCTGCAATGATCTGTGCAATTCCAGTTTACTTCGTCATGCGTGATACTCCACAATCTTGTGGTTTACCATCAATTGAAAAATGGCGTAATGACTACCCAGATGACTATAACGAAAAAACTTACGAAAACGATTTAAGCACAAAAGAAATCTTCGTAACTTATGTATTGAAAAACAAATTGTTATGGTACATCGCGATTGCTAACGTATTCGTATACTTAATCCGCTACGGCGTATTAAAATGGTCTCCGGTTTACTTAAGTGAAGTAAAACACTTCAACATCAAAGGTACCGCATGGGCTTACACAATCTATGAATTAGCAGCAGTTCCAGGTACATTATTATGTGGTTGGGTATCAGATAAAGTCTTCAAAGGTAAACGTGGTTTAACCGGTTTCATCTTCATGATCTTAACTACAGCAGCAGTTGTAGCATACTGGATGAACCCAGCTACACCAGAAGCTGAGCTTGCAAACTACTCAGCTTGGTATGAAAACCCATATCAATTAACTGACTTCATCTTAATGACCTTAATCGGTTTCTTAATCTACGGTCCTGTAATGTTAATCGGCTTACACGCTCTTGAGCTTGCACCGAAAAAAGCAGCAGGTACAGCAGCAGGTTTCACCGGTTTATTCGGTTACTTAGGTGGTACTGTATCAGCGTCAGCTGTTATCGGTTGGGCAGCACAACACTACGGCTGGGACGGCGGTTTCTACGTCATGATCGGTGGTGGTGTTTTAGCGGTGTTATTACTCTTCATCGTAATGGTTGAAGAAGGTAAACACAAAGCGAAATTAGGCGATACCTACGGTAAATAATCTATAAATTAAAGGCGACAGGCGAAGGCTTGCCGCCTTTTTTATTACAAAAAACAACTGAATTTTTAACCGCACTTTAAAAGGAGATAATGTGATGAAATTGAATAAATTAACCATTATGTTAGGCGCGGCAGTTATGGCAAATGCAGCATTCGCAAATCAAACTTGTGAAGCGCCCTATCGTTCAGCACTCCCCGCTTATACGTATAAATTAGATAAAGTGATCGAAGTCAACGGACGTCAAGGCATTACCACTGATGGTAAATATTTATACGTATCGGGCAGTAAAACGCTCGCCAAATACGATATGGATGGAAAACTGATTAAAGAAAATAAAGATCCTTTTGTCGGCTATCAAAAAGAAGCCAACCACATTGGCGACATTGATATCTACAACAATGAACTTTATGTTTCCTCTGAATGGTTTGATGCCGGCGTAGGTAAAAATATTCAAATTGCGATTCACGATCCTGAAACCCTCGCATTAAAAAGATCAGTTGATTTTAATCCTGAGTCAGGTCAAGTCGAAGTTTCTGGCATCACCGTAGATACCGTTCATAATTCCGTTTGGATGGCATCTTGGGTTGGTGAGGAAAGTGGCCGTTATTTATATGAATACGATCTTTCAACGGGTAAATATAAACGTAAAGTGCATTTACAACCTGTTCCACAATGGATTCAAGGGGTTTATGCCTACAACGGTGATCTCTACGTCACATCTGATGATGGTACGGCAGATGAAAAAGAACCCGATCATATTTATCGTGTAGAAATTTCAGATAAAAATAATGAAGCTCGCGTCGTTTTAGAAAAAACATTGAATGACATTCGAGATGTCGGCGAAGTCGAAGGCTTGAATGTGAATCCGAAAACGAAACAACTGCTTGTCCATGCAAACCGAGGCAAACAAATTGTGCTAGGGATGCCAAAAGGATTTTATCCAGGATATGACCGTGAAATTAGTGAAATCTATTTTTACGACATGAAACCAAGATGTAATAAGTAAATCAAGGAGAACACACCATGAAACTCAAAACTTTAGCGCTTTCTTTATTAGCTGCAGGCGTACTTGCAGGATGTAGCGCACACTCTTCTGTGGACACTATGAAATCAGACAAAATTATCATTGCTCACCGTGGTGCAAGTGGTTACTTACCAGAGCATACACTTGAGTCTAAAGCGCTTGCATTCGCACAACATGCAGACTACTTAGAACAAGACTTAGCGATGACAAAAGATGGTCGTTTAGTGGTTATCCATGACCACTTCTTAGATGGTTTAACTGACGTGGCGCAAAAATTCCCAAATCGTCATCGTAAAGATGGTCGTTATTATGTAATCGACTTCACCTTAAAAGAAATTCAAAGTTTAAATATGACTGAAAACTTTGAAACTAAAGACGGTAAACAAGTTGCAGTATATCCGGGCCGTTTCCCACTTTGGAAATCACACTTCAAAATCCATACTTTTGAAGATGAGTTAGAATTCATCCAAGGTTTAGAAAAATCGACTGGTAAAAAAGTGGGTATCTACCCTGAAATCAAAGCGCCTTGGTTCCACCACCAAAATGGCAAAGACATTGCAGTTGAAACCCTTAAAGTGTTGAAAAAATACGGTTACGACAAGAAATCTGACATGGTTTACTTACAAACCTTCGACTTCAATGAGTTAAAACGTATCAAAAACGAATTGCTACCAAAAATGGGCATGGATTTAAAACTTGTCCAATTAGTAGCATACACCGACTGGCATGAAACTGAAGAAAAAGACGCGAAAGGCAAATGGGTGAACTACGATTACGATTGGATGTTCAAACCAGGTGCAATGGCTGAAGTGGTAAAATACGCTGACGGCGTTGGCCCAGGCTGGTACATGTTAGTGGATAAAGAAAAATCTAAACCAGGTAACATCGTGTACACCCCATTAGTGAAAGAACTCGCACAATACAAAGTGGAATTACACCCATACACTGTGCGTAAAGATGCGTTACCTGAATTCTTCACTGACGTAAATCAAATGTACGATGCGTTATTGAACAAATCTGGTGCAACAGGTGTATTCACCGACTTCCCAGATACTGGCGTTGAGTTTTTGAAAAAACAAAAATAATACGTAAGTAAAAGTAATAAAAAGAGCGGTCAAAATTCATTTTGATTTTTGACCGTTTTTTATTAAAAGAGTAAAAAACAGAGGTGATTTTACTAAAAGATATTCCTAAAAATTTAGTATATGCAGACTAAAACCATATAGAATTGAATAATCTTTCGAATTTAAACCAACCTTTCTCTAGCTGATTATTTTTTAGCACTTTATTTTTTAATTCCAACTCAAGGATAATTCCTTTATTAATACTATTACAATCTTGAAGCTCATAAGAACCTAAAATATTTTCCCTGCAATACTGAGCATATTCAAGTTTTTCTAAATATTTAAAAGATAATATATCACTCTGAATATTAAGTGGTAAACTTTCCAATATAGAATCACTCCAAACTTCAGATAGATTTTTATTTTTCATTCCATTATAAGACTCAGACTCTAAAAAAATATAAAATTCTACTTTACTTATCTCGTCTTGTCTATATGTAGATATAAAATCTTTAATTTTATTAAACTCATCATATTTAATATTTCTAAATTCTTTAAAAATACATTTTCTAGGAGAAGAAATTTTAATAGGTTTCATATTATCATTATTTACAGTCAATCTTATTCTTCTATTCCCTTCATTACTCTCCCCTGATATCTCTATTAACGACTCTTTACCAATAGACCATAATATATTTACATCATGAATTAATTTGTTTTTATCAAATATATTACAAGAGGTTTTTAAAGTTACACCTTGCTCATTTGCAATTTTTCTTATAGATAAGAACTCTTCATCTGACAATTTTATGCTTGCATCATATACTTTTACACCTAAATTAGATAGAGACTTATCCAAGAATAAATTTAAAACACCGTTAATACAAAGAGGAAAAAATAACAATAAAAAAAGTGAAAAAATATAAAGCGGGCCATTCTTAAATCTCTCTATCATATAAGTGTAAAAAACAAGAAGAATAATTAAAATATACATGAAAATCAAAAAAACGAACCTAAAATCAAACCCAATAAAAAAATAATCAAAAATAACCACCAAACAGAGAGTGATAACACCAAAAAAATATATGATTTTTTCATGGCCTCCTAATAGCCACTTATGAACAAAACAAAATACACAATACAAATGTAAAAATATAAAAACAAAATACATTAAGCCAAAGCCTAATGAAATAAATATATAACTCAATGAATCACCAATGTTTAGCTCAGATGGAATATAATTTATATAAAAAAAACAATAAATAAAAACCAATATCGCACCAGACGCAATAAAAAAACCTGAAAGCATACCTAAAAGGCTTTTATACTTAATTATTTTATCTAAAATCCCATCTTCACTTTTATACTTATGAAGTTTATTTTTATACTTCAACATAATGACATCTCTACAATAAAGGCAATAACCATTCAGTTACTGCCCATTATTCAAATAAAATTATCTAAGCTTTATTATATATACATTGCTAAAATTAGTATTTACCACCACAATAGATAATCTTGATGTTTATTTATCACTAAGTTTTATCTTAGTAAATTTCCTTTTAGCAAGACTTCAATGCAAAATAATTAAGCAAACTGCTTTTTATTCTCTAAATAGCGTTTCGCACATTCTGCTGCAGCAACTAAGCCGCCTGCCATCATAATAATATCTTTAATCACGAGTCGGCCAGCACCTGAGAGATATGGGAAGCCATAATTAGGTGTTGGGAAGTCCCCACCTAAATTCGGCACCCAGGTTTCTGGCGTAAATATCAGGAACGACAGCGTGACTATCGACATACCAAACGTGAGTAAGCCTCCGAATAAACCTAATGTTGGAGACCAAATTCCCGCTAATACTAAAATACCAATTGTCACAATGATTGCACCAATAATATAAGAAGCGGTATAGGTGCCGTTGGCTTTATGCCATTCGATATTTTTTGCGACCATTTTGCCTTCAGGATTTTTATATAAGGTATATTCTTTCACTAAAACACCCTTATCATTTGTCACTTCATTTGCACCGTTTTTGTAAAGGAAACTTAAGAAAGGACTATTTGACACAAAGTGTGCGATACCATCTGCCTCATATTGGCAAACTTTTAAACCTCCAATCCAAACCATCACAACACAAATCGCAATGCGGATAAAGTTAATAAATTGACGTTGCAATGGCGCAACAATATTAGCTAGCAATGTAACTAATGCACTCATGTAGAACTCCTCATATAGTTCAATTGATATTACGGGCATAATGCCCAAGAATTTTTATATAAACATTAACAATATTACTCTCTAATATTGTTGGCATTTTTTTATTACTCAGGTTATGCAATAAAAAAGAGATACCAATTTAATAGTATCTCTTATTTTTAATTAATTTTCTGTGAGCAATCTCACATTATTTAAAATTCACTCTCGCGTTTCTAAAAATTCGCATCCAAGCACCATCTTCAGACCAATCTTCTGGATACCATGAGTTGCTCACGGCACGGAATACACGTTCTGGGTGTGGCATCATCGCGGCAATACGACCATCGACGTTAGAAATGGCAGTAATCCCCAATGCCGAACCATTCGGGTTAGCAGGGTAAGTTTCAGTTACATTCAAATGGCTGTCGATATATTGTGCCACAATCAAGTTTTGCGCTTGAAGTGCGGTCAAATTCTCAGGTGTTTTGAATTCTACGCGACCTTCGCCATGAGAAACTGCAATCGGCATATGTGAACCTGCCATGCCTTTAAACCACAATGAGTTGGTGTCGTTGATTTTCACCATCGCAGCACGGGCTTCAAAACGTTCTGACTTATTACGCACGAAACGTGGCCAATTTTCTGCACCAGGGATGATTTCCGCAAGAGTGGAGATAAATTGACAACCGTTACATACACCTAATGAAAGGGTGTTTTCATTGGCGAAGAATTGGCTGAATTGATCGCGTAATTGTGGGTTAAATAAAATGGATTTCGCCCAGCCGCCACCTGCGCCTAATACATCACCGTAAGAGAAACCACCACAGGCCACCATCGCGTTGAAGTCGTTTAAGTTGTAACGGCCTGCCATTAAATCGCTCATGTGAACATCAATCGCCGCAAAGCCAGCGCGATCAAACGCGGCTGCCATTTCAACATGGCTGTTTACGCCTTGTTCACGCAATACGGCTACTTTTGGTTTCACACCTTTGCTGATATAAGGTGCAGCAATATCCTCATTCACATCATAAGTTAAGTGAGCAGATAAACCTTTATTATTTGTTACTTTTTTCGCTTCAAATTCTTGGTCGGCACATTCTGGATTATCACGTAAGCGTTGCATTTGGTGAGTAAGCTCTGCCCAAATACCGCGTAATTCAGAGCGTTTTTCACTTAATAATTTTTTGCTACCGCGCGTGATTTCAAAACGATCTTCTAAGCTTACAGAACCAAGTTCATAAGTTAAGCCAAGCAAGTCATGGGCTTTTAATACCTCACGCACAGCGCTTAATTCGCTTTCTGATACTTGGATCACCACACCTAATTCTTCGTTGAATAACACGGCTAAGTCATTGTCACCTAAGGCAGAAATATCCACATCCACGCCACAGTTACCCGCAAACGCCATTTCTGCAAGCGTGGTAATTAAACCACCGTCTGAACGGTCGTGGTAAGCCAATAATTTACGTTCTGCTACTAATGCTTGGATTGCATCGAAGAAGTTTTTCAGTTTGGCTACGTTCACCACATCGGCTGGTTTGTCACCTAATTGTTTATACACTTGCGCAAGTGCGGTCGCGCCTAAGCGATTTTTTCTTTCTCCTAAATCAATCAACAATAAGCGGCTAGCGCCTTTGTCTGTGCGTAATTGTGGTGTCACGGTTTTACGTACATCTTCCACGCGCGCAAAAGATGAAATCACTAAAGAAAGCGGAGCGGTAACGGATTTTTTCTCGCCATTTTCTTCCCAAGTGGTTTTCATCGACATAGAGTCTTTACCCACTGGAATGGTAATGCCTAATGCCGGGCAAAGTTCTTCACCTACCGCTTTCACCGCTTCATATAAGCCGGCATCTTCACCACCATGACCTGCCGCAGACATCCAGTTTGCAGACAGTTTAATGCGTTTAACATCACCAATGTTGGTGCCCGCAATGTTGGTAATGGATTCAGCCACCGCTAAACGTGCAGATGCACCAAAGTCTAATAACGCTACTGGTGCACGTTCGCCCATTGCCATGGCTTCGCCGTGATAGCTGTCTAATGAAGCGGTTGTGACGGCCACATCAGACACGGGAATTTGCCACGGGCCGACCATTTGATCACGCGCCACCATACCGGTTACCGAACGGTCGCCAATGGTGATTAAGAAGGTTTTTTCTGCCACCACCGGTAAACGTAATACGCGATGGAAGGCTTCTTTTAATTGAATATTTTCCATTGCAAGCGGTCGATTTTCGACAGTTTTTGACGAAACCTCACGCGTCATTTTCGGGGTTTTGCCTAATAACACATTCATTGGCAAATCAATTGGGTTATTGTCGAAATGGCTATCGTGCAAGGTTAAATGTTTCTCTTCCGTTGCCTCACCAATGACCGCAAACGGCGCTCGCTCACGTTCACAAAGTGCGGTAAATAATTCGAGTTTTTCTGGCGCAACCGCTAAGACATAACGTTCTTGCGATTCGTTACACCAAATTTCTAATGGCGACATGCCTTTTTCATCGCAAAGGATGGAGCGTAAATCAAATTTACCACCACGTTCGCCATCGTGTACTAATTCAGGCATGGCGTTAGACAAACCACCTGCGCCCACATCGTGAATAAAGAGAATTGGGTTTTCATCACCTAATTGCCAGCAGCGGTCAATCACCTCTTGGCAACGGCGTTCCATTTCTGGGTTTTCACGTTGCACAGAGGCAAAATCCAGATCTTCTTTTGATTTCCCGCTGTCCATCGAAGACGCTGCGCCACCGCCTAAGCCGATGTTCATTGCTGGGCCACCTAATACGATCAATTTCGCACCGACTGGAATTTCACCTTTTTGAACGTGTTCGCCACGAATGTTGCCAATACCACCCGCTAACATAATTGGTTTATGATAACCACGCACTTCTTCGCCATTGAAGCTATTAACTTTCTCTTCATAGGTACGGAAATAACCCAATAACGCAGGGCGACCAAATTCATTGTTAAATGCAGCGCCACCTAATGGACCTTCAATCATAATATCTAAGGCTGATGCAATACGGTTTGGCTTGGAGAGCGGATTTTCCCAAGGCTGTTCAAAGTTTGGAATGATAAGGTTTGATACAGAGAAACCGGTTAAACCTGCTTTTGGTTTTGCACCACGACCCGTTGCACCTTCATCACGAATCTCACCGCCTGAACCTGTTGCTGCCCCTGGGAATGGCGAAATTGCGGTTGGGTGGTTGTGGGTTTCCACTTTCATTAAGATATGTGCATCTTCATTGTGATAGCGATATTGCCCATCTTGATCCGCAAAGAAACGGCCGACTTTTGAGCCTTCCATTACTGCAGCATTATCTTTATAGGCTGAAAGCACGAAATCAGGGGTTTTCTCAAAGGTATTTTTAATCATTTTAAACAGGGATTTATCCTGTTTTTTGCCATCAATAATCCAATCCGCATTAAAGATTTTATGGCGACAGTGCTCAGAGTTGGCTTGCGCGAACATATAAAGTTCAATATCGTGCGGATTTCGCCCTAATTGGGTGAAGTTTTCCACCAAATAATCAATTTCATCTTCTGCCAGTGCCAAACCTAATTCTACGTTGGCTGTCACCAAAGCTTCACGTCCGCCTTTTAAAATATCCACCGTTTTAAACGGTTTCGGATCTTGATGGCGGAATAAGATCTCCGCATCTTGCGGATTGCGCACCACGGTTTCCATCATTCGGTCGTGTAAAAGTGCGGTCAATTTTTCAGTTGTTTTTTCATCAAGCGGTTGGCTTAACTCAAAATAATACGCCAAACCACGCTCAATGCGCTCTACTTCATTTAAACCACAGTTATGCGCAATGTCCGTCGCTTTAGAAGACCAAGAAGAAATCGTGCCAACACGTGGAATCACGATAAAGGTTTCACCTTTGGCATCATGTTCTGCCAAGGTTGGACCGTAATGTAACAATGCTTTTAGTTTTGCTTCCTGCTCGCTAACAAGCGGTCGATTTAATTCCACAAAATGCAAATATTCCGCGTAAACCGATTTTACCGGTAATTGATTTTGTTGGAATTTTTGCATTAAACCTTGAATACGGAATTCAGAAAGGGCGGGTGAGCCACGAAAAGTTTGAAACATACGGGTACCTTTGAGTTGTGTTTGAGATGAAAATCGCGGGCTATTATAAAGGAAAATACGCCAAAACGAAAACGTTTGCGTCAATCATTTTCAAATGATTTTAAGTGGGAGAAAGCATATAATCATCAAGCAATTTAAAAACAATCCGAAAACTAACCGCACTTTGGGGCACCACTATGATCATCAATGACATCAATTTCAACGATCTCTATCAACAACATCTGAAAGCCTGTAATCACTATAATCTTCCAGCGACAAAGTGGGATAAAAAAGCGCCTAAAATGGCTGAGAATTTAGTGGGTAAACCAAGCCGTTATAACGAGACATTGCTTAAAGTCATGAATGTGCAACCTGATGAAACGGTGTTAGATATTGGCTGTGGCCCCGGCACGTTTGTGATTCCTTTAGCACAACAATGTCAAGCTGTGTATGCTCTCGATTACAGCCAAGGGATGTTGGATATGGTGCAGCAATACAAAGAAAAGCATCAACTGAATAATATTACCCTTCTACATAAATCATGGTCCGATAACTGGGATGATGTGCCTCAAGCCGATGTAATACTCGCCTCTCGTTCTACGCTGGTTGATGATTTGGATGACATGATTGAAAAGCTGCAAAGCAAGGCTAAAAAACGCGTCTTTTTAACCTCAGTGACCAAACGTCATTTTCTCGATGAAGGCGTATTTGAAGCCATTGGCCGTGATGATGTGGGCTTTCCAACTTATATTTATTTAGTTAATCGCCTTTACCAAAAAGGTATTCACGCGAATGTCAGTTTTATTGAAACCGAATCAGGTCATTTCCAAGGTGAAACCTTTGAGGATTTATTAAATTCTGTGGAATTTTCTCTCGGCAATCTCACCGAAAAAGAAAAACAAGATTTAACCCAATTCTATCAACAAAAACAAATAAATAATGAACCGATAAAACACGGACAACGCAAATGGGCGTTGATTTGGTGGGAGGTTTAAGAAAAAGTGCGGTCATTTTTGACCGCACTTTACGCTTTAAGATGAATTAAAGAATCTCTAATAACTTCGCAAAGTCGTCAAACACCCAATCAGGGTTTGATTCAGCAATTGGGATATTATAGTTGTATCCGTAAGTTAATCCCACAGCTGGACAACCTGCTGAATGTGCCGCGAGAATGTCATTTCGAGAGTCACCTACAAATAACACTTGGCGAGGTTCTACACCAAATTTACCGCATAAATAATACAATGGGCCTGGATGTGGTTTAATCGCCGGTAATGATTGTCCACCAAGCATTTCACTGAATAAATGATCGATGCTAAATGCCGCCAATACAGGCTGAACATGGCGAGTGGGTTTATTTGTTACTACGGCCAAGGTATAACCACGAGCCTTTAAGGTTTCCAATGTTTCTTTTACATTTGGATATAAACGACTCACATTGCAAAGATTTTCAGCATAATGCACATTAAAACGCTCTTTCACTTGCTCGATTTCAGCCTCAGAGAATGTCTTACCTGTTTGCTCTTCCGTCCATTTTAACGCGCGCGCAATTAATACGGGTGCGCCATTGCCAATCCAAGTTAAAACCTGTGCTTCTGATGCTGGTGCAAAACCAAAATCCGCTAATGCTGAGTTCACTGATAAGGCTAAATCCGGCAAGCTATTCACGAGCGTACCATCTAAATCAAAACCGATAACTTTAAATTGAGTCTTCATTACTACTACCTTTTATTTTACTGACGCTAATTGCATACGCATTTGATCAATGATTTGTTTATAATCTGGTTTACCAAAAATCGCTGAGCCTGCCACAAACATATCTGCACCGGCGGCGGCGATTTCTGCAATATTATCCACTTTTACCCCACCATCAACTTCTAAACGAATGTCTAAACCGCTTTCATCAATCAGACGACGAGCTTGTTGTAATTTTTTCAATGTTGAAGGTAAAAAGGATTGTCCACCAAAGCCTGGATTCACGGACATTAACAAAATTACATCCACTTTATCTAATACATAATCCAAATAACTTAATGGTGTGGCAGGATTAAACACTAAACCCGCTTTACAGCCGTGATCACGAATGAGTTGTAGAGAGCGGTCAATATGTTCACTGGCTTCAGGATGAAACGTAATGTAATCTGCACCTGCTTTGGCAAAATCAGGAATAATACGATCGACTGGTTTCACCATTAAATGCACGTCAATAGGTGCTTTAATCCCATAATCTCGCAAAGCTTTACACACGGCTGGGCCAAAGGTTAAATTCGGCACATAGTGATTATCCATTACATCAAAATGAATCACATCCGCACCGGCATTCAACACGTTTTGCACATCATCACCAAGACGAGCAAGATCTGCAGAAAGGATAGAAGGGGCGATTAAATAAGGTTTCATTTGTCATCTCCTAAAGGATAAAAGTCCTTGTAGTTTACTACGTTAGGCTTAATTTTACCTTGATTATTTACAAGTTTTAGCTGAAAACAAAGAAAAAAATAACCGCACTTGATTCAATTGCCTCAAAGTGCGGTTGGTTATTATCGTATTTTAAAATGAGCGATTAGTTTAATCCAATGATTTCCCAACGGTTGTGAGATTGACCATCGATTTTGCCTTTTTTCACATTGGTGATGTAATCGATCATCATATTTTGGATCGTGCCTTTTTCACGGCCCATTGCGACTTTAGATTCCCAAAGTACTGGGATTTTTTGACCTTCCCAAATGCCACCTTTACCGTTTAATTGAGCGAAACGATATGAGTTCATGCCCACTTTTAATTTCATATCATCTGTCACTGGTTTACCGTCAGCAAGGGTTAAATCAACGATTTTGCTACCTTTTGGATTACGTAAGTCAATTTTGTAATTTACGCCACCGAAAATGTCGTAAGTCACATATTTTGATTTTTTACGTTCCGCATTGTAACGGTATTCAGTATCACCTGGTTGGATGGTATCGAAGTAGTTCGCAGACCATTCCATATATTCTTTCAATTGTTTACCGGTCAATTCATAAACGGTGACATCACCGCCTGCATAACGATAGTTAAAGATGATGTCTTTTTTCTTGATGTCACCTTTATCCATACGGGCTTTTTGATGGTCGAAAGAGAAAGTCACCACATCTGCACCGCTGTAATGTTGTTCAACATCATTAATGAATGAAGATAAACCGGTATCTTTTGAGAATGCAGCAGATACACCGTGTTTAGTTTCTTGAGGTACCATTTCATTCGCTGTTTGACCGATTACTACGTTGTTTAACTCACGTAATTTCTCGTGATAAGGTTTGTAGATTTCCACAATTTTCTTATCTGCTTCAAGTGCTTTAACTGGAACGGTTTTGGATTCTTTCTTAACCAATTTCACTTCTTTTTTATCGTTGATATCAAAAGTTAAATCCACTTCAGATACCACAGTACCGTAACGGTGTGGTTCAGTGATTAATGTGTTTTTAATGGTTTCACTTGGTACATCTTTGTGCATGTGACCCGCGATAACCACATCAATACCATCTACTGCATTGATGACATCACGCATACCAGTATCAGGAATATTGTTTTCATTATCGATACCCATGTGGGTCACCGCAATAATCGCATCCACGCCTTTTGCTTTTAATTTCTCAACTTGTGTACGTGCTTCTTCTGTCGGCGAAGTAAATTTCATGTCTTTTAAGTTGCCCGTATCTTCTTCAAATTTTGCTGACATTGGGGTACTTAAACCAATAATCCCTAACTTCACGCCATCTTTTTCGATGATGGTTGTCGCATCGATATAACGTTTGTCATTTTTCTTATGATAGAAGTTTGCGGTTAATTTTTTCGCTTTGATATCTTTTAGGATTTCATCTAATGCTTTCATCCCAAAGTTAAACTCGTGGTTACCCAATACGAAAATATCATAATTCATTTCGTTTAATACTTTTGGAATTGGGTGATCTTTGTAATATTTTTTATCTTTTGCGAACACATCGATTTGGTTATCTTGGATCGCATCACCGACTTCCACTAACACCACGTTCTTATTATTTTTACGCACATCTTTCACATAAGTTGCAATTTGTGCATAAGAACCAGATTTGTCCTCTACGTCTGCACCATAACTCCAAGGTACGATACGACCGTGAACATCTGAGGTCCCTAATAATTTAATATTCACTTCTTGTGCCATTGCTGTGCTAACAGCAGAAAGCGCAAATAATGAACAAAGTAATTTTTTCATAGAATTTCCTTTAAAGTTGCACAAAGTGCGGTTAAAAATGCCGGAGAATTATAGCGGTGAATAGATTGCTTACATAATTTTATTTTGAAGAAAAATAAAATTTGTGAGCTTGATCACATTTCATTTGGAGGATTAATGCCCTGTTTGAGAAAACAAGTTAATCACTAAAACACCACTGATAATCAACGCCATACCTATCAGCCCAGCGGTATCAATTTTCTGACCAAATGCGAAATATGCCACAATAGCGGTCAGAACAATACCAACGCCCGACCAAATGGCGTAAACCAAGCCCACGGAAAGGGTTCGGAAAACAATGGAGACAAAATAAAACGAAATGGCATATAGCGCTAATGAACCAACGGTGGGTAAAAGCTTGGTAAAGCCATCACTGACTTTTAATAAATTCATTGCCACGATTTCAAGGCAAATAGAGATAGCGAGTAATGTCCAAGGATTCATATCAATTAAAAAGTAAAATAGAAAGACACCATTCTACCTTAAGCAGCGGATGGATGTAACCAAATTTGACGAGCCATGGCTTGCATATAAGGTGCCGTTTGCTCAAAGAAATAACGGTAAGAGGCACATAAATAATTATGTGGATTAGGTTCATTTTCGAGAGAAATAAAACGATGTTTCGTGCAGCCGCCATAACAGAGTTTACGAAACTCGCAACGCCGACAAAGTGCGGTCAATTTTTGTGATTTTTCTAAACCAAATTGTTGCTGTTTATTGGAAAGTACAATCTCCGTTAAAGGTTGCTGAGTTAAATTCCCCATCTTGTACTCGGGATACACAAAATGGTCGCAAGCATACACATCACCATTGGCTTCTGTGACAAGAGATTGACCGCAAGTGGGTTGATGAACGCAAGTTGTGGAAGGATAACCGAGCCATTGTCCTAGCAAATTATCAAACTGCGACACATAAACTTTTCCCACATCATGAGCATACCATTCATGAAAGACATCCACAAGAAATTGTCCGTAGCCTTCTGATGGTATTGAAAAATCGGTTACTGATTGTGTTTGGGTATGACGTTCGACGATAGGAATAAACTGCATATAAGTTGAACCAAGCTGTTTGAGAGCTAAATAGGTTTCTCTTCCTTTTTGCCAGTTTTGATCGTTAATGACGGTTAAGGTGTTAAATTCCACACCATATTCTTGTAGCAGATTTAACGCTTTGACGACTTTTTCAAAAGTGGGATTACCGTTACCCGAAATACGATAACGATTATGCACAGCACTTAAACCGTCAATAGAAAGCCCAATGAGAAAATGATGTTGTTTGAAAAATGCAGCCCATTGCTGATTAAGAGCAATACCATTGGTTTGAAAGGCGTTTGTAATCTGTTTGCCTTGAGCAAATTCCTGCTGATATTCAATGGCTTGTTTATAAAAATCTAAGCCTAAGAGAGTCGGCTCCCCCCCTTGCCAAGCAAATTCAACCACATTACCAGCATGAGATTGGATATAGTTTTTGACGTAATGTTTTAAGGTGTCTTTCGACATAAAAGGCGCATGTTGCCCAAACTGTTCTGATTTTTCCAAATAAAAGCAATATTCACACTGAATGTTACAGTGAAAACTGCTTGGTTTCGCCATTAAGTGAAAATGAGCTTGTGGTGGAAAAACAGACATCAACCATCCTTTGTTATAACATCATTTGCGACCTGATATTCGGTCTAATGCGCCATTTTGTTTGAGTTCTTTTGCAATACGAATCGCGGTTTCAGTTTCACAGCCGGCATATTCTGCAATTTCACGATATGTCCAATTATAATCAGGAAAATGTTGTTTGAGAAAATACAAACTATCCATCACGCGATCTAAGGTCCGCAAATAGGCACTTTTTGCCAAACGTTCTTCTGCTTCGCGTAGTTCATCTGCCAAAATCTGTAATAAACATTGGCTCATCACTGTATTATGCGTGAAAAATTCACTCACTACATTAGGTTTGATGCGAGTAATCTCCGCATCAATTAAGACTTTTGCATTGCAATGATAATGTTTATCCGCCATCGAAAACAAAGTTCGAAAACCAAAATAATCCCCCTTGGAATATAATCGCACTAAGCTTTCCTTGCCATTTTCAAGGGTATGAAATAAGCCAACCAAGCCTGCTTGCACATAATAAAATTCATGTGCTGACTCACCTTGTTGATACAAGAAGGAACCTTTCGGCAAGTGATGCAGCTCAGTAAACTGACAATGTGACAATTCAGTAGGCTTGATTGCGCAATTTTCCATAATCGTCCCTTAAAAGTGCGGTCAATTTTTTATTGGTTTTACACTTCGTTTATAATCCGATATACCCAATTTTCTAATGGATCATTTAAGCGTTTCATTTCTTGACGCATTTCTTCCAGCATCTCTTTTTTGACCGCTTCATATTCTGGCTTGTAGAACAAATTATGCATTTCAGCCGGATCGTTTTTCACATCATAAAGCTCACAAATGTCCGAAGCATTAAACACTAATTTATAATCTTTACGGTGCCACATGCGTTGTTCAAAGTAAACGAAATGCCCTGCTAACTGAGCCAATATCCCTTTGCGTTGATTATCTTGATGTTGACGAACGATCGGTAAAATACTTTCCCCTTCAAAAGCTTGAGGAATAGGCTGATGAGCGAGATCGTAAACTGTTGAGGTTAAATCATGGAGATAGACAAGGTTATCATCTTGTTGATTAACGCGGTTTGAATTTGGGTCTTTAATAATCATCGGAATGTTGTAAGTGGTATCAAACATAAACTCCCCTTTTTCAATCATTCGATGAGCGCCCATCGCATCACCATGATCAGCGGTTGCCACAATAAAAGTGCGGTCATAAATGCCTTTGTTTTCCAAAAAAGTGAACAACTCGCCAATCGCATCATCAATTAAAGTAATATAGCCCCAGAATTTTGTGATGACTTCTTTCCAATGATCTTCGCTCGCTTCCCACATCCCCCACATTTTAGAGATGGTACGATAGTGTCCTGGTTTGCCTTCTAGTGGCTTGAAGAAGCTTTCATCTAGTACCACATCTTCTTTTCGATACATGGAATAATAAGGTTCTGGCACGATACAAGGCGTATGCGGTCCCCAGAAATTAATCCATGTAAAGAACGGTGTATTTTCAGCAAGTGATTCACTAATATAACTTTTCGCTTCATCAATGATGAAATATGGGATGGTTTGTTCTTTTGTGCCTGAAAGCAAACCACAAAGTTCTTGTACACGCAAATGTGGGTTATCCCCGAAATAAGCACGACTCACTTCTGGAATCTCATAACCTTTTTCATCTAACCATTCTTTATAACGATTGGAATGTGTCGGTGGTTGGTTGAACACTAAATTTTTATACACACCACTGCCCGGATAACCATAGCCATCAAAGTTATGCCCTTTAATGCCATAATCTTCTGGCACGGATTTTGTACCCACGTGCCATTTCCCCACAACATAGGTGTTATAGCCGTCTAGTTTACCAATATTTGGAACGGCTTCACTCACTTCACCTGTACCGCCTTTTTCACCATTACGAATGATGCCATGTGTAGATGGCATTAAACCGGTAAAGAGCGAAGTCCGAGCGGGCCCACAAACGGAAGCGGGCGTAAAAGCATTATTAAAACGTACGCCATCTTTAGCTAGACGGTCAATATTCGGGGTTTTAACGATCTGGTGACCATAAGCCCCCAACATATCTTTTCGCACTTGGTCGAGTAAAATATAGATAATGTTCATACACAATCCTTATCTATTTTAAGGGCGTACGTGATGTACGCCCGACTGCTTAATGTTGGTTAGAAAGATGTAATTGATGTTCTGTTTTTTCATTTTTTGGTCTAAAGACAATCAACACGATGAGTTGTAATACCGCATATACTTCCAACACTAACATTGGATTGCCATCTGGTGAAGCAATACCAATTGGTGATAAGAATGCATAAAGCGCAATTAAACCAAGAATTAATGAAACAGATGTTACTTTAATGTATTTCCAATTGGTTAAGTCTACATCGCCTTTATTGATGGTATTTTCCACATAAGGTTCACGTTTTAAGAATTGACCTAGAATCAACATGAAAACAACATCAAATACGAATAATCCGCCCATTACATACACGAAATTGATTTTCACATTGAAGACCCAAACAATACTGAAATAAAGTACCACGTGTACAAGTAAGGCAATACGTGCAGCCAAGCCAGAAACTGTTTTATTAAATAAACCAACAGCAAATAGCGCAACAATCGGAATATTCACAAAACCAGCAAAGCGTTTAGTGATTAAGAAAATACCATCTGTACCGAACATCAAAAGCGGTCCAATAATCATGGTCACAATCGCCATAATGGTAGAGACTTTTTTCGCATAGACGATCAATTCTTGATCGGTGCGTTGTTTTTTACTGATAGATGGTAATAAGTCTTTACAATAAATGGTCGCTGCAGAGTTTAAGAATGAGTTAAAGGTACTTAAAATTGCACCGAAAAGTGCCGCAATAAAGAAGCCTTGCAATGCAGTCGGCATCACTTTATTAACCAACAATGGATAAGATGTATCAATTGGATTTAAGCCTTCACCTAAAATATGGAAACTCAATAAACCCGGTAAATTAAGAATAATCGGTAATGTGAGTAGGAAAAGTGCTGCAATTAAAATCCCTTTTTGACCCGATGCTAAATCCTTCGCCCCTAAACAACGTTGTACGATGGCTTGGTTCGTTGTCCAATAGAAGAAGTGAACAACCATAATACCGGTAAAAATTGTTGGCCAAGGAGTAGAATCTGTTGAGCTACCAATGGCGTTCCATTTTTCAACGTGAGTGGTGGTGATAATATTCAAGCCTTCAGAAATGCTACCATTACCTAAATAAAGCAATGCAAATACAGGCACAAGCAATGCACCAATCACTAAAATTACGGCATTGATAGTATCGGAAACTGCCACCGCTTTTAAGCCACCAAAAATTGCATAAATCGCACCCACTACACCGATAGCAATCACGGTATAGACAATTGCCTGTGCATAGCTTAATCCGAAGATCGTTTCTAGATTGAAGATTTTATTAAAGGCAATCGCCCCAGTATAAAGTGCGGTAGGAATCACGATTAAAAGATAGAAGACTAAGAATAATCCAGACATAATCAAACGTGTTTGACGGTCAAAGCGATTCTCAAAGAACTCAGGAATGGTGGTATAACCGTTACGCAAATATTTCGGCAACATATAAATTGCCAAGAAACAAAGCGGAATCACAGTTGGCACTGTCCACGCAATAATAGAAAAGTTGTTTTGATAAGAAACGGCATTCACCCCAATCAATTGCTCAGTAGAAAGTGAAGTTAAAACCATTGAGCAACCAATCACAATACCGCTTAATCCTCGTCCCGCTAAGAAATAACCTTTCGAGGTGGTTAAATCATCGTTTTTCGTCCGTAGCCATGAAATATAGGCTACCAAAACTGTTACGATGAGGAAACTCGAAACCGTTAATAGCATACGCTCCTCCTTGTAGAAGCCATTATTAATATCCATTTATAGACTACTGCTAGGTGTATAAAGAGCATATGATAATTGTCATACTGATTGTGTGAGAAGGATCACAAAATTAAAATAAAGTCTGTTTTTATAGATAATTATGAGCAAGATCATAAATTATTTATTTATCCAAAAGAATAATAATGCCGTACTCCCACAAAAAAGGAGTTTGAAATGAGTTTACAGTTAATTTTTATTTTAATTTTATGTGGTGTGATGACAAATATAATGTCCGCTATTTTTGGCATTGGTGGCGGCGTATTGATGGTACCTATTCTCTACACCTTATTCCCACAATTCCCTTTACAAATGATTGCTGCAACATCATTGACGATTGTCATGGGGTCATCCTTTATTAACTTAATTTATTTTTACAAACAAAAAGTATCGATTAATTACAAAGCGATGCTCATTTGGTCTGTGGGAATGATTATTGGTGTGCAGCTAGGATTCGAATCCAGTTTTTATGTACCTGATATTGCCATCATCAGTGTGTTTGTTATCACACTTTCCCTATTAGCAATTCGTACTATTTTTAGTAAAGAAACTGCAATAATTCAGCAATCTACAGCGGATGACACGATTAAAGGAATCGGTCTTTCAACTATAGGCGGATTTATTGCTGGCATGACCGGCATTGGAGGTGGCTCAATTATGGCGCCTTTAATTGGACAATTAAAATCCGTTAAAGCCCATCAAATTGCCCCTTATACCAATGCGATGATGTTTATTGGAGGGTTAGGTAGCCTTTATGGCTATCTTTCAAAAAGCTCGACTTATCACTTTGGTTGGCAAATTGGTTATGTCAATTTTTCGATTGTGATTATTGTTGTGCTAAGTGCTTTTGTAACCGGATTTTTCTCAATGAAAATCCGAGGTAAATTATCACCGCACTTAGTCAAAAAACTATTAGGTATTATTTTATTAGTAATCAGCGCTTATATGTTACTTATCCATTCCATAAAATAAAAAATGGCAGAGGAAAACACCCTCTGCCATTTCGGTTATTTTTCTTCTTTTTTCACTTCATCCCACAGAATATCCATTTCGATTAAAGAAAGATCTTTAAGTGATACGCCTCGTTCTAATGCTTTTCCTTCAACTTTGCGAAAACGTTGTTCAAATTTATTATTTGCCTTACGTAAAGCCTCTTCTGCGTTACATTTAAGGTGACGAGACAAATTGACTGTCGCAAAAAATAAATCCCCAATTTCCTCTTCTATTCTTTCTTGATTGCGAGGTGTTTGGTTGACCTCATCTCGTACTTCCTTCAATTCTTCTTCAATTTTAGCAAATACAGGCTCAAGTTCATTCCAATCGAATCCAATCTTTGAACACTGTTTTTGAATTTTCTGTGCTCTTAACAATGCAGGAAAAGCATTTGGAACATTATCTAAAATAGACTGTTGCTTTTGAGCTGATTTTTCTTGTGCTTTGATGCTGTTCCAACGGGCTAAAGCTTCTTCTTCATTTCCAGCTGTTGCATCACCAAATACATGAGGATGGCGACGTACAATCTTTTCAGAAACATCATTAAGGACATCATCAAATGTGAAATAACCATCCTCTGAAGCAAGCTGACTGAAAAATACTATCTGTAATAAAAGATCACCAAGCTCTTCCCTTAAATTAGCAATATCTTTCTTTTGGATGGCATCAATGACTTCATAAGTTTCTTCAGTTAAACAAGGAATCATGGAGTCATAATTTTGTTTAAGATCCCAAGGACAGCCGCCATCAGGATTACGTAATTGTGCAATTAATTGAATAAAATCTTGAATAGAATAACGCATAAGAATATCTCTGAAACACTAAAATGCAATTAGTATAAAACGAATAGCAAAATAGACAATATTCTTATAAAAATTAAAGATAAATTGATATGGAATAATGGCAGGGGCGGAGAGGCTCGAACTCCCAACACCCGGTTTTGGAGACCGGTGCTCTACCAATTGAACTACGCCCCTATTGGTATTAAGAATTGGCGGAATGGACGGGACTCGAACCCGCGACCCCCTGCGTGACAGGCAGGTATTCTAACCAGCTGAACTACCACTCCGCTAAATGAGGTATGATTGGCAGTGACCTACTCTAACATGGGGAAGCCCCACACTACCATCGGCGTAACAATGTTTCACTTCTGAGTTCGATATGGATTCAGGTGGGTCCATTGCACTGTTGCTGCCAAAATTTTTATTTTGTTAATTTACTCTAAAAATAAACTAACAAAATAAAAAGTACCTGGCGGTGTCCTACTCTCACATGGGGAAGCCCCACACTACCATCGGCGCATCGGCGTTTCACTTCTGAGTTCGGTATGGGGTCAGGTGGGACCACCGCTCTATCGCCGCCAGGATTATTCCTTTAATAACTTTTCTCTATTCTGCTCTCACTATCTCTAGTGTCTCACAACCAAACAAGCTGATTTAACCTCAAAACTTTCTCTTTCGTCTCTGAGTTTCGTCTCGTCTTACCCAACACCCAAAACCCTTGAGCGTTGTATAGTTAAGCCTCTCGGGCAATTAGTATCTGTTAGCTCAACGGCTCGCACCGCTTACACACCAGACCTATCTACGTCTTAGTCTTAAACAACCCTTACTGTCTTAAAAACAGGGAGAACTCATCTCTTGGCAAGTTTCGTGCTTAGATGCTTTCAGCACTTATCTCTTCCGCACTTAGCTACCCGGCAATGCGTCTGGCGACACAACCGGAACACCAGTGGTGCGTCCACTCCGGTCCTCTCGTACTAGGAGCAGCCCCAATCAATTCTCCAACGCCCACGGCAGATAGGGACCGAACTGTCTCACGACGTTCTAAACCCAGCTCGCGTACCACTTTAAATGGCGAACAGCCATACCCTTGGGACCTACTTCAGCCCCAGGATGTGATGAGCCGACATCGAGGTGCCAAACACCGCCGTCGATATGAACTCTTGGGCGGTATCAGCCTGTTATCCCCGGAGTACCTTTTATCCGTTGAGCGATGGCCCTTCCATTCAGAACCACCGGATCACTATGACCTACTTTCGTACCTGCTCGACTTGTCTGTCTCGCAGTTAAGCTTGCTTATACCATTGCACTAACCTGACGATGTCCGACCGTCATTAGCAAACCTTCGTGCTCCTCCGTTACTCTTTGGGAGGAGACCGCCCCAGTCAAACTACCCACCAGACACTGTCCGAGACCACGTTTCGTAATCTTCGTTAGAACATCAAACGTTAAAGGGTGGTATTTCAAGGACGACTCCATAATCACTGGCGTGACTACTTCTAAGTCTCCCACCTATCCTACACATCAAAATTCAATGTTCAGTGTCAAGCTATAGTAAAGGTTCACGGGGTCTTTCCGTCTAGCCGCGGGTACACCGCATCTTCACGGCGATTTCAATTTCACTGAGTCTCGGGTGGAGACAGCCTGGCCATCATTATGCCATTCGTGCAGGTCGGAACTTACCCGACAAGGAATTTCGCTACCTTAGGACCGTTATAGTTACGGCCGCCGTTTACTGGGGCTTCGATCAGGAGCTTCTCTTTCGATTACACCATCAATTAACCTTCCAGCACCGGGCAGGCATCACACCCTATACGTCCACTTTCGTGTTTGCAGAGTGCTGTGTTTTTAATAAACAGTTGCAGCCAGCTGGTATCTTCGACCGGTTCAACCTTCGCCCGCTAGGGACTACAATCTACGCCGGCGCACCTTCTCCCGAAGTTACGGTGCTATTTTGCCTAGTTCCTTCACCCGAGTTCTCTCAAGCGCCTGAGTATTCTCTACCTGACCACCTGTGTCGGTTTTCAGTACGGTTTAGATAAACCTGAAGCTTAGTGGCTTTTCCTGGAAGTGTGGTATCGGTTACTTCAGCTCCGTAGAGCCTCGTCATCATCTCTCGGTGTTAAAGAAGTCCGGATTTGCCTAAACTTCTCACCTACCAACTTAAACGCACATATCCAACAGTGCGATAACCTAACCTGCTCCGTCCCCACATCGCAGTTTATCCAAGTACGGGAATATTAACCCGTTTCCCATCGACTACGCTTTTCAGCCTCGCCTTAGGGGCCGACTCACCCTGC